>JBBPIS010000006.1:0-113304 GCA_038040225.1 Planctomycetota bacterium
ACGTGTGCTCTTCCGAAATTTTTCCCATTGCACACCGGCACGAGTTTGAGCCGTTTGAAAAGCTCCGTTGTCGAGAACCGTTTCATCCAAATCCAAAACGACCGCCACCGGACGTCGATCTCGCACGCAGCAGAGTTTCTGCTGGAGTCTCATCGTCGCGAGATTGAACGCCTGATGACATGCCGCGCGGTGCTCGGCTGCCGTCTGCATGTACAGATTGCTGTCGATGCTTCGTCCGCTGGGGTTTTCCGGCTTGGTGCCAACAACAACGGGAACAGGTCCAATGACCTGAGACAGCAGAACAAGCGGACTCGCGACGAGTCCGACAAGCAAGAAGATCCACGTGTGATTTCGTCGTTGCTGCATGATCGTTCCTTGAGTTGGTGAGAGGTGACTACAGGTTCCTGGACGGACCGTGAACAGAATTCACTGGGGTCCCAATTCTCAATGCATGGCCAAACAACTTCAACCGACGGAGAACGCTGGGTGCCACAGGTTGCCATTTCGGCTACCTGTGTGCCAAGGGCATGAGAGGTGAATCGAGACTGATATTCCCATCAAGCACACTCTTCTGTTGGTGTCCGGTCTTATTCATCGACGGACTTGCTCGTTCGTATGACAGGCAAGGTATTATGGTCGTCATGTCACAATCCCATTTCCGCACTCTCATGAAGAAACAGATCGATGGCACGCTGACGGACGGCGAGGACGTTCAGTTGCGGGAGATGTTGCGTCAATGGAGTCGCGATCGTTTTGACATCTGTCCTGCCTGCGGAGGCGCATTCTCGCTCGAAATCCGCATGAACGACTGCGTTCACTGTCCGCTCTGCGAAACGCAACTCTTGCCTTGGTCGTCTGACATTTGCGGTCATCACGACGATGAGATCGACCCTGCGCTTCCAGAATCAGAGTTCCTTGGTGAATTCACCGCTGGCTACTCCTTTCCCGGCGTCATTGCCTGTCTGCAATGCGGCATCCTTTACCCCAAGGCGTACACCTGTTGTCCTCGGCTGTTTTCTGTTGCCATCCAATATTCTGGATCGGGAGCCGAAAGGGAACGAATGGCCGCAGTTCGTTTTATCGACTTGCACTCAGAGACATTCCTCAATGTGCTGCGCAGCAAATTTCGGACGGAACTTGACCACAGACACATCGAGCTCCTGCAACAAATCGTTCCATTTGCGAAGCGTGGCCTTGAAATCGGCACTGCAGCCGGGGTTGGACCACCAACGGCGGGATGGCACGACCAGCGTGTGCCGTGAACAGTGTGGCAGGCCCTGAGTCCTCGAAGGGCGTGGATTCTGTGCGTGATTGGGAGTCTCTTCCACGCCCTTCGCAAAGCCTCAGGGCGTGCCACACATTCGCGATGACGTTACCATCCTCAACGTCCCCCAAGTACGCAGAGGTGAATGTGATGGTGAAGCTCTGGGCTGTGATTCTTGTTTGGGTGCTGGCTTGTTGTGGCGTTGTCTCTGCTCAAGAGGCGGATGCCGCCAAGATCAAATTTGAGCTGGGTTCGAAGACGGCCAAGGGGGGCTTTCAGAACGAGGACGAGATTCGCGACAAGTTCAACAATTGGAAGGCTGACGCGGATGCTCGTGCGTGGCTGGAGGCGATGAAGCATTCGGTGGCCGATGTGACAAATGTCTCGGCGACGAAGCCGCATGGCGAGAAGGCGGATGTCGAAGTGACGGTCAAATCGAAGTCGGGCGAACGAGTCGAACGGATTTCGATCAAGCTGGTCAGCAGCGCGAATGGCTTCAATCAGATCGACAAACGCTGGCTGAAGACTTACGCGGCCATGTGGAAGATGCCGCCCGATGTTGTCGAGGCGTTGAAGTTGTTCGTCGGTGAAACGCCTCCGCGTGAGTCCAGCCGCGACAAGCGGCGAATGTATCTGGATGAGCTGGATCAGAAAGCTCAGCAGGCCGTCGTCGATTTCTTCACCGCCAACAAGGCCGAGATTGTTTCCGACCTGCTCGCCGGTGATGGCCTTCATGCGTCCGACTGGATGATGGTGACCTACAAGGGCGGCGACAAACCGAAGTGGGTGATCCGGTCCTCCGCCGAGGCCATCAAGTTCTACAGCGATGGCCCGGTGGAACTCACCCGATCGGGGAACCTGAAGATCGGCCGCATTACCATGCAGCGCAAAGGGGGCGACAACGGCCGAGAGACCGCCAAGATGCTCCAATTCAAAATCAACCCGGTTCAATTGTTTGACGCCAGGTAATTTGCCCGTTCCCACAGGGACACTCGCGGGAGTGGAAAAGCCAGGGGTCAGGCACCAAATGTACCCGTTGCGACCAACTGCGGTCTTCACTCGCGTCTGGTTGGTGCGGATCGTAACTTGGGCGAAGTCGTGACAAGTGACATCCGGACGAACAGGACTTACTCAATGCAGTTTCGAACCCTTGGCCCGAGCGGCCTGAAGCTCAGTGTGATTGGATTGGGGACGTGGGCCATTGGTGGCGGGGAATGGAAATTCGGGTGGGGCGATCAGGACGAAGCCTCCGCAGTGAAGGCCATCGTTCGAGCGGTGGAATTGGGGATCAACTGGATCGACACGGCCGCGGTTTATGGGGAAGGCCGGAGTGAGGAGCATGTTGCGAAAGCGATGGCGTCCATTTCCGAGGCTGATCGGCCTCTCATCGCAACCAAATGCGGGCGGGTGCCTCGGGGGAACGGTGAGATTGGATGTTGCCTGAAGCGAGAAAGCGTGATCGCCGAGTGTGAGGCCAGCCTGAGGCGACTCAATACGGACTGCATCGATCTCTACCAGATGCACTGGCCGGAACCCGACAACGAGATTGAAGAGGGCTGGCAGACTTTGGTGGACCTCAAGCAGCAGGGGAAGGTTCGGCACATCGGTGTCTCGAATCATTCCGTCAGCCAGTTGAAGCGACTGCAGGCCATTCACCCGATCACGTCCAATCAGCCACCGTACAGCATGATCGCCCGTGATGCTGAAGCCGAGATCATCCCGTTCTGTGGTCGAGAAAACATCGGTGTCGTCTGTTACAGTCCGATGGGAAAAGGGTTGCTCACGGGAACGTTCACGGCCGAGCGAGTGGCTTCGCTTTCGTCCAAAGATCATCGGACGCGAGACCCCCGGTTTCAGCCGCCCCAGCTTGAGATCAATCTGGCGTTTGTGGGGTCCCTCACGGCCGTAGCTAGGCAATTGGGGTGGACTGTGTCCGACGTGGCCATCGCGTGGACTCTTCGAAGACCCGAAGTCACTTCCGCCATCGTCGGAGCCCGCAGCCCCGAGCAGATCGAGCAAACGGTCTCCGCCGGAGATCGCGTGCTCGATGCGGCCAGCATTCAGACCATCACCGCGATCATCGAAGAACGAGACCGCCAACTCGCGGCCATCGGCGGAGTTGCAAAGCCTCGCGTGTGACGGAATTGTCGAGGGTTGCCACCTGCTTCCGGGGCCTTCCCGTTGGTCAGACTCCGCCCCAGCCGTGGAAACCGTTTCCGTTCGGGAACTTTTCTGCAAAGCCGTTCGTCCAGTGAGCGGCTTCTTGGAGGAACGGCATTGTGTTTAGCCGCAACGCCAACGGCGTGCGCGCGGAGGCGGGCGATCCATGAATCGCGCGCATGCCGTTGGCGTTGCGGCTAAACGGGCTTCGGAGGGGAACCGGCCATGAAACGCTTGCTCGGCTTGATGGTGGCGTTGTTGTTCTGTCTGTCGCCGGTCGCGGCGCAGGCTCAGGGGTTGCTGGTGGTGATCGACCCACAGCAGAAGGTCGGTTTGCCGAGGCCGATTGTCTCCCCCTCGGCCACGCCGCAGGAAGGTTACAAGATCAGGGAGTTGGCCGTTCAGGCGCGGATCAGCGATCAGATTGCGCGGGTCAACGTGTCGCAGTCGTTCGTCAACACGGGGAGCCGACCGCTCGAAGTCAGCTTCCTCTTTCCGCTCCCTTATGACGGGGCGATCGACCGCCTGACGCTGATGGTCGATGGCAAGGAAGTTCCCGCCAAGCTGCTGTCCGCCGTCGAGGCCCGGCGCGTGTACGAGTCGATCGTCCGCAAGAATCAGGATCCCGCGCTGCTCGAATGGATCGGGACCGGGATGTTTCAGACCAGCGTTTTTCCCGTGCCGCCCGGTGCCGAACGGAAGGTGACGCTCGGCTACAGCCAGGTCCTGCGGAAGGCGCAGGGGTTGACCGATTTCCTGTTCCCGCTGAGCACCGCCAAATACACGTCGCACCCCGTCGAGAAGATCGACTTCCAGATCGCCCTCGAAAGCGGCATCGAGATCAAGAACGTCTACAGTCCGACGCATGCGATCTCGATCAAACGCCCGGATGCCCATCACGCGACGGTGAGTTTCACCAGCCAGGGGGAGATTCCGGCGGGCGACTTCCGCCTCTTCTTCGACGTCGATAAGGGGAAGGTTGGCACGAGCGTCGTCAGCTATCGGCCATCGGACAAGGACGACGGATTCTTCCTGCTGCTGGCATCGCCGCAGTTCAAGGCCGCGAACGCCGAGCGACCGAAGAAGACCGTTGTGTTCGTCGTCGACCGGTCGGGCAGCATGTCGGACGAGAAAATGGACCAGGCCCGCGCGGCGCTCAAGTTCGTGCTGGAAAACCTGCGCGAGGGGGACCTGTTCAACATCATCGCCTTCGACAGCGTGGTCGAATCGTTCCGGCCGCAGCTTCAGACCTACAGCGATGAGACGCGCAAGGCGGCGCTCGGCTTCATCGCCGGATTGGCTGCCAGCGGCGCGACGAACATCGACGGGGCACTCGGCACGGCGCTGTCGCAGCTCAAGGACTCGCCGCATCCCAACTATCTGATCTTCATGACCGACGGCCAGCCGACCGTCGGGGAACTCAACGAGGCGAAAATCGTGGCGGCAACGAAGCAGCGGAACAGCATGCGCGCCCGCATCATCACGTTCGGCGTGGGCTATGACGTTAACAGCCGGCTGCTGGATAAACTCGCGCGTGAAAACTTCGGGCAGAGCGAATATGTCCGCCCGGACGAAGACATCGAAGTCATCGTCAGCCGGCTCTACGCGCGGATCAGTTCGCCCGTGCTGACCGACGTCACCGCGAAGTTCGAGTTCGATGAAGTGCGCGTCGAAGACGGACCGCCGATCAGCCGCATGTTTCCCAAGCAGATCAACGACCTCTTCGAGGGAGACCAGCTCGTGATCGTCGGTCGTTACAAGAAGACCGGCCGCGCGAAGGTGACGATCGCCGGTTCCGTCGGGACGAAGATGGAGTCGCTCAGCTTCCCCGCCGACCTCGTGGCGAAGAGCGGCGACGAGTCGTTCGCGTTCGTCGAGAAACTGTGGGCCATGCGGCGGATTGGCGAGATCATCGACGAACTCGATCTGGTGGGAAAGAACGACGAGCTCATCAAGGAACTTGTTGCCCTCTCCACGAAGCACGGCATCCTGACGCCGTACACGTCGTTCCTGGCCAACGAAGCCGATCGCCCGGCGGAATTCACGTCGGCCGCGGGCGCGGAACGCGCCACGGCGGCTCTACGCCGTCTCGATGAGGCCGACGGTCAGGCCGGCTTCGTGCAGCGGTCCGAGAAGAAGAACTTTCAGGAGGCCAGGCAGGCCGCCCCCTCCTCAAGCCCCGGTGGGCTGGGCGGTGGGGGCGGAGCGAAGTTCCGCGACGTTGACGATGACAAGGATGTCTATGCCACCGGCCTCCGCAACGCCGGCAACGAAGCCCTGTACTGCCGCGGCAAGCTGTGGGTCACTCCGCAAACGGCGAAGCTCGATCTCAAGAAGGACGCGGCCAAGATCAAGACCATCGAACGCTTCAGCGACGACTACTTCAAACTGGTCGCCGCCAACACGTCGTCGGAAAACCAGGTCCTGTGCAGCCAACGCCACGACGAAGAATTGCTGGTCGAACTGCGCGGCCAGGCATACCTCGTGAAGTGAACAATCAGATGTCGACGAGCGGTTAGACGACACTACCTCTCGGCCGCAACCAAGAGGAAGCGGCAGAACCACAGAGGGCACAGATTTCACGGATGACACAGATAAGACGAAGACCAAGAACACACTACTTTCGGCTTCTTATCCCTCTTCATCTGTGAAATCAGTGAAATCTGTGGTCAGTCTTTTGCTTTGACAGTCTGTGCCATCGCCGCGTTCTGAAATGCACGGGAGGACCAGAGATTGAAATTAGTAGTACGACCGGCGAGTCCACCTCATTGATCAAGGACCATCTCATGACCATTCGTCACGTCTTCACTGCGGCAATCTGTCTGATCCTGCTGGCCTCGCGGTTGCCCGCCGACGACGTGCCTGGGACACCGAAACCCGCCGACCGCGCGAAGGTGCTCGTCACGGCGCGGGACCAGGGGCTGGACTGGCTCACGAAACATCAGGCGGCGGACGGATCGTGGGGGCAGACGTACACGGTCGCGGTCACCAGCTTCGCCTGTCTGTCTGCGCTGTCGGCGTCAGATGAACCGTTCACCGGCGAGCGCGGCCGGACGCTCGTCAAGGGGCTGAAGTTTCTGCTCGGCAAGCAGACCGATGGCAGCTTCGAGCCGCAGGGACATTCGTGGATTCACGGTCAGGGCTTCGCCACGCTCGCCCTGTCGGAGGCGTATGGCCGGTCATTGTTCGTCAAAACCAAACCGGACATCGATACCGAGACGCTGAAGAGCGTCGTCGCGCAGGCAGTCAAGGTCATCGCGGCGAACCAATCGACATCCGGTGGCTGGTGGTACACCCCCGGCTCGCCCGGCCAGCACGAGGGCTCGACCACCGTCTGCGCGGTTCAGGCGTTGGTGTCGGCCGGCAACTATGGCGTCGAGATCGACAAGAAGGTGCTGGCGAAGGGGTTTGAATACCTGAAGAAGTGCCAGAACGAAGACGGCGGGTTCGATTATCAGCTCGGCGACGCACACAGCATGAAGGAAGGGACCGCCGCTGGCGTGTCAACGCTGGGGCTGATGAAGAAGTTCGACTATCAGGTGATGATCAACGGCTACAAGTTCCTGCTGAAGCTGACTCCCGCCGGCATCAGCCGCGAGCGATTCCCGTATTACGGGCACTTCTACGGCTGCATGGGGATGCAGTTGCTGGGACAGGAGTTCAAGAGCGACGCCGAATTTCGCGAGCAGACCGGTGCCTACATCGCCGCCGCGCACGACGACGTGTTGTCGTGGCAAACGTCGGACGGCTCGTGGCCCGTCAAAGGCTGGATGGCCGACGGTGGCGGAGAAACCCAACCCTACGCCACCGCCTTCGCCACGCTGGTCCTGTCCGTCCCGGAAGGCCGCCTGAGCATCTACAACCGCACGCCCCCCAAGCTCCCCAAGTGAGAAGACGCGCAACGAACGCAATGAAAGAAAGCAGCCCGACATTCGGAATGTCGGGCTGCTTTTCTTAGGTCACAACTCAAACTCGTGTCATTGCGGCGGGTCGGGGATTGGCGAATCGGGGAACGCGGCCGCCTCTTCGATCAACTCTTTGGGTGCGAGCCTCACGGTCAGCGGGTTCGAGACCGCGCTGTCGCCGCGCACGACGAGGACTTCGGCATCGACCGGTTGGGTCAGTTCAAAATTCGGCACGGTGAACCGGATGCCGAGATCGTACCAGCCGTGAATCTCGGCCTGTACCTGCTGGCCGTACACAGACACGATGACCTGACCCGGTTCAGGACCGAAGCCTTCCCCGGCGACCGTCAGCAAACCTTCGGGCGTCGAGGCCGTGAGGTCGGTCGAAAATGCCGCCGGATCGACCGGCAGAATATCCTTGCGAAGCAGCACAAACCCGTTGTTGTCCTCGAATGCCTCGGGGATCTGCTGATGACTGTCGACCAGCGTGTGCAGATAAGTGAACGGCACGCGGTGGCCTTCCGGTGTGGTGCCGAGCCGATTCGCGGCCAGAGGCAGGCGGATGTCGAGCACCTGGGTTTCGCCGATGTCCATCGACGGGATGACGACGCCCGACTGAGGCAGTTCGACTGTCGGTGTCTGTTCGTTCGACGCCAGCAGCAGGACGCTGAAGGGGTTCACGATCTGAACGGGACTGTTGTTTCTCGCCCAGACGCGATAGCGCGGACCCTGGTTCTGTTCCGGGTGACCGTTGTCCACGAACCGCACCGCCAGCAGTTGCACGTCCTGCCCGGTCGTCACGACAACGGGAGAGACGTCGATCCAAGTACCGCACACCACCACGGGGAGCGGATTCCAGACCGGGTAGTTGTAGTAGACCCACGGCAGGCACGGATCGTAAACGACGGGGATGCAGTAATACGGCCGGGGGTCATAGAGGATCGGACACGTGTCCCAGTAGCTCCAATTGACCCACGGTGACCAAGTCGGACACCACGAGTGCGTCGGGTAGCAGCCTCCCCCCGCATACCACATGCTGAAGGCACCGGTCGTGAAGCCGGCGGCGATCACGCCGTGTTGGCGATGCTTCGTCCAACCGCCGGCGTTCACCAGATTCTGGCTGAGATTCATGCGCCGCGAGAGGTCGCCCTGCCGCTGCATTGCAAACTGTTGCTGGAGGCCCAGCTTCTGACCGGCGTTTGAATTCTGCCAGTGCTCAAAATGGTCGAGTTTCGCCAGCCGCTCCTGATGGACGCCGCTGATCTTGTCCAGATTCAGATGCTTCAATTCCGGATGAGCGTTCCGATCGGGCGACTCCTGGAGCTTCTTCAACTCGCGGGTCAGGTCGTCCCGTTTCTTGACCTGCATCAGTTTGGCCGCTTCTCCCTTCAGAGGCTCCCGTTGTTTGTCCGCTCCGATGATCCCGCGGACTTTGTCATCCTTCTGAGCGGCTCCACCCTTCGGCGAGGCCAGCGTTAGGCTGCCGTTCTTGGAAACAGCCAGCGGTTTCGTCTTCTCGCGACCGTCCAAACTCAGAATTCCCTGAGCACCCGTTCGTGGCTTGCCCGGCGGTTCTGGCTGCGGGTTGAGTTTCACAGTCCCTTTCGGATCGAACGGCAAACTGCCACCCTTTTCGCCCAGCGTCTGTCTTCCCGTGTTGGGTTCAACACTGATCTTCGGTTTGCCAACGGAGCTCTTTGTACCGGGAACCGCGCCACCGACGACCCCTGTCGGAGAACCTGCTGGAGAACCCGTCCCTTTGCCCACGTTGACTCCCTGTCCACCGGGAGGAGTGCCGACTTTGCCAACACCCGCCGGCAACGAGATGCCGGTCGACGGCTTGGCTGTTTCAATCTTCTGTCCGCCGGGGATTGTCGATCCGCCCGGCTTGACCGTAGCAGGATTGTTGCCAACCGGCGGGCGACCAACGGCCCCCGGCGGATTGACTTTGGTACCTGCTCCCGCACCGCTGGTGCCGCCGGGGATGCCCGGTACGCCGCTCCCGACGGCCGGCCTGCCAGCCGGTGCGGTGTTCCCCCCCTTGTTCGGTTGGACTGGCTGGAGTGGCGTTCCCGTAGACTTCCCAACTTGGGGCTGAGTCGATGGAACGACGGCCTTTGGCACTGGCTGTGGCTGAACCTGTTTTGGCGCCACGGGCGCGACCTGCCTTGGCGGTGCTACGGGCGCGACCTGCCTTGGCGGTGCTACGGGTGCGACCTGCCTTGGCGCTGCAGGCGCGACTTGCTTCGGTTGAACGCCCGCGGCGGGTTGGCCTCCAGCCGGTTGTTTCTTGGGAACCTCGTCCTTCGCGCGAGCTGACTCGAACGAACCGGCCAAGGTCACTGCCAGGCCGCACGTCACAAGTGACCAACAAAATCTGGACATGATCTACCCGCCTTTCGGAGCACCACCAGAGAACTCGCCCGAACGA
The DNA here is from genome assembly GCA_038040225.1 of Planctomycetota bacterium. GTDB lineage: Bacteria > Planctomycetota > Planctomycetia > Planctomycetales > Planctomycetaceae > Schlesneria. Next base: position 9,761 of record JBBPIS010000006.1, read on the forward strand.
AACCGGCACCACCTTGCGCGCTTCGGGCGGCGAACATTTCACCGGCAATCAGGTTCCCGCGCGAACCTCACCATTTCAAGAGGGTTGCGAGAATTGTTGAATCTTGCCGGGGCATGGGACAGGCCGGGGTCGATGAGGCGCAGTGGCGTCGATCTCAGATCACGTAGTCTTGTGCGTCGGGCATGAAGACGCGGACCTTGCGCGGAGCGACGAAGACGCGGTCGCCCGTTTTAATGCCCAGTTGCGCGTAGCGCTCCAGGTTCAAATCGACATTCAGGGCGAGGCCAAACTCTTCCGAGTAGACCCGCACTTTGGCGACCGATCCCGCCGGGTTGATCTGCATGATGCGGGCTTCGAGACTCGATGAGCCGATCGGTGTGTGTTCGATGTCGAGTTCATGCGGTCGCACATACGCGGTCGCCTGGCGAGACTCGGCGTGCGGGTATTCGGGGTAGGCGACCTGCAACGCCCCCAGGTGGGCCATCCCGCTTTCCACCCGTCCGTGAAAGACGTTGACGTTGCCGAGGAAGTCCATCACGAACGGAGTGGCAGGGTGGTCGAAGACCTCCTGCGGCGTACCCGACTGTTCGATGTGGCCGGCGCGCATGACGACGACCCTGTCAGCCACCTCGAACGCCTCCTCTTGATCGTGTGTGACGAAGACGGTGGTCAGGTGAATCTCCTCGTGGAGCTGTCGCAACCACTGGCGCAGCTCCTGCCGCACCTTGGCATCGAGCGCTCCGAACGGCTCGTCGAGCAGCAGAATGCGCGGCTGCACCGCCAGCGCGCGGGCCAGGGCGACTCGCTGCCGCTGACCGCCGGAAAGCTGAGACGGATAGCGCTGGCCCAGTCCTTCCAACCGGACGAGGTGCAGCAGTTCCCGGACGCGGGCATCGACTTCGGCCTGCGGCTTCCGGCGGACTCGCATCCCGAAGGCGACGTTCTCATAGACCGACATATGGCGGAAGAGGGCATAGTGCTGGAAGACGAAACCGACCTGCCGGTCCTTCGGCGACTGATGCGTGACGTCCTCATCCTGATACAGCACGAGGCCCCGGTCGGCTCCTTCGAGTCCCGCGATGATGCGCAGCAGCGTGGTCTTTCCCGAGCCGGACGGCCCGAGCAGTGCCAGCAACGAACCGCTGGGCACTTCGAGGCTGACATCGTTCAGCGCGGTGAAGTTACCGAAACTCTTGGTCAGATTTTTGACGACGATGCTCATGGTGGCCTGCGGGAGGGAGTAGGGAGTAGTGGGTAGCTGATCAAGGACGGAAGTCATCGTAACGGACTCTTGATTCTTGCCTTCTGACTCCTGAATTCTGACTTCTGACTTCTAGTGTTCCTGCTGCGTCTCCGCCGCCTCTTTCAGTTCCTGCTGAGTCTTTCGTTCGAGAACGATCTTGATGAACAGCGTGACCAGCGCGAGCGAGGTCAGCAGGGAGGCGACCGCGAACGAACCGGGGTTGTTGTATTCCTGAAAGAGCTTCTCGACGCGCAGCGGCATCGTGTCGGTCTGGCCGGCGATGTGTCCCGACACGACATAGACCGCGCCGAACTCGCCCATCGCCCGGGCGTTGCACAGGATCACGCCATACAGCAGCCCCCACTTGATGTTGGGGACCGTCACGCGCCAGAACATCTGCCAGCCGTTCGCGCCGAGGCTGATCGCGGCGACCTCTTCATCGGCGCCGATGGCCTCCATCACGGGAATCAGCTCGCGCGCGACGAAGGGGAGCGTCACGAAGGTCGTCACGAGGATCAGCGCCGGCAGCGCGAAGGCAATCTTGATGTGGTGCTCGCGCAGCCACGGGCCGAAGTAGCCCTGCATGCCGAACAACAACAGGAACATCAGCCCGGCGACGACCGGCGAGATCGCGAACGGCAAGTCGATGAGCGTCGTCAACAGCGTGCGACCCGGGAATCGGAAGCGCGTGATCGCCCAAGCGGCGGCGACTCCGAACACCACGTTGGCCACCACCGAAACCGGCACGACCAGGAACGTCAGATAGATCGCGTGCCGCGTGTCGGAATCAGCCGTGAGGTTCTTCCAGTAGGTACCGGCTCCCGCCGCAAACGCCTGATAGAAGACGCTGACCACGGGCACGATGATCAGCAATCCAATGATCGCCATCGCCGCACCGATCAATGAGTAGCGGAGCCAGGCAGGATCCTGCTGCGCGGCGCGGCCGTGGGTCTTCGCGACGGCCACCACGGGGACAATTTGCTGGGCAGTACGATCCATGATGCGCGGTTTGCTTCTCTTTCGGAGGGGTCTTGAGGCGGTCGGCAGGTGAATTTTTACCGTGGGATAAGCTTCCAGCTTGTCATGTTCTAAAGTGAGTCTGACAAGCGGGAAGCTTATCCCGCGGGTCAGACATATCTCACCGAATGGCTTATTGAGCCGACGAATTGGCCGCCTGCGTCCGTCGTTCGAGCAGGTTGATGACTCCCAACATCGCGAACGAGGCCACGAGCAGCACGACCGCGATGGCCGTCGCTTCAGCGTAGGCAAACTCTTCCAACCGCGCGACGATCAGCACGGGAGCGATCTCCGTCTTGAAGGGCATGTTGCCCGACACGAACACGACCGAACCGTACTCGCCAATCGCGCGGGCAAACGTCAGCGCGAAGCCCGTGATCAACGCGGGATACAACGCAGGCAGCAGCACCATCGTGAACGTCTGCCAGCGCGTGGCTCCCAAGCAGGCGGAGGCTTCCTCCAACTCGGCATCCAGGCTTTCGAGCACCGGCTGCACCGTGCGGACAACGAACGGCAGACCGACAAATGTCAGGACCAGCACGATGGCCAATTGTGAATAGGCTCCCTGGATCCCCAGCGGCACGAGGAACTGTCCCAGCCAGCCCGTCTTGACGTACAAGCTCGAATACACCAGACCGGCCACCGCCGTTGGCAGGGCGAACGGCAGATCGATCAGCGAATCGAAGACCCGTTTGAACGGGAACTCGTAGCGGACGAGAACCCACGCCAGCAGCAGGCCCAGCACGGTGTCGATGGCCGCGGCGATCGCCGCGGCTCCAAACGTCAGCATGTACGCCGCGCGAGCCCGCTCCGTCCAAACGGCCTTCACAAACTGCGCGCCCGTCAGCGACGACGCCTTCGTGAACAGCGCGACGAGAGGAATGAGGACCAGGATGCTCAGGTAGAACAGCGTGATGCTCAGGCTGATCCTCATGCCGGGGAGTATGCGCCGCGTGCTCATCCTGATTGACCTTGATAACCCACACCGTAGATGCCCAACCCCGGTCGGCCTCGACCAAAGCCCGCGTGTTGTAAGGTGTGAGTGGGAAACGGGGCAAGACTCAGTTTTGTGCGGTCACACGGCTCATTTCGGAAGATTTTTGAGTTCCAACGGTTGGAGTTCCCTGGTTCCCGGCTCGATCGTGATCTTCAGTGGAGAGCTTTCCGGTTTGCTGTACGTCGCGGGTGCCAAATTCGGTCCGAACTGAGTCTCGCCATCGACGACGATCGGTTTGCTCCAGACGACGGTGACCACAAAGTCACCGCTCGGAGCACCATCATTCGGATCGAAGGTGCTCAGCACAAAAGTGCCATCCGCCGCCACGCTTCCCCGGGGACGCAATTCCGCGGGCACCTTGGAACTCGAGCTGGGGTGCAGGATGACATTCGCTCCCGACATGGGCTGGCCCTCAAACACGGCCCGCCCTTTCACCGGGTGGACCGCCACGGGTCGGGACGGTCCGAGCGTCGCATACCAATAACCGAGCAGTCCCACGATCAAAACACTGCACGCTGCGGCAACCATCCGAATGTGAGGTGGCCAGTCTGTCCAGTGGGTGAGATCGGGCAGCGAAGTCGAGGAACCTCCCGAAGAGGTTCGCGTCGGAATCTGTCGCGACACGGGCCGCTGAGCGACCGGGCTGGAAATCGACAATCCGTCGTTCACCTGAACCACTCCCGGAATCCGCTGTAGCATGATCAACAGCGTGAGTCGCTCCGTTTCGGACGCCACATCGCCACGGACGGTAATCACGCCGCGTTTCACGTCCATGCCAATTCGGGCGAATGAAGCCGTCTTCTGCTGTGCCAGACAATCGGCCACTCCTCGCAAGACCTCGTCATCCGATGGAACAGCCTCGACGTCTGAAGCGGACGCCTGACGAGATGCCGCAGCAGCGGTGGAAGCGACGACCGCGTGGCGTCTTTCACTCGGAGGTTTTCGATTCTGCGGCTCCGTAACGACGGAACTTGTGGAAGCGGTTGGCGTGAAGCGTTCCTGTGGCTCGCTCTGCGGTGGTGGAACGGTGGCGGACGACGACACCCGACTAGAGGCGACGTCTGGAATCACCGGCGAGATTGCGGTGGGTTTGACCGCCACAGCAGAAGTCGAAGTTCCAGAAGTCGGCATCTTCGGCGGAGGCCCAGCGAGTGTCATCGCGGCCTGCGCCTGTGACTTGGCAATGTTGAGTACTTCCGCGGCGCGAGCCACCATCGCTGCGGCGTTGAACAAGCCGGGAACGTTGGCCGCCGCGACGGGCTGACCAAACTGCCCGTTGCGAACGAAGTCAGACGACTTCAATTGACCAAACTTGGCCAGCGTAAACACGTGCAGGAAATCGACCGGGCCGAACTCGACGCCGTTCATCCAACCCCACCAGTCACGATCCCGATTCTGGGCGGTGGACCGTGTCAACTCGGCCTTCGCCTGTTCTTCGACCGCTTGAAATGCGGCTTCGCCTTGGGCAATCAACGCTTGCGCGATCTGAGCTTTGGCCTGTTCATACGCGACTTGATAGGCAATCTCCAAGTCCCGTTCGGAGTACATGGCGGCCGGAGCCGGCGACGGCGGCGGCGCGGCACTGGGGGCGGATTGGTGATTAACCACGAGAGGCTGATCGATGGCAGGTGCCTTCGACTTCGGAGCACTGGGAGTGACTTTTTTTTCGCCGGGTTGAAACGGCAACTCCGCCATCAGCCGCCCCACCGAACCGACCTGCCGCCACTTGCCCTGCGCGCCAAATCGCACTTCATCGTCCGTCAACATCTGCCCGCGTTGTGCGCATTTCACGAGACCGTCGAAACTCATGGGGCCAAGTTCTGCGCCGCTCAAACGGCAATACCACTCGTCGGCGCCGCCGTTGACCGTCACCCGTTCGGAATCCGTGTGGGACACACCGGTCAGCGCCGCGGCCATGTCCTGACGTTCGTCCATGTTTCGGTCTCGATGTTTCGGCTGACCCGAAAGTGAAGTGGAATCTCTTTGAATCACTGAACCAACTCCCGAGTTCGCCGACATCACTCAGCCAATTGCTGCTGTCGAATTTCGCCCTGTTGGGCATTCCGAGTTGAAAGAAGGAACCGGACGGTCATCCGTCCGGTTCCTCGTGACTCACGAGTCGAGGGCATTGTTCCGACCCGACTCTTGCAAACCATTCACTTCAATTGGCCAGTGCGTTCGCTTCAATTTCTCCGTTGCCGCGGGTGTGACCGGCAATGAACGTCTTGAAGTCGACGTTCTCGGCAATGAACCGCACGCTGCCATCACCAAACAGGAAGTGGCCTCCGCCCGTGTGGAACGAGAACGACTGGCTGGTCGAATGCGTCAGGTAGGTCGAATCCGGGTACGTGGCACTGACCTGCGCACCGTTGGTGGCGTTGAAGGCCACCGGATTTCCGGTGATCGTCGTCACCGCCGCTGTACCGGTGTTGGGGGTCAGGCTCGACGCGACCGCCGCGCCGTCGGCTTGTTGAGCGGACGTCAGCACGTCGCTCGCGGGACGGCACCAGCCGCCGCCGTTCACTCGATTCGCGGGCAAACTCCCCTGGGCCTTTGGACCCTTGCGCCACAGCGTGGGACGACCAGCCGACTCGACATAGGCGACCGTGTTCGACAGACCGTCTGTGCAGTCGGCCAGTTTCGGATCACTGTTCTGCGTGAGCAGACCGGGGTAGTACTCATGGACGTTCGCTGTCCCCACCGTGTTCGGATCGGTGAACAATCCGGTCAGATAGCCTGCGGGGATAACGGTTGTCGGGAGCGACGCGACCGCCGCATTCACGCCCTTGTTCGGCGAATAGTCCGTGATCGCAACCACGCTGGCCGAGTATGCCCCGCTGGGAGCAGTCGCCGGATCCGGGTCACCATCCAAACCGCCCGATTTGGGATTGGACGGGCAGACCAAAGCCGTCAGTCGTGAACTGGTGACGGGCAAGTTGGCGGCATGGTCCCACGCCTTCGTTTGATCGTACAGGTTGTACAGCGGGGCCTGGTCGAGGTAGGGGAGCAACCGAGTCAACCCGGCAAGTCGGACACCACCCGTAATCGGCGGGCGGTTGCTTGACGGCAGGTGCTTGTACGTGTCGTGGAAGCTGTGCATGGCGATGCCAAGCTGCTTCAGGTTGTTCTTGCACTGAGTGCGGCGGGCCGCCTCGCGGGCTTGTTGCACGGCGGGCAACAGCAGCGCGATCAGCACGGCGATGATGGCGATCACGACGAGCAGCTCGATCAAGGTAAAGCCGGCTCTCGCCTGAGCATTCTGGGAACGGAACTTCAATTTGCGCATGGGAACTTTCCTCTCAAAACTGGCGGACGAAACAAACTGATCAACAAACGGTAAGTCGAAAAAGCGGAGGGGCGATTGATCGGGGGAGGATGCTGACACACCGCACTTCGGCGAGCAGTGCCATCGGACTCAACCCCGATGCAATGGGGGAGGGCATCAACAACAACAACGAAGCATGATGTCGGTCTCCTTCGAGCAATGTTCAACGGACCAAATCTGTTCGAGCAACATCCGTGTGCTCGGTGAGCGGTCAGGATTCATTACCAGCTACGGGACGGAGCGTAGATCGAGTCGAACACCGCTCCCTCGGCAAAGAACTTGGTGTGCGCACCGTCCCAGCCTTCGGCGACCGCCGTCACGGGAAACAACTTCAACTCGGGAAACTTCCCCGGATGCTTGGCCAGGATCTCCGGATTGCTGGGTCGGTAATGATGCTTGATGATCGCTTCCTGTCCCTCATCGGTGTAAAGGAATTTGAGGTATGCCTCGGCGGCGGCTCGCGTCCCTTTGCGGTCCACGTTGGCATCGACGATGGCGATATGTGGCTCGGCCGAAATGCTGGTGGACGGATAGACGATCTCCAGCTCACCCTTGGCCTCTTCGACTTCGAGATAGGCTTCGTTCTCCCACGTCAGATGCACGTCACCAATTTGTTTCTGCGCGAAGGTCGATGTCGACCCGCGGGCACCGGAGTCCAGAACCGGCACGTTCTTGTACAGCTTCGTGACGAACTCTTTCGCGTCCGTTTCGCTGCCACCGTTGGTGACCACCGATCCCCAAGCCGCAAGAAAACTGAGTTTTCCATTGCCCGACGTCTTTGGATTCGGAGTGATGACCTGCACCCCCTCCTTCACGAGATCGGCCCACTCCTTGATCGCTTTGGGATTCCCCTTCCGCACCACAAAGACGATTGTCGATAGGTACGGCAACGACCGGTTTGGCAGCTTCTCCTCCCACCCCTCCTTGATGAGCGATGCTTTGCGAATGGCATCCGTGTCCGTCCACATCGCGAGCGTGACAACATCGGCTTCCAACCCATCGATCACCGCCCGCGCCTGAGTACTCGACCCACCGTGCGACTGCTTGATGGTGACGGTGCCACCCGTCTCCTGCTTGTACTGCTCAACAAACTTCTCGTTCAAATCCCGCCACAATTCCCGTGTCGGATCGTAGGAGACGTTGAGCAGTTCCACTGGACCAGCCACTGGAACACCATTTGGTCCGGTGGTTGTGGAGCCAGTAGGCTTTGAATCGCAACCAGCCACAGCCCCAAGGAACAGAGCCACCAAAGCAAGGACAGGCATTCGTCGGACGAGGTTCATGAAATCACCTACTAAGTTTGTGATATTTATGGGGAAGGGAAAACTAGATGCCGTCGCCACCAATAAACGCCGCTGAAAAAACTTCGCCATGAGTCACGGGAGCACTCCCAAACACTTCTGCCAAGTTCGCCTCATCCATCAACCGGGACGTGTAGTTCCGGATCTCCAGCAGCACGCGCCGGAAGCGGCAAGTCAGCTCCTGGCTGCACTTTTCGTAATGCGACACCGACACACAACCAATCGGAGCCAGCAGTCCGTCAAAGTGGCGGACGATCTGCCCCATCGAGATTTCTTCCGGCCGCTTGGCCAACTCAAACCCGCCGATCCGTCCGGCGATGCTGTTGACCCAGCCTTTCGACTTCATTTCCAGCATGATGTGCTCCAGAAACCTCCGGGGCACATCGTTCTTTTCGGCCAATTCACGGATCGAGACCGGTCCCTGCCCGAACCGCTCAACGAGCGTCATCAGGGCACGCAGGGCGTAGTCTGATTTGCGTGACAGTTTCATCGGCTGTAACGGTTCTACCACTTGAGGAATAACCACGACTGAGATGGTGATATAAACGAGCTCGCAATTCTTGTCAAGCGAGGTTGCCAGAAATCTTGGGAGCTTCGACGAGAACTGCCATCCGGTTCGCGTTGGGCGTTGCCCTCCCCGGTCGTGAAAATCGACTTGTCATCGGTCGAGCAGTTCGGGCCGGGGCAGAACCTCACGTCATCGTGGTCGAGATCGCTCGCCTTGCTGGCAGTTCCCTCGCAATCGGCTCACCGGTATGGCACGCTCTGAGTCCGCGAAGAAACTGACCCCGCCTTGATACCGCACGCGGTCGCTGATGAGACTTCCAAGCGGAGCGGCGTGAGCCCCCCGCTCGTAAATGTCTCACTGTTGGCCGTGTGGGATCTATCCTCGCTCGCGCGTCGGGCTGAATTTGAAATGCGATCCAGGGAGACGGGCATGGCCGCCAACAGAAAAAAATCCTCACCTGCCAAATCGGCCCGCTCCGAATCCGTCCTCCCGCCCGCCACGGAGAACGATGTGCGGGTGCGGGTGTTTGAAGGGCACACGGAAAGAGTCTGGCGCGTGGCGATGCCGGCGGATGGGCGTTTTGCCCTCACGAGCAGCGCTGATGACACGGTGCGAAGATGGACGCTGGCGGAAGACGGGGCGCAGGGAGAGCCGGTCTGCCACGGGAAGCAGTTTACCGGTCTCGCCGTGACGGCGGATGGCAGCCGCGCGGCGGTGGGAGACAGGGAGGGAACCATCCATCTCATCGATCTTTCCATGCCCCGCGTGCTGCGCCAGTGGAAAGGGCATAACCAAAAGGTGGGCAATCTCACCTTTCATGCCGGAGGTTGCGAACTGTTCAGCGCGGCGTCGGACGGGTATCTCCGGCGCTGGAGCGCAGAGACTGGTACATGCATCGCAGAGTGCAAGGTTCCTTTTGATAGTCTCTTCGGAGTCGCCGCCTCGGCGGATGGCAGTCGGATTGTCGGTGCGGCAATACACGAAGGGCTTGGCCTCTGGTCCGGGCGCGAGGGCGCGGAGTCCGAGCTTTTCAAAGAGAATGTCGGTGGCACGGCCTCCGTCAACGTTTCCGCCGATGGTCGCTTCGCCTTGGCCGGCACTAGCGATGGCAAGGTGGCGAAATGGGATCTCGCCGAGGGCAGGCGCGTCGCGGCCTTCGAGGGGCACAGCGGCGATGTGTATGCCGTGGCGGTGACGCCCGACGGACGCTTTTGTGTCTCGGGTGGCATCGACCAGACCGTCCGACTCTGGGCGGCGGAGACCGGCCAATGCCTCGCCATTCTGCGCGCACGCTCTAGAGCAGTGTATGGCATCGCCATCACCCCCGATGCCCATCGCATCGCCTCGGTCGGATTCGACAATTCCCTCCGCGTGTGGGACATCCCGGAAGCGATCCTCGCTCGCGCCGCCACCTCGCGCAAGCGCGGATATGTGAATGCCAAGGTGGTGCTGCTGGGCGAGTCGCGTGTCGGAAAAACCGGGCTGGCGAATCGGTTGTGGCACGATACCTGGCATGTGACTGATTCGACCCACGGGAAGGAAATTCGACGTCTGCAACTCAGCGGCGCAGACGACGACAACGAAATTGAGAAGGAGGTCTGGCTTTGGGATTTGGCTGGGCAGCCCGAATACCGGCTCACGCACCAGCTCTTCATGGAGCAAACCTCGCTGGCCGTTGTAGTCGTGGACCGGCAAAGGGACGACCTGTTTTCTTCCGCAAAGTATTGGCAGCAGGCGCTCGACAAGGTGACTAAAGCGGGAGGTGTGCCGTGCATCCTCGTCGCCGGAAGATGCGATGAGCCGGGACAGCGCTGCACTTTTGAAGAGATGCAGGACTGGGCCAGACTCAATGGCTTCCACGGTCCGGTGCTCACTGCCGCGAAGCTCAAGAAACACCTCGGCGCAGCGGAATTGCGGGCGCTCATCGAGAAGCTGCTGCCGTGGGACCAGATGGAGTTTCGCAGCACGATGGAAAACTTCCCCGCGCTGAAAGACGCCATCCTTGCCGTGCGCGAGGCCAAGGGGACCGGCGGTGTGGTGGTGAAGCCGGAGGAACTCGAAGCCCGCATCCGCCGCGCCGCGCCGAATCTGGCTTTCACCCCGGAGGATCTCCGCGCCGTGACGGGTTTGCTCGCTGGCGAAGGTGTGCTCCACGCGCTCCCCTACGGCGGACTCGTCGTGCTCCAGCCGAGCTGGGTGGATGGCTACGCCTCCACGCTCGTGAAGCTGGCGGGCGAAGCGGACAACAAACTTGGCCATGTCCCGCTGGAGACCATGCAGTCCGGAAAGCTGCCCCCCGACGGCACACCGCGTCTCTCACTGGAGGATGAACAGCAACTCCTGCCCGCACTGGTGGCGCTCTTCCTGGAACGCGCGCTCGCGTGGAAGCAGGAGACGCCCATCGGCCCGATGCTCGTGTTTCCCAATTATGTCCGCCTGCCGCGCCCGTCACCGCCGCCGCGTCCCGGACGGACCGTGGTCTATCGTTTCACCGGCCCGCTGGAGGAAACCTATTGCACGCTGGTCGTCCGCCTGCACTACAGCGGTCTCTTTTCCAACACGAAGCTCTACCGACAGGCGGTCGATTTCCACACAGCAACGGGCAAGCTCGCCGCGCTGACGATGAAAGAAGAAGGCGAACGCGGGGAGCTGGAGATTTACTTCGGCGAAAAGCTCGACGCCGACGTGCAGGCCGCCTTCCAGCAATTCGTCCACGACCACCTCAAGGCCAAGGCCAAGGACGTCGAGCGGCAACGGAATTACTTTTGTCCGAAGTGCAAGGCGGAGGTGACTGACCGCCGGGCGATTGACGCGGCATTGAAGAAGGGACGCACGAAGTTCATCTGCAACTACTGCGATCCCGACGACACGGGCGAGATCATTCTCAACGATGTGTTGGAGAAGCAATTCGCCAGCAAGGAAGGGGGTGATCAAGCCGATGCAGCCGGACGGAAGGCAGGTGAGGAAATCTCCAACGCCTCCAAGGAACAGGTGATGGTCGGCGAGGTGATGACCATCGTCGGACAAGCGGACCAAATCATGCGCCACGTGACGTTCCGCGATGAAGGGGTGGACGCGGAAATCGAGCTGACGGACAGCAAGGGCCGCGGTACTCGCACCAAGTTCGACGTTCAGCTCAAGGCGGGGGATTCCCATCTCCGCGAGCTCAAGAACGGCACCGAAATCTTCGACATGAAGGACCACTACGAGCGTTACTGGGCGGGTGACGACAAGCCTCCCGTGCTGCTCATCATCCGCTCCCGCGAAGGGCGAATCCGCTTCATGAACGCAACGAAGGCGATCCGCGCCGCGCAGAAAAAGAACCCCGGCGACCGGGTGAAGCAACTCGTCTTTGTCGGCGAGGATTTCACAAGTGAAGCGGTGTTGCGCCTGCGCGATGAACGGCTGAAATGAAGTCCGCTGGGCTGTGTGGCGAGTGATTGATGCGTCGATCCTTACTTCTTCGGCTTGGTCTCCAACGAACTCGCCGGATCGGATGCTGCCTTGGCCTCGTCGGTGCGCTGCTTGATCTGGTCGATCACTTCCTTCACGTGATTCTTCATGAACGGTTTCTTTTCCTTGTTCATGTTGCTTCGAAGTTTGGTCAGCGACTTTTCCGTGCCGATTTCGGCCAGGATGTTGTAGACGCGGGTGCGGATCCGGTCGTCCTGATGGTCCGCGAACTTGATCACGAACTCTTCCGCAACGGCTCCCATTTCGATCAACGCGGTGGCGGCCTCGTCTCCATAGGAGAAGTCGGTCAGTCCGGTGGCCAGGGCGCGCGCGGATTCCTTCGTGCCAAAACCGGCCAGGATATTCATGAGGGTCTTTGAATAACTGTGAAAGCGAATTTCGCCGATCAGACCCAGAATGGCCTTTTCAGTCCCCTCGCCCTTCCACACCGCCATCGCTTCGAGGTGCTCGGATACATGCCAACTGTCTTTGAGCGTCGCAATGAGTGTCTCGGAAACTTCCTTCAAGTGGGCCTCATCGACCTCACGAAGTTTGAGCTCCAACAGCGCGGCCTTGGTGGCCCAGGGAATGTTGCCTTTGAGGACTCGCAACGCCCAAACGTAGAAATCTTCCCCCTCTCGGGGCTTGATGTCATGATCCGACGGCTTGTTGCGATGAGCCTCCCACTCCTTCTGACGAATGGCCTCCAGTTCCGCTGGAGTCGGCCGAGCGGCCAGTTCCTCGGGCAGTTTGGCCTCGATCGTAATGATTCGAGTGGCCTGGTCCGCATCCACAATGGCCCCGTAGCCAATTCGCTCCGCGAAGACTCGCAGGTCGTTGACCGGGGCGACATAGAGTTCGTACTCACCCAATCCGAGCGCCTTCACGCCCGCCACCGCCAGATTGATTTTCGGGTCGAGCTTGCCGGTCTCTGTTTCCAAGAAGTAAGTCACTCGATCCGCAGCGCCGACGGCACCTTTGACTTTGATTTTCGCGACCGCTGCGCTTCCGTATTGCAGAGACAATTCCTCAACGTCGGGGTCAGGGACGGGGTTGGGAAGCTGAGCCTGGATCGTCACCGTGCGCGAGGCCGGATCGATCTTCACGCCCGAGCCGATGTCAAATCGGAGGACGAACTGGTCCAGCGCGAGTACCGGGGCGGCATGATAGATGAACGTGCCGTTCGCCTTCGTTGCCGGGATGATTTGCGGGTAGGGCAGGTCCGACCGAACTTCCTGATACCGATAGTGGACGAACAACGGGCTGAATCCTCCCAACCCTCCCCGTTGTTGTTGCGCCTGTGAGAGGGCCTGTTGTTCCGCCCGTTTCTGGTTCTGCTGGGTTTGAGTCTGCGCCCGCTTGGAGGCTTCCGAGTAATCGTGGTAGGACGCGCGGAACAGCTTGCGATTGAGATACCGATCCGCCGCGACCGGATCCCCGGGAACGCCGTTCACAATGACGGTCACAACTTTGTTGGCACCGTACTGTCGCTGCAAATTGCCCTTCTGAACTTCCGCCGCCTTGAGTCGATCGCGTTCGAGGCGTGCTTCGTACGCGGCCAGATTGGCGGCATTCTGCTCGGCGGTTGGCGTGACAGTCGTCGGCGTTCTCGGAGTTGTTCCCGGGACTGCGGGATTGCCCGCCGCGAGATCGCTTCCGCCGGGGGGAGCAGGCAACGCACCGCTCCCCCTGCCCGACATCGCGCTCCAAATCACCAGAACCACGACGCACAACCCGCCCGCAATCAGGCCCGCCACCATCAGCGGGTTGGACTCGTCCGACTTTGACCGACCCTTCCGACGACTGGAGGAGCGATTCGTTTTTCGCGGACGATCATCAAAATCATCGTCATCGTTCCGAGCCACTTGATCATCTCCCCCTGGAATGCCGAGTCTGGATCGACTTTCCGCCACGTTGGGACGCCGAGATTTGCAAAGTTGCGAGATGATGCCGAACAGATTTGTGCAAGGCAATCGCCAATGTGACGTTCCCGACCAGAATCGCAGCATGGATCAAGCAGCGGCTGGTTTGGGTGAGAGCGGCGCGGGAGGAAGTGCGTCAGATTGTGTGACACCCCGTGGAACTCACCTTGATTGCGGCCTGCATAGGGTGCGTTGCCACACACACACGACGTTGCTTCGTTGCCTTCGTCATCGATCCACGAAACGGAGAATTGTCGGCCGCAACACGACACGGGAAAGCCGCCACGATTCCAGCCTCGTTGAAGTCCGGGCCGTTTTCTCAGAACAGCCGGTTGTAGCCGTTGAGGGCTGCCACGCGGTACGCCTCGGCCATCGTCGGGTAGTTGAACGTGGTGTTGATGAAGTACATCAGCGTGTTGTTCGGCTTGGGCTGCGCCATGATGGCCTGGCCGATGTGAATGATCTCGCTGGCGTTGGCTCCGAAGCAGTGAATGCCCAGGATTTCCATCGTCTCCCGATGAAAGAGCAGCTTGAGCATGCCGGTCGTCTGGCCGGTGATCTGGGCGCGGGCGATGCTCTTGAAGTGAGCGTGGCCGACCTCGTACGGAACCTTGGCCTCCGTCAGTTCGCGTTCGGTCTTGCCGAGCGAACTGATTTCGGGGCTGGTGTAAATGCCGGCGGGAATTTCCAGCGACGGAGGCGGCTCGCACTGTTCTCCTGATGCGGTGTCACACAGCAGGTGACTGGCCGCGAATCGACCCTGGTTGTACGCGGCACTCGCCAGCGCCGGCGGGCCGATCACGTCGCCGACCGCGTAGATGTGCGGTACGGTCGTTTGCAGGTTCGCGTTGACAAGGATGTTGCCTCGTTTGTCGGGGACGATGCCAATTGCTTCCAGTCCCAGCCCGTCCGAGTTCCCCGTGCGACCGGCCGCCCACAGCAGGACGTCTGTCTTGAGCTGCTTACCCGATTTGAGGTGCAGGACGACGCCGTCGTCCTCGCCCTCGATCCGATCGACTTCCTCACGATGCCGGATGATGACCCCGCGCTCGCGCAGGTGATAGCTGAGCGCATCGACGATCTCCTCGTCGAGAAAGTCCATCAAACGATCGCGGTTGTTGACGAGGTTCACTTTGATTTCGAGGTTGCGGAACATCGAGGCGTACTCGCACCCGATGACGCCCGCCCCGTAGATCGTGATCGATTTCGCGTACAGATCGAGTTTCAGGATCGTGTCGCTGTCGAAGATGCGCGGGTGGGAGAAGTCGACTTCGGGCGGTCGATACGGACGCGAGCCGGTTCCGATGACGACGTACTTTCCGTGGACGACGCTGCGCGAACCGTCGGCCTCGACGGCTTCGATCGTGTGCGGGTCGAGAAACGTGGCCTGACCTCGCACGATGGGGATGTCGTTCCGGTCGTAGAAGGCCGTCCGCATCTTGACCTGGGCCTCGATCACCGACTTCGCCCGGCGTCGCAATTCCGGAATCATGAAGTTCGCGGTGATGCCGTGCTCGCGGAACAGGACGTTGTTGTTGACCTCGCTCATCTGAAAGATGGCGTACCGCAGCGCCTTGCTGGGGATGGTGCCGCGATGCGTGCAGTTACCGCCGACGGCCGGTTCGCGTTCGATCACGGCCACGGTCTTGCCGTGCTTGACCGCCTGCATCGCCGCCCCTTCGCCACCGGGGCCGGTCCCAATCACAATCACGTCGTATTCGCTGGCCAGATCGGTCATGTGAGTCCGCAGTCTGTCTGTAAGTTCCATCGGGCGCGGGCCAGAGGGAGCGAGCTCCGCACGCGAGTTTCATTCGGCTTCGACACGGCCACGTGAGCAGCCTATTGAACAGGATTGATGGTGTGCCACGGCTGTGTCAGCCGTGCGGATTTTGTGAGACTTTTGATCGCTCTCACGGCTCACAGAGCCGTGGCACAACATTACTAACGCGCCACGAGGCGCGACCGATTATTTCGTTGGGCGTTTGCTGCGACGGAGCGCGTCGGTCAGAGCCTCGTCAATCGCCGGGTCGAGTTTCTTGACGCTGTCATTTCGAGCCAGTTCGTGAGCTTTCTCCGCCAACTGTCGGAGCGTTGAGTCCTCGCCCCGCAGACCCGCCAGGAGGGCCAGCCCCGCCGCGGCGTGGGCCTTGCCCCACGTATCGGTTGATGCGCCCAGTGCATTGAAGATCTCTTCGGCCTGCCTCTGTCGCTTCGTCTTCAAATAAATCAAGGCCAGGTTGAGGTCCGCACGGTTCTTGTCCTTGGCCGCGGCATCCTTGTGAGTCCTCACTTCGATCCAGGCGGCCTCGATGTCGTCCATGGTGACACCCGATTTGCCGGCCATGCCCTGCGCTCGGTAAATCTGGCCCTCGACAGTCGACTGGCTGACCGCTGTGGACTTCGTCGGTGCTTCGGTCTCGAATGGATTGGGTGTCCGCATCGCCCAGCCGATCCCCGCCGTGCTCGCCATCACCAGCACGCTGGCTCCGATCATCCACCACATCTGCTGGCGGAGAGGTCGTTCGAGGAACGGTCTCTTCGTGCGCGTCGCCGACGCGTCCTGACGGAATGCCGCTTCCGATGGCGGCGTCTCCTTGCCCGTCGCCTGACGCAGGAGTGACTTGAGATCGTTCGCCACGGTCTGAGCATCTGCCGGACGATCCTCCTTCTTCTTCGACATCATGCGTTCGATGAGAGCCACCACGCCGGGAGGGACATCCGGCCGCACGTCCTGCAACGACGGCGGCACCTCGTTCAGGTGCTTCACGGCCACGGCGAGCGCCGACTCGCCCGTAAACGGCGGCCGACCGGCCAGCATGTGCCAGGCCATGACGCCCATCGAATAGATGTCGCTGCGAGCGTCCAGTGGCTTGCCGTTCACCTGTTCGGGACTCATGTAGAGCGGCGTCCCCATCGTGACACCGACCTGCGTCAGCGCGACCTTCTCACCGTGAAGCGACAGTTGCGCGAGTCCGAAGTCGGCGACCTTCGCCTCGCCCTTCTTGGTGAGCAGCACATTCTCGGGCTTGATGTCGCGATGGACGATGCCGCTGGCGGCGGCCACCTGCAGGGCGGCGGCCACCTGCTTCAGAATGTGCAGTGCGATGGGAACTTCGAGCGGTCCCTTGCGCGTGATGAACTCCTTCAGATTGCGGCCCTGCACGTACTCCTGCGCGATGAAGTGTATGCCGTTCTCCTCACCGACCATGTACACCTGAACGATGTTCGAATGGTTGAGGCTGCCCGCGGCCGTCGCCTCGTGCTTGAACCGCTTCACGTAGCCGGCATCGGCGACGAAGTCGGGCCGCAGGATTTTGACGGCCACCTGACGACGCAGGCTCGTCTGCTCGGACAGCCAGACCTCGGCCATGCCCCCCTTGCCGAGCCGCCTCAGCAAATGGAATCCACCGAGCACCATGCCCGTAAAATCGAACGGCATCGACGGCGTCGAGCCCTCGCCGTTCGCGGGCGCGGAATTCGAATTGCCGTTCCCTTTCTGAAACTCTTCCGGGCGATTCGGCTCGGACATCGTCTTCTCCGGACGGGGCATCAAGGTCGTGGATCGCTCGCGGTTTGAGGTGAGACGGCCTCGGTACGTTGGCGGCGGCGGCTAATGTAGCATACGACCGGTTAATCGTCTGCCACACGAAGAGCTCCGAATGATGTACCTTTTCTTCCTCCCCTCGCCCCTGTGGGGTGAGGGGCCGGGGGTGAGGGGCAATTCACCAGCGACCTCCGATTCCAAGCGACCTTTTTCCAGCGATCACCCCCCAGGACCACACCATGTCCCGCGCCGACGACCTCGTCCTGCTCCGCGAATACACCGACAGCGAAAGCCTGATCAAGCACATGCTGGCCGTCGAAGCCGCCTGCCGCGCGTATGCCCGCAAGTTTGGTGAGGACGAAGAGAAGTGGGGAACCGTTGGATTGCTGCACGACTTCGATTACCAGCGCTGGCCCAATCCGCCCGACCATCCGCTGCAAGGGGCAACCATTTTGAGGGCCCGCAGCTATCCCGAAGACGTGATCTATGCGATCAAGTCGCACGCGGACTATCTCAGCGACGAATGCCCTCGCGTGTCGCGGCTCGACAAGACGCTCTATGCCTGCGACGAACTGTGCGGCTTCCTGACGGCGTGTGCCCTGGTGCGACCGCCCCGGCTGGAGGGGCTGACTCCGGCGAGCGTCAAAAAGAAATTGAAGAACCTCGCATTCGCCGCCTCGATCCACCGCGAAGACATCACGCGCGGCGCGGCCGATCTGGGTGTGGACCTCGACGAACACATCGCCTTCTGCGTCGCCGCGATGCAACCGATCGCGGCCGAGTTGGGACTGCTGCCGGTCGCCGAGTGATCAAGACAGACTGCGGGAAGACTTTCATGACCTCGACCGACATTCTCACCGTCACCGCCGCTCATGTCCGTGAAACTCTGAGCGGCGACAGTTCGGGACACGATTGGTGGCACATCGACCGCGTCCGGCGGAACGCCCTGCATATCGCACGCGAAGAGGGAGCCGATCTCTTCATCACCGAACTGGCCGCGCTGTTGCATGACATCGCCGACTGGAAGTTTCACGGCGGAGACGACACGGTCGGGCCGCGCGCGGCGCGCGAGTGGCTCGTCCGGTGTGAAGCCGATCCCACGACCATCGACCACGTCTGCGAGATCGTCGCCACGCTGTCGTTCAAGGGAGCCGGAGTCGCCACGGAAATGCAGACGCTCGAAGGTCGCTGCGTGCAGGACGGCGATCGGCTCGACGCGATCGGGGCCGTCGGCATCGCGCGGGCCTTCGCCTTCGGAGGCCACTTCGGCCGCGCGATGTACGACCCCGAAGTCCCTCCCGAACTGCATCAGTCGTTCGCCGCGTACAAACAGAAGGGCGGACCGACGATCAATCACTTCTACGAGAAACTGCTGTTGCTCAAGGACCGGATGCAGACCGCAGCCGGAACACGCCTCGCACAAGAACGGCATCAGTTCATGGAGACGTTCCTGGCACAGTTCTTCGCCGAGTGGAATGGTGTCGCGTAGAAGTCGACGTGGGCGCTCAGTGCGAACACCCGCACCCGCCACCTCCGGTGCCGCAGCCGCCCGATTCCTTTGGCAGCGAGACGAGTCCCGTGGCGGCGACCGGTTGGACTTCGATGACGCCGAATCCGGTGGCGGCAGCTTGCAGAGCAAGCTTCGTGCTGTCGGGGCCTCGCTCGCAGAGGACGTACAGGATCAACTTCTGCCGGTCGAGCGTCCATTCGAGGTCGACCAGTTCGAGTTGCAGTTCCCATTCGAGAATCCGAGCACACCAACCCGCAAACTCCGCTTCACACTCGCGAGTCCGTGCGCGAACCGCTTCCAGATCGGCGGGCGTCGCGACGCGAACGATCTCGAAATCGATCTCCATGTCGGCTGCAACGAGCGACGGCTTGAGTCGTTCGAGGACCGTGCCAACTTGCAGGCCGCGGTGTGTCTCCACGACCACCGTCTCACCGCGCGAGGGGGACGCCTCAGAGGCATCTCGAAACCGGGCGACCTCGGGAACGACGCCGTATCGGACGAGATACACGGCGGCCGGCGGCGGACTCACGTGGGTGGATCGGTCCGAGATCGGAGCGTCTTCCGCGCGATGATTGGCCATCGGGGTCTGCGAGTGCTGGCTCGAATCGGCGTGCGAGTCGGTGGTAGTCGGCGTGGCGGTGAGCATCGGATTGGCGGCTCTTCAAACAGGGAAGCCCCCGGCTGCCGAAAGGTGACAACCGGGGGCTGGATAGTGTAGCTCGCACTCCCCGAGTGCGAAGGCTTTCGCGGCAAAGTTTATTGGCCGCATTCGGGCGCGAGGGGAGAGAACGGCGTCCGTGTTCAATCGATCGCCGTGCGCGGCGGGTTCGCTCGTTCCGGGCGACCCTGTCTGGGGCCGCGACCGGGGCGTTGCTGTCCGGGTTGCGGACCGCGAAAGACTCCTTCGTCGATTCCCTTCGAGATGCCGCGTCCCATCAGGGCGATGAAGCCCTCTTCGAACTCGATTCGCAGGCGGACTCCGGTGTCGGTCGGTTTCACGTCGACTCGCATCGCGTCGTTCTCGGACTCGAACGACGCGCGGGCCGTTTCGTTGAACGAGACCTGACGCGGCGTCTCTTCACTCGCCACCGTCAGCCAGTTTTTGGCGTGCGTCACGAACTGGAAGGGGACTCGGTTGCGGTTCTGCATCGGGTCTTGAGGCAGCGCGGTTTGAGCAACCGCCTCCTTGAGGGCATCCATCGCGGCATCGCCTCCGAATGCGAACCAGATCGCCTGCGGAGTCGCGTACAGATAGAGGTACGACGACTCGCCGAACATCTTCTGGCCCGGCTTGTCGGGTGGCGTGAGTTGAATGCGGTGAACCGGGTGCGAATCGATGGCCTCGGCCGCCAACTCCAGCTTGGGAATCGTTTCGTTCCCGTTCGGGTTGTCCTTGACGAATTGCAACAGGTCGCTGACTTGGGTCGGCAGGTTGCGACTGGCGATCAGTTTGGTACCGCCGATCATCGCATAGCGTCCTGGCTCGTCACCGACGATCTGGACAAAGCCGTCGATGTGCCCGGCCTCGGCCGAAGCGAGCAGCGCCTTGAAGATGGGGTCGATCACGGGTGCCAAGTTCGCCACGCCATCCTTGTCGGCTCGCTGGGCAATCTCCTTCTTCGCGACTTCAAAGAACTGCGTGAACAGCCCGCGCTGCTTGGCGTCGAGCAGCCACGACACCGACATCGTCAACGTGGCCGGATTCTGGATCAGGTTGCCAAAGTAAGTCCGCTTACCGGCCATGTCCTGGAAGAATTTGGCGAGCTTGCTGTCGGAGGTGCCGGCGATTTCAAAGTCGATGTACGCCCGACGATTCTCCGGATCCATCCGGCCACCGATCGTCAGTTCCTCGCCCTGATTGACGACCTTGTCGACCAGTTCGAGCCAACTCTCGCCGTTCGCCCGGCGCAGCCGGTACGCCGATTCGGGTTCGTCGTCCTTCTGTTGGAACTCGGTCTGTGCCTGGTTCTTGAGGAACTCCACGAACAGCGTCTTCATGCCGACGGGGATGCTCTTGATGAGCAGCGAGATCGCGATGTCGTACTGACTCGACAGCCGCGCCGTGAGCTTGACCGGATCGGGGAAGTTGCGGTCGAGAGCGTCTTCGCTGCCGTCGGGCCCGACGAGGAAGATGTAGCCGCCGCGATGAAGCGTCCGGATCTTGAATCGCTCGCCGTAGGCGATTTCGTGTCGTCCCGACTTGCCGTCGACCGGGGTGATGGTTCCGGCACCATAAGCCAGCGTGGTGAGAGCCTCATCCAGATTGGTGACCGGGATGTACGAGATGCCGACCGGCGCACCGATCAGGCTGGGGGACAGATACAGCATCATGCCGAACGGCCGAGTGCGGTCGATCCCCTTCAAATCCTTGAGTGTCGATTCCATCCAGGGGTCGAGGCCGTCGACCTTCTTCTGTTGCTGAGCGGTCTGAAACATGAAGCCCGCACTGTCGCGAAGCCGCTGCACACTGGCCGAGTTGATCAGGACCAGCGGATAGTCGATCTCATTGGATCCGTCGTCTTCCGCCCGCACCGACGAGAGTCCTCCGGTGGCGAGGCAACTCCAAACCAGTGCGGTCGTCAGCACGAACCGCGCGGTGTGACGCAGCGAAAGACAGGAACGGCGAACGGGCCGGAAATCGAAGCGGGTGGTCAGCATGAAGGGCTTCCCGAGTGAGTGAGCAGTTTTCTGGAACGCAAGTCATCGTCGAGTCGTTGGCGGGGAGTTTACCCCCGCAGGTCGACGCGAGTTTCGCCACGGGCGGACAGATTGTAGCCGGAGCGATGCGGGGTTTTATCACGGCAACCTGAATCTGCCCTGAAAAACGCTAAAGCCGAGGATCAATCAACACCATTGTTTGGAAAACTTGGGAGCAAAGTCGCTCGAACCGCGCCGCAAAGAAAAAAGAACGCCGGCAGGGAGCCGGCGTTGCGGGGGAGCAGAAGATTCCATTGGCTCACGGCGAGGCGTGAGACTCAATCGACGGCTTACGGGACGTTTCCGGCGAGCGACATCGTCGCGGCTTTGCCGGTGGGTTGTGAGTTCGACGGGAGTGGAGTCCGGGCGACCCACTGGCTGACACGCACGACACTTGGTGTGCTGAGCGACGGACGCGTCGGGGCAGAATCGCGCGCCGGGACGGTGGTCTCGGTCATGCGGCCTTGATCGACAGGCTGTTCTTCGATCGGCGTGGGATACGAGATCTTCTTCGGGACGACTCCATTCCGTTGATTGAAACTCTCTGGTTCCAGATTGGGTGAGAACTCATCCAGTGGCTTGTCGCCACTGGCCGTTCGCTTGGGAGTGCCATCGAAATTTCGGGCAGAAGCCTTGTTGTCGGGCGTCGGCTGCAGACCCGACGCCACCCCACCGCCACCGGCTCCACTGCCGATCGGGGCATAGCTGATGCGAGTTCCCACCTGCATCGTCTTGGCGACCGAGACCGCCTTCATCGCGGTGACCTCTTCCTCGACGTAGCGCACCGAGCTGACGGCCACCTTGCGAGTCGTCTGCTGCGGCACCATCGACGTGACGTTGTACGTCACCTGCTTCATTCCCTGGACGGCCACCTTCTTGGTGCAGGGGACCGTGCAGGTCATCGTCTGGGGAATGAACTGTCGCGTCGTCTTGGTCTGCGGTGTGAAGGCCGTGCGCATCTGATAGCCCGTTCGGTTCACCCAGCCCGCCATGCCGGGACGATTGTCGTACAGGCACGGATCCACCTTGCCGGTCGCTTCGTTCTTGGTCACCCAGTAGCCGACCTGCTTCTGCACCTTCTTGTATTCGGTGACCGACTGGTAATCGACGGTCGGCACGTTGACCGTGCGCTGTTGAGTGACGGGCCGCATCTCGGTGACTGCCTGCTCGACCCACTTGGTCTCGACGATCGGCTTCTGCACCTTCTGGCGGACCGGCTGGTACTCGGTGACCTGCACGGTGTCGTAGACCGGATGCACGATCGGTTGCAGCGGTTCGATTCGGACCGTTTGCACCATCTGCCGCATTTGGACCGGCTGCTCGATGGTGCAGGCGATCGGCTGCCCGCACTGCACCGACTCGGTAGCGTAAGCGGCCGAACTGTACGACATGCTGGCCGACTGATAGGCCACGGGAGGCGGCCCGAACAGAGTGGCTCGCGGAGCCGTGCCGCAGGGACAGTTGCTGCCGCTGAAGGGGAACCACTGCGCCGACGCGGTGCTCGTCGCCGCCAACACGGCGAGACTGCCCCAGAACGCGACCGAACCAAACGATGAACGGACCATGAGCTTCTTCCTACTTGAAGTGAGGGCTGAAAGCCGCCGAATTGGATGTGAAGTGGAGAGAGGACCAGCAGCTTCCACCGATGGCCGACCGGCCACCCGTCGAAGCGGGCGGGGTTTTAGAAGAATCCCATTTTTCGGTCAAGACCGGCCGCCGCTGCCGGTTTGTTTGCAGGAAACGCCCTCGCCCAACAGCCTTGGGCGAGCGTCCCGCGTCAGCCGGAGGTTATTTCTCACAACCAACATCCGTGCGCTGACAGCCTGCGGAACAACAAGCGGAACGCCCGGCGAGGAATCATAAACGAGACCACCACAAACAATAAAAGGGAATCAAACGGTCCCCTCGGCGTGTCGGTCGTGAATCTCCGGAGGTGCGACGGTAGCATCTTCGCCACGCACCTCTGAGTGGGAATCGTCATGAAGCATTTCTTTATCAGCTACAACAAGGCCGACAAGACGTGGGCCGAGTGGATTGCCTGGGAGTTGGAGGCCAAGGGCTTCAGCGTGGTGATCCAGGCGTGGGACTTTCGACCCGGCTCCAATTTCGTGCTGGAGATGCAGAAGGGTGCGACCGAGGCGGAGCGGACCATCGCGGTCTTGTCGCCGGAGTATCTGGAAGCACGGTTCACTCAGCCCGAATGGGCCGCGGCGTTTGCCAAGGATCCCACCGGCGAGAAGGGACTCGTGCTTCCGGTGCGTGTGGCGAGGTGTGATCTCGATGGCCTGCTCCGTGCGACCATCTACATTGACCTCATCGGCAAGAACGAGGCCGACAGTCGGATCGCTTTACTGGCCGGCATTCAGCGCGGCCGCATGAAGCCGCTGACCGCACCCTCGTTTCCGGGTGAGGGAGGCACGACTCCCACGATCAAGGACAAGCCCCATTTCCCCGGTGCCTTGCCCAAGGTCTGGAACATCCCGCATGAGCGGAACCGAAACTTCACCGGGCGGGGCGAGTTGCTCCAACAGTTGCGCGAGGCCCTCACATCGGGGAAGCCAGCCGCGCTCGTGCAGGCGTTGCACGGACTCGGCGGCATCGGCAAGACGCAGATGGCGGTCGAGTACGCCTATCGGCATCGCGGCGACTACGACTGCGTGTGGTGGGTGCGAGCCGAGGAGCCGTTGACCCGCACGGGCGATCTCGCGGCGCTGGCCCAGGCGCTGGGACTCCCGGAAGGGAACGCCCAAGACCAGCGGATCGCGGTCGAGGCGGCCAAAGCGTGGCTCAGCGAGCATTCGGGTTGGCTGTTGGTGTTAGACAACGTCCCTCATCCGAACGATCTCGACGGCTTGCTCCCTCAGCAGACAAACGGACACATCCTGATCACGTCCCGCGACCCGAATTGGGGTGAACGAGCCACGCCTCTGAAGGTCGAGGTCTTTGAACGCGCGGTCTCGGTGGAGTTCCTGTTGAAGCGGACACAAGATCAGGGGTCAGGCACTCCAAACTTCAAACGACGGCGGAATGACGCTCTCCTCGAGAATCAAACGGACGACCGCCGTCGTTTGAAGTTTGGAGTGCCTGACCCCGGCCCCGTGGACCACGCCGCCGATCAGTTGGCCGAGCAACTCGGTGATCTGCCGTTGGCGTTGGCTCAGGCGGTCGCGTACATGACCGAGACGCAAACGTCGCTCGGCAAGTATCTCGAGCTCTTCCAAAAGCGGCGCTCGGACCTGTGGGGCAAGGAACACGCCCCGCTGGGTCGGCAGGAGACCGTCGCCCTCACGTTCGGGCTGAACGTGGAGAAACTCTCCGACCTGGCGGCGGTCGAATTGCTCAACGTCTGCGCGTTCCTGGCCCCGGATGACATTCCCCGCTCGCTGTTCGTGCAAGGCGGAAAGCACTTGCCCGCCAAACTGGCCGCCGCCGTGGCGGACGAACTGGCGTTCAATGAGGTCTTGAGGACGTTGCGCAGTTTTTCCCTCATCGAAGTGACAGACGAGTCCTTCTCGCTCCATCGCCTGGTCCAAGCCGTCTGCCGCGACCGGCTGAAGAAGCCCAGAAAACCCTCCAAGAAGCGAACAGACTCGACGAGTCCGAAAGTCACCGCCACCGAAAGGATCGCCGCCGCCGCCGTCAAGCTCCTCAATGCCGCCTATCCGCAAGACATACAGACCAACGTCGCCGTCTGGCCCCTCTTGCAGCGGCTCCTGCCCCACGCCCGAGCCGCCGCTGAACAGGCCGAGCAATTCGGCATCGAACCCAACGCTACCGGCCGACTGCTCAACCGAGTCGGACTCTATCTGCGGATTCGCGCCGAGTACGCTGAGGCAAAACTGACCCTCGAACGGGCCATCCGGGTCGGCGAAACGGCACTCGGGCTGGAACATCCCGACCTGGCGATCTCCGTGAACGTCCTCGGCCGCGTGCTTCAGGAACTCGGGGATCTGCCGGGGGCGAAACAGGCGTTCGAGCGGGTCTTGAAGATCGTCGAACAGACCTTCGGGGCGGATCATCCCAACGTCGCCACCGGCGTGAACAACCTCGGCATCGTGCTTTGGGATCTCGGTGACCTGTCGGGGGCGAAACAGGCGTTCGAGCGGGCCTTGAAGAGCGACGAACAGACCTTCGGGCCGGATCATCCCAGCGTCGCCATTCGCGTGAACAACCTGGGCCTTGTGCTTCAGGATCTCGGGGACCTGCCGGGCGCGAAACAGGCGTATGAGCGGGCGTTGAAGATCGACGAGCAGGCATACGGGCCGGATCATCCCAAAGTCGCGATCCGCGTACTCAACCTCGGCCTTGTGCTTCAGGATCTCGGGGATCTGCCGGGGGCAAAACAGGCGGTTGAGCGGGCATTGAAGATCGACGAGCAGGTCTTCGGGCCAGTCCATCCCAACGTCGCGACCGACGTGTCGAACCTCGGCACCGTGCTTCAGGATCTCGGGGATCTGCCGGGGGCGAAACAGGCGTTTGAGCGGGCGTGGGGGATCTTCAGAAAGTTCCTCGGGGACGAGCATCCGAGCACGCGGAACGTGAAAGGGTGGCTTGAGGGCGTGACCAAGTTGCTGGCCGGGAAGACTCCGTCGCGCCAATGACCGAGGGGGCGGCTGCCTCGCCGCGGTGGCCTTGAAAGTCGCCTTCATCGCTCCGTGTGAAGTCAGCCGGTGATGGGTGGGACGTCGTTTGTCGGATCGATGCCGAACTCGCGGACGGCTTTCTTCACACGGAGCGATGAAGGCGACATATGATCGGCGTGGCGCGGTCTGACCAACGGGAAGGCCCCGGCGTCGCAGACACCGCTCGCGTCTTCGGGGCCGCTCCTGATCCCACTACTCCGTCGGCATCGGGAAAAACGACGTATCTGACGATGGCAATGACGCTTGTGAAGCTGGTGAGGTTGCTTCGCAGGCTGTGGAGACCATGTCCGAGGATGCGAAGATCGTTTCTGAGGGTGTGGAGGACCTTCCCGATGTTGTGGAGATCGCTTCCGAGGGTGTGGAGATCGTTTCCAACGGTGTGAAGAACGTTTCCGAGGCTGTGGAGACGGTTTCCGAGGGTGTGGAGACGTCGACCTTGGCGTTGGAGGGGCCGGATCGGGCGTTGGAGACGGTTTCTTGAGTCGCCAGACGCCGAGCGAGGGTGTCCAGACGGTTTCCCATGCTGTCGAGGACCAGCCCTGCGCCGCCGGAAAGCCTCCCAGATGTTCGAGATCGCATCCGACGGTCTGAAGAAGGGGTCGCACGACGTCGAGAAGGGCTCCGATGGCGTGGAGAAGGGGTCCGACAACCTAGGGAAGGGGTCCGACGGCGTCCAGAAGAGCTCCGATGGGTTGGAGATCGCGTGTTCCCTCGGCGAGTTTGGGTCTCTTGTTCGCGAGAAAGCGATGTTGGCGTTCGAGAGGGCTTCCCACAGTCGGAAGATTGCGTCCGACGGGTTGGAGAGGACGTCGAACGGATCGGAGCGGGGATCCGACGGCGCGGCGAGGACGGGATTCGGAGAGGGAGAGGGAATTCCTCTTCACCTCAACGATAACGATGGTCGTCGTTGGCCCGGTGAGCCTACGTTCTTGTCGGTGGCGGTGGCGGGCTACTCTTCGCCCAGGCCGGAGCTGACGCGGAACGTGTGGCCGTCGGGATGGCGGAGATGGAACTCGCGCACGCCCCACGGTTCGTCCGTGGGCGGGTACGTGACGAGCATTCCGTTGTCGATGGCGAGTTGATGCAGCGCGTCGACCTCGGCGGGTGACCCCATCCACCAACTCATCCAGACGCCGTCCGTGGCGTCATCGCCGGGAAACTTCGGCATGATCGTTCCGCGTGAACCCTGTGCGCCGCAACAGAGAAAGATCGTCGTCTTGCCCGAGCAGACGCTCCCGAAGCCCGCCGCGCCCTGTGCGTTGGAGGTGGCTGCATCGGGGCCTTCTCCGATCATCCCCCCGTCGTTCCAACTGAAGCCCCGCTGCCAGCCGAGTTTCTCGAACCAGTCGAAACTCTGCGCGATGCTCGACACGTTTAACACGGGAGTCAGGCCGAGGACCGGCATCGTGGAGTTCCTTTTATAGGAGACCGATCGTCTCAGGAGGCCGCTCGATTATCCAAACGTCCCAGCACAGTATCCAACCGTCCCAGCGCAGCGGACGAGACCGCCTTCCACTTTGCACTTGGCACTGATCATTTCTCACTTCTCACTCCCGCATGCGCTGGACACTCGACCGTCACGCCGAACCATCGTCCTACGTCTACTTGCGGATCGCCCACAGGTGCCCGAACGTCCGCATATAGATCGTGCCACTACTAATGGCGGGCGATGAGGACTGGTCCTCACCGAGATCGTTCACCGCGAGGATCTTGAATTCCCGACCGGCTTGAATGACGTGGACCTTCCCATCGCGAGCGGTCAGGTACAGCTTGCCATCGGCGTAGACGGGCGACGCGCGGTGCCGCTGGCGGTGCGTGGCCTGCGTGTAGACCTCCTTGCCGGTCTTCGCTTCGAGGACCGTCAGGTTGCCGTTCTCCATGCAGAGGTACGCCAGATCGTCCACGACAACCGGAGTCGGAACATCGGGGGTCTTCTTCCACGACCAGAAGTGCTGGGTCGCTTCGTTGGT
Source organism: Planctomycetota bacterium (assembly GCA_038040225.1). Taxonomy (GTDB): domain Bacteria; phylum Planctomycetota; class Planctomycetia; order Planctomycetales; family Planctomycetaceae; genus Schlesneria. The sequence goes on from JBBPIS010000006.1 coordinate 37,891, forward strand.
GATGTCTCCCTTGCCGTCGGGCCGAATGCAGAGGACCGGATGCTGCTTGGCGGACGGGGCGATGATCAATCCGGGCACCGCGACCGGTGAGGCGACGAAGCGGAGGGTTCGGTCGTAGCCCAACACCGGATCATCTCGCCGATTCAGGCCACCGCACCGCCACAGTTCGTGCCCGTCCTTGAGATCGTGGGCGATGATGAAGTCGGCTCCGTGCGTGAGCAGGAACTTTTTGTCTCCGTCCTGATAGAGCATGGCCGAGGCGTAGGAGTGTTCGTTCTCACCGACCGCATCACTCGGCCGGTCGACTCGCCAGACCTGCTTGCCCGTCGCACCGTCGAGGGCCACCACGCACGCCTCCCGCGTCTTGGCGTCGCCCTCGCCGTGGATCAACTGCATGTAGAGGACGCCTCCCTCAAGAACCGGCGTGGAGCTCATGCCGAACTGAATGCTGAACTTGCCGTAGCGGTCCTGCACGTTGATCTTCCAGACTTCTTTCCCCTCGACGGTGTAACACGCGAGAGTTCCCTCGCCCATGAAGGTCCAGACGTGCTTGCCGTCCGTCACTGGTGAGGGCGACGCCGAGTTCCCCTCGTCGCCGCGCGCCTTCTGGTTTCCGTGCGCGACCACATGCTGCCATTGCGGCTTGCCGTCGGTGCCGATCGCCATGAGAAGCAGTTCGCCCGCGTCGTTGACCGACGTCAGGAAGACACGTTCACCCCACACGACCGGCGTCGCTCCGGCCGGTCCCGGCAGAGGGAGCTTCCACGCGACGTTTTGCGAGGGAGACCACTCCGTCGCCAGGTTCTTCTCGGCACACAGCCCGTTTCCCGTGGGACCTCGCCAACTCGGCCAGTTGTCTGCGGAGACGGATGAACAGAGCAGGGCGAGAGCGGCGAAGACCACCGTCACGGAGAGCGGTTTCATGCGGGAAATCCTTGGGTGGGAGAGGGAAGGCGGGCTGGCAACGTTCGCCGAAAGTGTGGCGACGGCCGTCGAACGAGTCAACGCCCGCCACACTTCGCCATCGAGTGTTCTCAACACGCCGGCTGCCTGAAAAAAGAATTCAGATTTCTTTCAAAACGACGAGAAAGCGCGTTGAGAGTCGCCGCTCCTCCGCGTTTGTCCCCCTGACGCCCCCGGCTGTGGCGTTCGATGAACTTCACATCGAATACCACAGGAACCCGGGTGCCAACACACGTCACTGTTTCATGGCATCAGTCCTTTCGGAGAAACAACCATGTCGTCCCAAGTCCCCTCACAAACAGTCGGTAATCGTTCTCAAGTCGCCGCGTTGCTGGCAGCGGCACTGGTGCTGGTCTCGTCTGTCACGTCGGCTCAACAACCACCTACCGGCCCGCCGCCCCCGCCGCCACCGGGATTCGGCCTTCCGTTGCCGGGGTTGACGGGTGCTCAACTCGCGGCGTTCGAGGACGGCAGGGACGATTTCACGGAGGTCGAGGACAAGGCCGGTGGCCTGGGGCCGATCTTCAACCGCGATTCGTGCGTAGCCTGTCACGGAGTACCGGCCATCGGTGGCAGCAGCCGGGTTTTCGTCACTCGATTCGGTCGCGCGGCGAATGGAGTCTTCGACCCGCTCGCCTCACTCGGCGGGTCTCTGTTGCAGGAGCGGGCCATCGATCCGAGCGGCCTGGAGCACGTCCCTCGCGAGGCGAACGTGGTCGCCCGGCGACAGTCGACTCCGCTGTTCGGCCTCGGGTTGATTGAGGCCATTCCCGACGCGACGATTCTTCGCGGAGTGAGAACCAAACCCGTGGACGGTGTTCTCGGCAAAGCCTCGATGGTCGTGGACGCCGCCACGAAGAGGACGCTCGTCGGCCGCTTCGGTTGGAAGGGACAGCAGGCCACTCTATTGTCGTTCGCCGGTGACGCCTACCTGAATGAGATGGGAGTCACCAACCGGCTCTTCCCCACCGAGAACGCTCCGAACGGGAATGTCGCCCTGCTCAAGCGGCTCGACACCGTCAAAGATCCCGAGGATCAGCCCGATCCCGACACCGGCAAGGCGGGCATCGATCTGCTCGCCGACTTCATGCGATTCCTCGGCCCGCCACCGACTCAACCGGTCACGGCGTCCAACACGTTCGGTGCGAAACTGTTCCTGGATGTCGGTTGCACGAGTTGCCACACGCCCGTCATGTTCACCGGGCCGAGCACGACAGCCGCCCTGAATGCCAAAGCGGTCATGCTCTACTCGGACCTGCTGCTACACGACATGGGCACGCTCGGCGACGGCATCGTCCAGGGAAGTGCCGGTGTGCGAGAGATGAAGACCCCGCCGCTGTGGGGTCTGCGTGCGAGCGGCCCGTACCTGCATGACGGTCGCGCCAACACCATCGAGGACGCCATCAAGGCTCACGACGGAGAAGCGAAGGTCTCGAAGGACCGCTTCCAGAAACTGACGCGAGACCAGCAAGCCCTGTTGGTCGAGTTCCTGAAGTCGATCTGAGTCGCACCCACCGAATGCCACTCGCCACAGACGACACCGCCGCATCCTCCCCGGATGCGGCGGTGTTGAAGGTCGCCCGCTGCAGCCCATCAGTGAAGTAGGGTGGCCCAGACGTAGCTTTGGACGTCTGGGTGACGAAGGCACAAGAGGTTGATGGCCAGTCATGTGTTTGAACTTTAGCCTCTTGTCGCGTGGCGACCCGGACGTCCAAAACCGCGTCCGGGCCACCCAGCGGCGTTTCCCATTTTTACATTGCTACTTTGGCGTCTTCTTTGCCGCGATTCGCTCTAATGTTTGCATTTGTTGGAAGGTTCCGTTGACCATAAAGTGGCTCAGGTTAAGGTTCTTTCCGGGAATAATCGTGGTTGAAGAACCGACGAACTGGAATTGCTTGGCTGTGTTGTGGCAACTGAAGCAATTCTGAGTTGGCTGAGTGAACGTTTCCATGGTGGCGTTGGACAGATTCACCGATCCGCGCATGTTGGGATCGGTGGGATTGAATTTCGTATTCGGTGCAAGTGGCGGAGTGGGTGTCAGCCACACGCCGCCAACCAGATTGTAATTGCGCCACACCTCGCCAGCGGCCAATTGCATATGCACGCTGTCGTTGAGGAGTTGAATGTTCGGCACGTTGTTCACATCGCCGGGTCTGGCTCCTCCCGAGGGGAACTGGCGGAACGCATCGACGATCGGTGTGAGCGTCTGCAACGTTGGATTGACCAGCGTCAAGGTTCCCACATTGTTGATGTTGCACGCGATGGCGGGTGTATTGGCCCGGTAGAACGTCCAATCCTTGTTGCTGACAGGTTGATTTCCCATGGGGTTCATTCCAGCCGGCAAGTCGGGAGCGTTGTTGGCGTGCTCAAAGGTTGCCCAAATAAATTCCGGGTGGTCCTTTACGACACCCACGACGTGGAGACCAACGAGTTCCACCGTGACCGAGAGGTTGTGGCTTGGATCGGGATCCACCACGACCTTGCCGTTCTGCGTCATGAGTGCTTCGACCTCGGCGGGTCGGACGTAGAAGCCATCCGTATTTTCGCCCTGGGGGACGATTCGCCAAGAGGCCTTGAGCTCCAAAGTGCCAATCGGGTAGTTCAAGGTGTCCGAAGCGGCCAAGTAATTGGCTGCTATGTTCAAGGGTTTGTCGCCCGAAGTGACGAAGTCATAAAATGTCTGGTTGATGTACTGCGAGTAGTAGATGATTCGTTGATCGCGAGGGACCAACGCGCCACCCGACCCAGCCTGAGCGATCTCGTCCAATCCTGTGGGATCTGTGGATTTGACAGCTCGCGCCTTGAGCAGGAGCGATCCCTTCTTTGTCGCTCGTGTCTTTGGCACTTTTCCGTCCGCCACCACCACTGGTGGAAACACATCCGTAAACGTCTTGAACGTTTCGAATCGCAACATGCCATCCGGTCCGGTCGGCTGCGTCAGCCACAAGAACATCTGCCATTCCCAGCGGTGAAAGTCGCAATTGGACGTGAAGTCCGCATTGTTATCGGGCTCTGGCGTCTGGCTGTGTGGAAACCAACTCGCCGGAGCCGCGGGGGTCGGACACGGTTGGGCGTGAATCTCACGATCAACTGATAAGACGCACACAATGATCGCAGCACTGAAGCAAGACATGCGCAAGACAGAGATCTTCATAGAAACACCTTTCAAGCGAATGGGAAACGGCATTAACGGGAGCCGAACAATTGTGGTTGACTGTTTCCGGCAACTCCGGGACGAGCGACCATTCCGCAGGCGTTTCTTCCCGGTCAATCGGTCCAACCGATAGTGACCCCCTTGCCCAGCACGGATTGCACTGGGCAAGGGGGCCGTAAACTGAAAGTGATCGCGATTACCCGTTACGACGGGCAGTCCGCGCAGCTGGAACCCTCGCCCATCCATGTGGCGAAGTTTTGGACCCACTCTTTCGACCAGGGATTGCCCGGAGGCATTTGACCTGTACTGACCTGCGCATAAATTTCACTGGCCCATGCCTTGACGCTGATGCAATTGCTTAGGTCGAGTGCGCCACCCGTCACACTTTTCATGTGAGCGACATCTTCAGGAGTGAACTGCGATAGGATCTGCTTGCAAGATACGGTCGCTTTTGCCATCTTAAATTCTCCGATCAAGTTCTTCGTGGTTGAAATGGACGTTGTTGTGAGTGACAGTGCGTGTTCCGTTTGAAACGTCGCGGCGGCAATGACATATTCGACCTCCTTGCCAGGCGGTATCTATAAAATGATCTGTTGTTTAGTGCTCCTCCTTTTCAATTGCCATCGATGACACCCGACCATCGCAAGATGATGCGCCTTGCGAGGCACGTGATGCTCGGCAAAATGGAAATCCCACGCGTTCATGATATGGTTCAAGGATGGTTATCTTTGTTGGGGTTCTTCGTGTTCATGCCGGTTCCGGCAGGGACTCGTCTCGGTTGCCGGTGGCTACTGTGAGGCCGGAGTTGTTGCGCAGTTCAAACTGGTCGAGTTCGTCGATGATTGTCAGGGCGGGCCATTCGTTGACCTGGATTCCTCCGGGCGGGTTCGAGTGGACCGGGGCGGTTCGTTCTTCGATCCCTTTCTTGAGGAAGACTGTCGCGGAGCTGTACGGGAGTGACGTGGCAACGATCTTGGTCTTAGTCCCTCCGCCGGCTTGAACCGACCAGTTGAAGGCGAATGTCGTCGAGCCGCTGCTGCTCTCGGGTGGGAAGATGTCGGGCAGGCTGTCGGACAGCGGCTGGTTGGGGAACATCGTTTGAATGATCCCGTGATAGAGAGCCAGTCGGGCGACGAGCGATGTGGGGTCGCGCTCTTCCTCGGTTTCATCGCCGAACAGTTGTTCGCGTTCTTCGCGGAACAGAGCCAACTCAGATTCGCCGGCACTGACGGCGGTCAGTTTGGCCTGAAGATTGGTCAGGGCGGTTTGCAGAGTGGTGATCGTGAACGCGCCGAGCGTCATGTCGGGTGTCAGCGCGGCGTTGACTCGTGCCCAGTGATCGAGGAACTGTTGAATGATCCCGGCGTAGCGATAGATCACGACGTCGCCGAAGTTCGGAATGGTGCGGGCGAGCGGATGCCGTGCTCCCAGCCGCACCTTAACCAGATTCTTGTACTGCGTCAGCCAGAACCAGACCCCTTGATCGTCCGTGGGGCTGACTCCCCAGATCGCGTCTCGCTCGGCACGTAACACAGGCAGAGTTGTTTCCTCCAACTCCCGGATCGCATCCGCCTTGGCCTGATACTGATCGCGGAGGAGGAGGAGTTGCGGCAATCCAAACCCGGTCACGAGTTCAACGGGGGTGCCGTGAATGGTGTTGGCCTCGCCGTAATGGTTGATGTTTCCATCAACCATTGGCAATCGATCCGCTTCGACGATGCGTGGCATGGGACTCTCCTGTGATAGTTACAGGGGAAGGGAGCCAGCTTTGAATGGTGAAAACGAAGAACGCGTTGCAACCACTAAATATCGAAAGTGCGGCAGGATCATGCCAAGCAGAATGCGCCGATTCCAGTGTCTGTCATGCTCCTTTTTTAGAATTGTCGATTTATTCACAATCCCCAGACTGCGACTCCAGTCCAACACCGCAGCACACGGCATCATCCGCTCAGCAAGAACGCTCAGGCAGCACTCGGCACAAAACCTCAGACGCCAAAGCAAATTGAGCTGCCCACCGAGAACCACCCCAACTCGATGCAAGACCTCCCGCGACCCGTCAACGTCCATCCGGGGCAGGTTAGCCAGCATCCGGCGCGATCAAATGGCCAATCTGGCGGTATTTTCTGCCTTCGGAAGCGAGAGCGGGAAGTCCCAGCTCGACAAACGACAAGCCCTGCGACGCTATGTGCCGAACGACGAGATGCAGAAGCTGGTCGCCGAGGACACGCAGCGCTTTAAGAAGGTGATGGAAGCGGTCCTGGGTCGAGTACAGACTCGCGATCAGACGATCCCCGTGTCTCGGCGGTTTCTCGACGCACCGCTCTCGCTGCACGGAGCCGCCGGAGAACTGGGCCTGGCCACGCCCGATGGTTTGTCGAGCATCTTCCGCTCGCCCCGCTTCAATGGTCTGGAACTGTTGCTGCTCTCCTCGCAGGGCGTCGTGCGACGAGACACGTGGGAGGACTACTGCGATCAGGTGGTGCGCGGTCTCGGGCTGGGAATCTCCGTCATTCCGCTGGACGGTTTGGGGCGGGACGATTACCCGGCGGGCTCGGCGGCTCTCAATGTGTCACTCAGCACGAATCGGCCCAACAACGTGTTTGCCCTCGGCGACGAGTCGGCAGTCCGCCTGCTTTCGCTTTGGTCTTGTTGAGTTCTTCGACCAGCCAGAAGCCATACAACTGCGTGAGGTACGGTTGCCCGCCCGTGTGATCGACGATGGCCTCGGTGACCTCGGACGGCACGGCGTCGTCGGATCTTCGGGAAAACCTTCGCTGACGGGGATCGGTTGCCGCAGCAGGCCGATGGCCACCTCGCGCGCCAACGGCCCGAGCCGCAGTTCGCGGGCACTGATGAAGCTGTCATTCCACAACGGCCCGAGTTCCTCAAACGTCGAATTCCCCGCGACCAGCAGCCGCACTCGGCATCGGTGTTGAATGGTCGACCGCAGCAGCCCCATCCGTTGGACGAGTTGTTGCTTCGTCTCCGGTTCCTGCCCGACGACTTCTTCGAGCCGTTCGAACTCACCCAGACACAGGAGTATGCGATCCCGTCCGGGCCGCTGTTCGAGTGCTTCGAGCCAATCCCCGCGCGGCTTCCAGCGACGAGTCCCGCAATCGTGGCAGCGACTCCCGCTCCTGCGGCCGAGCTTGTTCCCGCAGCCGCTTTTCCAGAGCCGGAAACAAGTCGAATGTCGCCTTCATCGCTCCGCGTGAAGACCGCCGTGCGCGAGTTCGGGAGTGTTTGGCAGGCAGCGTTCCACTGTTGAGTTTGACTGCAAGTAGGAGATTTACTCGTTCAAGTCATCGACCTCATTTGAAAAGCGGTCGCGGAGGGCGGAGACGACGAAGGGTTGGCCGAGGTGGTCAAAGAGTTCGGCCAATTGAAACGCCTCCGCCTTCGTCGGTGGCGATTGAACGAAGCGATTCGCCAAGCAGTACAGCAGGCGGTCCGCTCGCGTGTTGACGTGCCCGGCGTAGGCGAGCCACGCATCGGGACCGAGTCCCTCGCCGACCTTTTCCACGGCGCGACGCAGGCCCAAGGCGGCGAACAATGGCTCGGTCTCGGTCATGTGCTGCAATTGGTCTCGGAGTCCCTGGAACTTGTAGTCCTCGAACTCCTCCAACTCGTCCGCCACGAATTCCACGCCGCGCTGCAACTCGGCCAGCAGTTCCGTGGGCTCGGCGGCGGCCCTCAACCGTCCGCCGATGGCCCGCTTCACCGGCACGGCGACGCACCGCAACGTGGCCAGACGGTCCAGCAACCGCAGCGCGTCCCGACCAAATTCGCTCTCGTAGTTGTGTGCCTGATCGAGCCGAGCAATTTCATCGCGGCAACTGACCGCCAACCGATAGTCCTCCACCGCCACAGCCCGGTCCTGACGCTACTTCGACAAGACACGTTCCAATTACGAATGACTGCCCGCGCCGCCCAGCTTCCGCAGTAACAAATCGTAGTTTTGTCGCACCGCGAGACTGTTCGGGTGATCGATTCCGAGTCTCGCGACAAAGATGGCCAGCGCGCGGCGCATCAGCGGCTCAGCCCCTTCCAAACGATTTGTCGCCTTGAGCAACTGTGCTAGGTTGTTAAGGTCGCGGGCAACATTCGGGTGATCGATCCCAAACGACTGCTCGTCGATCTCCAGCGCACGGCGCATCAACGGCTCGGCCTCCCGCAGTCGACCGATTGCCTTGAGCAACTGAGCCAAGTTATTGAGGTCTCGGGCGATATCGGGGTGTATGTTTCCAAAGCACCGCTCATCAATGGAAAGCGCGCGTCGTATTAGAGGTTCAGCTTCGGTATGACGGTTCGCAGTCATCAGCAGCGTCGAAAGATTGTTTAGGAGCGAGGAAATGCTGGGGTGTTCGTTTCCAAATGCATTCTCACTAATGGCCAGTGCGCGGCGCAGCATTGGTTCTGCTTCGGACGCGCGATTCGTGTCCTCGAGCAACAAAGCCAAGTTGCTGAGACGGATCGCAATAGTCGGATGTTCGCAACCAAACGACTTTTCGTCGATCGCCAATGCGCGGCGCATCAGTGGCTCGGCTTCGGAAAGACGATTCGTGGCCCTTAACACATCTGCTAGGTTGCTTAGATCACGGGCGACAGCAGTGTGTTCGCCTCCCTGGTAGCGCTCATCAATTGCCAATGCGCGGCGCAGCATCTGCTCGGCCTCAGAAAAACGGAAGGTGACCAGCAGCAGTACGGCTAGGTTGTTGAGGCGGATTGCAATGTCGGCGTGATCATTTCCGAAGAACTGCTCGTCAATGGCCAATGCGCGGCGCAACATTGGTTCGGCTTCCGAAAGGCGATTCGTAGCCTGAATCAATTGCGCCAAGCTGTTGAGACGATTGGCGACTTTAGGATGATCCGCACCGTAGAACTGTTCGGCGAGGACAAGCGCAAGACGCTGTAATGGCTCGGCTCGTGTCCATTCCGCGAGATTTTCCCACCGATGGCCGATTTGGTGGAGCAGCCATGATGCTTCAGCGTGTTGGACACCGGCCCACAACTTTGCCAAAGCTTCAAGTGGCTCCAATTCCCAGCGTGCATCCTGCCAGCGGATCGTGTTTTCCAAGACACGGTCACGAGCTTTGACTAATTCAACAATGCCATGCTGACGTTCAATGGCGATGTCCATTGGCAAATCGTGAAGTATCAGCGATTGCACCAGCCGGTGGACGCGAACCAATGGTGACTGGTGAGCCTCGCCGCGCGTGAAGAGGGCCAGTCGGAACAGCTCGCGGCAGAGTTCTTGCCACGGGTCGATGTGGTCGATGGCTTGTTCGGTAGAGACTTCGGGTAAGTCATTTGCAACCAGAACCTGCAGCCACCGCAATGGGACGTGGTCTGGTGACAGCAGTGCGGCGAACTCCAAGGCTCGACGTGCGGCGGGCGTCAGTGCGGCCAATGTTGGTCCCAGCACGGCTTGCAAGCGGCGCTCGTGATTGTGTCGTCGGAGTTCCGCGTTGGGATCGGTGGTCAAGTCATCGAGCGTCTCGAGGTCTTCCAAACCAAGTCGCTGCAAGCAGTCCTCGCACGTCACCGACGGATGTTCGGCGAGCCAAGCCGCGACCAGTTCAACCGCCAATGAAAAACCGCCCAGACGGCGCGCGATGCGTTGGGCGGCGAGCCGTTCGTCGGCGTTGGCGAACTCGCGATGTTTTTCCAGCAACTCGACGCTCTCGGACTCGGTCAACTCGCCCAGCGTCAGCCATTGGATGCCGCTGCTCTTGCCGGTCGCCTCGCGCGTGGTGGCCAGCAGGTGCAGTTGCGGGCCGAGCGCGGTGAGAGCGTCGGTTTCAGTAGCTCGCAACAGACGCAGGTCGGTCACGTTGTCGAGGACGAGCAGAATACGTCCGTGTGTGGCCAGTCGCCGCTGCAAACAGACGGCGAGCGCCGAGAAATAGGACTCGACCGTCATCCGTTGTTCGTCGCTGATCTGGTCGCGGAAGCGGTCGCCCAAGTGCAGGACGGCTCGGCGCAGGCTGTCGTGGCGTTCGCACGGGATCAGGAATCGGCCGCCGGGATATTCGCCGGCAAAGGCGTGAGCGAACGTGAAGGCCAGCTCCGTCTTGCCGATCCCGCCCAGGCCATGCACGCCGGAAATCACTCCGGCTCGGTCGTCCTGCAAACGTTTTCGCAGGAGCAACAATTCGTCCAGCCGCCCGGTGAACTTGCGGTTGTACAGCGGCACGGTCGATTCGCTGAGCGCGGCCTGTCGCACCTGCTCGGCCCGCTGGGTCAGGTCCGCTCCCAACCGAGCCAGCACCGTTTGCAACTCGGCGCGGTCGAAGGCGCGCAGTTCTTTTTTGACTGCGGAGCCTGGCGGCGTGAACTGTCGACGTCGAAGCTGCTTGATGATCCCGGCGGCGTCTTCGACGAACGGTTCGTGCGGCGCGGTCAGCGCGCAGAGTTCCGCCACGACCCGCGCGACCTGCCGTTCGTCGATGTCGCCCGTCAGCCCCGGCACTTCGACCACGATCACCGGAGCCGCACCCGATGCGAGGATGTGTTTGGCGATCTCGTGGTCGATCCATGTCCGCCACTCGCGGCGACACCACTCGCTGGCGAAGTAATGCGGCGAGACAAACGCCAGCAACAACCGCGACTGAGCCAAGCTGTCGTGAATCTTGAGCCGCCAATCGTCCAAGCTGCGGATGTCGTGCTGATCGACGAAACAAGTCAACCCGCCGCTGGCTCGCCGGAGTTCGTCCACAAAGCGGCTGATCCAACCATCGCGGTTGTCGTGACGAGCATACGAGATGAACAGGTCATAACGATCGGGGTCACGCGGCATGATGGGGAACTCTCTCCGACGGTAAATTCGCGTACCGAAGACCTCGAACGACGGGACGCCCGTTTGGAACCATCAGGCGTCAATCGCCGCGCATTGTAGCTGATGCCGTGTCCGTCCCCAGTTGCAAGCGCCCGCTCCGCTGCGAGCGAACGCGTCGTGATCCATTCGCTCGCGTTGCAGTGGCGATGGTTCGTCCTCCTTCCGATAGTGCTCGTCGATCAGCGCGGTGAAGTCGGCCAGCACCCGCTTACCTAGAGATTTCGCATCCGGGTAGTTCTCACGCGGCTCGGACTTCAGCTTCCCTTCTCGGTGCTGCTGCCGGATGTCGTTCTTGAGCCGGTTCAACTTCTCGTGGCTCTCGTCGTTCTCCTTGATGAAGTCCTCTTGCTTCTGATCCGCCGGCAGACGTTCGATGAAGGTCGGGTCACGGAAGTAGAAGAAGGCGTGGTCGGCCATCTCCGGGTTGTTGAGCACCCCGTGCAGGATCTCCAACTCAGTGACCGATTTCTTGTCCGCACCGTCGGCGTGTCGCTTGATCCACGGTTCCCGTTCGAGAACTTCGTCGGAGATGGCCGTCGGAATCCAACCGTATCGCTCACCCAGCAGCCCGATGAAGTACGGCCGACAGCGTTTGATCTCTTCCAGGCAGATCGGCAGCACTTGGCCGTCCGCCTTCTGCTCGTCGGAGATGCCCCAACGCAGATCAATCTCACCCCAAGTCACGCCACGCTCTTCGCAAAGCCGCCGAAGCTGCGGGAAGATCTTCAGCACCAACTCATCCCGCTCAGCCTGCATGTCGCGGAAGGTCGAGGAGACGAAGACGCGAATGACTCGATGTTGCGTGGCGCTGGTGCTGCTCATGAGAAGTCTTTCCGAGGTGTCTGTTGCCGATCGTGGCGATGACTTCCTGCCGTTGCGACGGAGCCAGACTACGGTCGGCAACGGAGACACTCCAGCGCCGCAACGTGGTGGGGATCTGGCAATCGTTTTCAAAAAGTCGCAGCGGCAGGAAGCGGCAGTCGTGATTGCCGGGATCGCGGAACGTGGCCGTGTTCCGTTCCAGCCGTACCCACTCGGACTCGAACGCCGCTTTGGTCATGCACAACACGAGTATGTGAGACCGCGAGTGGGTGACCTGCCCCCCGTGTGTGGTGTTCTCAGCGTTTGGGTTTGCCTTGGGCTTCGATCTGGCGGGCGCGGGTGACGGCGGCTGTGGCATCGGGGTGGCGGCCGAGTTTGCCGAGGATGTTGGCGTAGACGTGGAAGTAGACCGCCACGCTGGGGTCGTTGGGGCGGGCGCAGCGTTCGACGAGCGGGATGGCTCGTTCGATGAGTCGCAGCGCCTGCTCATGCTGATTCTGGCCGTAATAGGCCTGCGCGAGATTGGCCAGGGCGGCGGGGAATTCCGGATCGTTGCCTGCGGCGTGTTTGTCGAGGTAGGCAAGCCAGCGCAGGCCGACGGTTTCGGCTTCGTCGAAGTGGGGGATCTGGACGAGCGCTTCGGTCAGGCGGAGGAGGACGGCGTGATGCTCGGACTGCAGTCTGTCCGGTTCGCGTTCGCAGACGGGCAGGGCTTCGCGCAGGGCGACGGCGGCCTCGTCGAAGCGATTCTGATGAACGGCGACGTGGGCCAGATTGATCAACACCCCGACAAGCGGCTGCGGGTTGTCGAGAACCGTTTCTCGGACCAGACCGAGCACCCGCTGATAGCAGGATCGCGCGCGGTCCCAGTCTGACAGGCGTTGGAACAACTGCCCCGCCTCGTTCAGCTCCATCATCACGCCGATGTGTCCGGTTCCCTCGTTCCTGAGGAGCCGTTCGGCGGCCGACAGCCGGAGCTGCGCGGCCTCAGTGATTCGACCCTGCTTCTCCCGCACGGCGGCCAGATTCGCGTACAGCAAAGCCATCTTCGAACCTTCGGGTTGTAGTCGCTCTTCCCATGCGAGCGCCTCCTCCATTCGATCGCTCGCCTTGTCCAATTCTCCGCGTTTGCAGCAGATGGACCCGACACTCAAGAGGGCGCTGGAGACGAATCCACCATCGATTTCGTGGGTCACCTTCCAGATGTCGGCGGACTTGTCGAACGCTTGAACGGCTTCGTCGAACCGGCCCGTTCGATCATAGATCAGGCCAAACTCGTTCCAGATCCAGCCGAGCGGCTCGATATAAAAGTAAGGCAGCGGCTTGAGCGGATAGCCCGACGCCTTTTGCTCGCTCAGCAGGCGTTTGAGTTCTTCGAGCGGAACCCCCTTCGGTTCCAGATAGGCCCGCGACTGGTCGAGCAGCGTTTCCGCCTCCGCGTACTGCTTGAGTTCGGACTTCCAACGGGCCAGCTTTCGATGGAGTTCGTGCTGCCATCCGACGGGGGCCTCGGTGCGGGTGGCATTATGGCGGACAACCTCTTCGACCAGACGAATGGCTTCCGCGAAATCCTTCCTCTCGGCCAGAGCGTCCGCCTGGGCAACGGCTCCTTCCATCACCTCCTTCTGCGGATCGTAATGCGGTTTGTCGCCGCAGAACTCTCCGATCTCAATGTCCGTCTGCATCCGAAGCTGATGGGCTTCGGCAAACGCCTCGTTGGCCGCTTCGGGTCGCTCGGCCTTCAGGTGAATGGCGGCGATTTCTTCCACAAACCGACATGCTTCATCCAGCGCACTGAGCGTGTGGGAGGGCGGAAGCGAAAGTGCCCGTCGCAGAATCTCGATCGCCTCGTCATACCGTTTCATCCCGACGTAGGCCCGTGCCAACGGCTCGAGGAAGCTGACGAGAGAACGATACTCGGAACCAAAGTGTTGTTCGACAACCCGAATGCCGCGCTGGAGAAACTCGGCAGCCTCGACGAATCGCTGTTGATCGAGCAGTTGATAACCGAGCGTCAGCATGTCGTCGTCGCTGCAGAGAATGTCCTCGTCACCGTCCCGTTGAATTTCGATCGCGCGTCTCAGCAGCGCTTCGGCCTCGATCTTGTCGTCCCGCCGCCCGGCCAGATAACTCAAGACACGAAGCGGCCCGCACCTCAACCGCCCAGAGGGGTGCTGCGGTCCCGGTTCAAAGATGGCCAAGGCCCGCCGGGCCAGAACCTCGGCTTCGGCCTCCCCTTCCCGGCCGGCGTGCTGCCGGAAGACGGCCAATTGCACGGCCGCGAGCCCCGTCTTCAGATCACCGGGGCCGTGCAAACATTCGGCTTCGGCAAGAGTCTCACGCAGGCTTTCCAGGGTTGGTCGTTCGGTCATGGTTTGGCTCCCAAAAACGAAGAGAGGATTTGTCGCTGCTCCGTGGGGTGCGTTCACTCAGTCTGGGCGATTGCCGCGCGCTTCGATCTCGCGGGCGCGGGTGGTGGCGGCTTTGGCGGCGGCGTGGTGGCCGAGGCTTTTCAGAATCCTGGCCTGGATGTGGAAGTAGTTGGCCAGGCTGAGGACGTTGGGGCCGTGCTGCCGTTCGACGATCGGGATGGCTCGTTCGATGAGACGGAGCGCCTGGTCGTGCCGATTCAGGCTGTGGTAGGTTTGGGCGAGGTTCGCCAGCGCGGCGGGGAGTTCTGTTTCCTCGCCTGGTGGGATCTTGTCGAGGTGGGCGAGCCAGCGCAGGCCGATGGTTTCCGCCTCCTCGTTCCGATCGAGCATGACGAGCGAATCCATCAGGCTGCGGAAGACGACGCGGTGCTCGGCTTGCAACTTGTCAGGTTCCCGTTCGCACACGGCGAGGGCTTCCTGCAGCGGGGGGACAGCCTCCTCGAACCGCCGCTGGCGAAAGGCGACGGAGGAGAGATTGATCAGCACGCCGACGAGTGGTTGCGGGTCGTCGAGAATCGACTCGCGGACGATGCCGAGTGTCTGCTGGAAGCACAACTTCGCGTTGTCCCAGTCTGACATCCGCAGGAACATCTGTCCCGCCGTGTTCAACTCCATCATCGCCCAGACATTGCCAGCGCCTTGGTTCCTGATCAGCATTTGTGCGCCCGACAAGTGGAGCCGTGCGGCCTCGGCGTCGCGTCCCTGCCTCTCGCGGACGACCGCCAGACTCGAATGGAGGTTTGCGACATTAGAACTCTCGGGGTTCAGTCGTACCTCCCAGGCGAGCGCCTCCTCGACCCGCGCGGCGGCCCGGTCGAGTTCGCCCCGTTTGGAGTGCATGAAACCGAGTTCCGCCAGCGCGTTGGAAACGTATCCACTCTCCTTCGCGCGCGTCACCTTCCAGATGGCGACGGCCGTCTCGAACGCCCGAACGGCGTCGTCGAGCCGACGGGTGAGACCGTAAAGGTGGCCGTACTCGCTCCAAATCCCGCCGAGCGGGTCGACATAGTGGTACGGCATCGGCTTGAGCGGGTGGCCCGACTCCTGCTGTTCGGCCAGCAGGCGTTCGAGTTCGTCGAGTGGGACGCCCTTGGGTTCGAGCCAGGCCCGCGCCTGGTCGAGCAGAGTTTCCGCCTCGTCAAACTGCTTGAGCTTGATCTTCCAACCGGCGAGTTTGGTGTGGAGTTTGAACTGAAAACCGGCGGGCAGGTCCGTTCGGGCGGCTCGATGGCGGATCACTTCTTCCACCAACGGCACCGCTTCCGCATGGTCGTTCCGTTCGGCCAGACTGTCGGCCTTGTTGATGGCGTTTTCCATCAGCTCATTCTGCGGATCGTACTTCTCCAAGTGGCCGACGAGTTCCGCAACCTTGCGTTCCTTCATGATCCGGAGCTGACGGGCCTCCTCAAACGTCTCGTTGGCGGCGTCCGGCCGCCCGGCGAGGATGTGAATGGCGGCGATCTTCTCCACCGTCCGACAGCGTTCGTCGAGAGCCGTGAGTGAGTCACGCGGTTGAGGTGCCAGCGTGCGTCTCAGCAACTCGATGGCCTCGTCAAACCGCCTGATCCCGACGTAGGCCCGCGACAGCGGATGGAAATAGCCTTTGATAAGCCGACAGTCGGGGCCGGAGTGTCGTTCCATGACTCGCATGGCCCGATTGAGGAACTCGGCCGCCTCCACGAATCGGCGTTGATCGAGCAGAAGAAACGCCAACGACTCTATGTTCTCTTCGCACCCGGGAACGTCCTCGCCAAAGTCCTGCTGAAGCTCGATGGCGCGCCGCAGCATCGCTTCGGCTTCGCTCTTTCGCCCCTGCCTATCACGGATCGAGGCGAGCAGGATGAGCGGGCCGGCGAGATAAGGCTGATAGAGTTCCGGCGTGTGCTCATAGATGTTGATCGCCCGCATGGCCAGCGCCTCGGCCTCGTCGGCTCCGACCCGGCCGTCGTGTCGTCGACTAATAGCCAATCGGTGCGCGGCGTGGGCCACTTCGAGATGATCCGGTCCGTGCTGAGCTTCGGCGTCAGTCAGAGTCTGACGCAGGTCTTGGATGGTGTCGTTGATGCTCATCGTGAGTCTCCCCGGAATAATTCGGGGGGGGTGCTCTTGGGGTGTTACCCTCCCCGTGTCCTCAGGCCGTTCCAGATCCGCCCGCATCTTGCCAATGGATGGCGTTTCCATCAATCCTGCCCGAGACGACGTACAGGGAGCCGCTGGTGATCGGTGGATGAATTGCTTCCTGCTCCGCATGATCTCAGGTGTGGCTGCTGCTTGAGGGGGCGAGACAATTCTTCATCGACGGCCCGTGGCGTTCGTCGGGGTCCACGGCGTTCATCGGGCTGCGCGGCGTTCATCGGGCTGCGCGGCGTTCATCGGGCTGCACACGGGAGAGACTGCTGTGAACCAAGCGTTGGTTCGGATCGCTGTCGTCTGCACGGCTCTGACGGCCACAATTTCTTTCGCCGTCGATGCGGAACCTGGTTGGCCGCAGTGGCGGGGGCCGTTGGGGACCGGGGCGGCTCCGGAGGCCGATCCGCCCATCGAGTGGAGTGAGACGAAGAACGTTCGCTGGAAGGTGGCTCTGCCGGGCAAAGGGCATTCGACGCCGGTTGTTTGGGGTGATCGCGTGTTCTTGACGACGGCGGTGCCCGTTGGTGAGGCGTTGCCGCCGAAGCACAGCACGGCTCCGGGGACTCATGATGGGGTGCCTGTGACGCAGCGGCATGAGTTCGTGGTCCTCGCGGTCAATCGGCGCGACGGGAAGATTCTGTGGCAGAAGTCGGTCCACAAGAAGCTGCCTCATGAGGGCGGGCACACCACGGGAAGTCTCGCCTCAAATTCGGCGGTGACTGACGGCGAGCATGTCTTCGCGTTCTTTGGCTCGCACGGGCTGTACTGCCTCGACATGAACGGCGACGTGACCTGGCAGAAGCAATTCGGCGAGATGCAGACCAAGCACGGGCACGGTGAGAGTGCGTCGCCAGTCCTCCACGGCGACATGCTGTTCGTCAACTGGGATCACGACGGGCCGTGCTTTGTCGCGGCGTTTGACAAGCGGACCGGCCGGCAGCGGTGGAAGGTCGATCGGGACGAAGAGACTTCGTGGTCGTCGCCGCTGATGGTCGAGAACGATGGCCGGCCGATGCTGATCGTCGCCGGGACCAATCGCGTGCGAGCCTATGACCCGGCGAACGGTCAAGTGATTTGGGAATGCGGCGGTCTCTCGTCGAACATCGTCGCCACGCCCGTTGCCGCCGATGGGATGCTGTTCGCGGGGAGCAGCTACGAGAAGCGGGCGTTCCTCGCGATCCGTCTCGACCGGGCGAAGGGTGACATCACGGGGACCGATCGCATCGCGTGGACCCGCAGTCGGGGAACACCCTACGTGCCGTCGCCGCTGTTATACGGAGACTCGCTCTACTTCCTGACGCACTATCAGGGGATCCTCTCGCGCGTCGATGCCGTGACGGGCGTTGATAAGCCCGGCGCGATCCGTCTCGGCGGCATTGGCAACATCTATGCGTCGCCGGTCGCGGGAGGAGGCCGCGTCTACGTGACCGACCTCGACGGCAAGACCATCGTCGTGAGTCACGATGACCGGCCGAAGGTTCTCGCGCTCAACGCGCTCGACGACGAATTCGCCGCCTCGGCCGCCATCGTGGGCCGCGAACTGTTCCTGCGCGGGAAGAAGTATCTCTACTGCATCGCCGTTGACGCCGGGTTGTAGCCGCCGGTACCAAATGACAACGGCGGCTCACTGGCCGGATTATTTCAACTCAACGAACTTCCCGTCCTGATGGGCCGAGGCGAGGCAGGCGTCCATGACTTGTTGGGTCTGAAGGGTGATGCCAGCCCAAGACGTGTCTGGTTTACCGGACAGGGCGAGTTGCGAGAAGTTGCGGAAGAGGTTGGTTTCCTGGGCATTCGGGGCACCGTTGCCGTGCTCGGAGATCGAGATGCGGCGGGTGTGGTCTTCCATGGCGAAGTCGCAGACGCGGGGAGTGAGCTTGGCGTTGGTCACGTCGAACGAGACTTCGCTGCCTGCGAACGGGCAGACGAAATCGGGGACGCGGACAAAACCCTTCGAGCCGCTCAGGACGGCCCACTGCTGGTTCTCGTTCAGGAACGAACAGTAGAAGCTGGCCGAGGCGCTGCCGTCGAAGAACAGCTCGCCCGAGAACTCCGCCGGCACGGGCGAGGCACTGTCGGCGCGGCGGGTCTCGGACAACATGCGTCCGCTCACCTTCGTCGGCATCTGGTAGTTCATCGCCCACAACGTGAACCGGATGTTGTACCAGCCGAGATCGCCGACGCAGCCGGCCGGCTCCAACTCGCCGCTCGCGCGGATGTTGCCCTTCACGAACTCGTCCGATCCGGCGAAGCTGAACTGAGAACAGACGCGGCGGAGTTGGCCAACGCTCTGGCCGTCGTTCAGTACTTCTCGCAGCGCGTTCAGACGCTGGCTGTGCATGAACATCACGCCGTCCATGAACTGAACGTTGTGCTTCGCGCAGGCGGCCGTCATCTCGGTCACGTCGGCCGCCGAGATGCCGACCGGTTTCTCGGCCAGCACATGCTTGCCGGCCTGGGCCGCTCGAATCACCCATTCCTTGCGGAGTCCAGTCGGGAGCGGGATGTAGACGGCATCGATGTCTTTCCGCGCGAGCAGTTCTTCGTAGGTGCCGCACGCGGCGGGAACCTGCTCGAACGGCGAGTGAGCCTGGCACTCGCCGATGAACTTCTGAGCCTTCTCCACGCTTCGACTGGCCACGGCCGTGACGACGGCGTTGCCCGAGTTCTTGATCGCCAGCCAGTTCTTCCTGGCGATGTCGGCAGTGGACAGAATGCCCCAACGGCAGATGGAATTGCTCATGCGAAACGTGCTCCTCAGGGGGGTGGTGTGCCGGGGGAAAGTCGCCGCGTAGAATAAGCCAAGTGTCCTCCGTTGGCGAATCTTCGGGGCTTCATCGGGGTTTCAGGTTGGGAGGCTAGCATTTGGCCCGCTCCGGCGAGTTTGTCGGCGGCCGAGTCCCCTCAAATCCTAATCCTAGTTTCCCACCCTCACCGAGGAGTCGCCCCATGCAGGTCGTTCTGGGTGTCACGCCATGGCGCAGCACGGAAGCGACTGCCGAAATGAAGTTTCCGGCCCCCGGCTTGTCGAAAGCCTCGTCCGGTCACGCTGCGACTAAGGAGTCCAAAATGCGAGTTCTGGTCATCGAGGATGAGCCGGACGTGAACCATGCGGTCGCGACGTTCCTGCGAGAAGAAGGTTACTCGGTGGATACCGCCAAGGACGGCGAAGAGGGCCTGTACAAGGCAACCGTCTGGAATTACGACGCAGTTCTGCTCGACGTCATGCTCCCGAAGATCGACGGCTGGAGAGTGCTGTCCGACCTGCGGCGGACCAAGAAGACACCGGTCCTGATGCTGACGGCGCGCGACGCCGTGGCGGACCGCGTGCGGGGGTTGAACACGGGGGCAGACGACTACCTGATCAAGCCGTTTGAATTGTCCGAGTTGTCTGCGCGCGTGAAGGCTTTGATCCGCCGTGCGGCCGGCCAGCCTCGACCTGTCATCAAGATTGGCAACGTTGAGCTCAACACCACGACGCGCATGGTTTCTCGCGACGGAGTGCCAGCCGCGCTGACGGCCAAGGAATACGCGCTGCTCGAATTCCTCGCGCTGCATCGCGGGGAACTCGTCACGCGGACGGCGATCTACGATCACCTGTTCGACGAGACGGACGACACGCTGTCGAACCTGCTGGATGTATACGTCTCCAACCTGCGTCGGAAACTGGGTCACGAGTTGATTGAGACTCGCAGGGGACAGGGATACATGATTCACGACGAGGCCCCGGTCAGCCATGAATGAATCGGAGCCAGTGTCGACGCCAACTGCCGGCCGCATCGCATGGCACCGGCCGTTTCGTTCCCTGCGCTGGCGCTTGCAGGCCTGGCACGCGGTGGTGTTGACGGGTGTTCTCACGGTCTTTGGCCTGGTGGTGTATGTCACCGCATGGCAGAACCGCCTCCAACAGATCGATGCAGAGCTGGATCGAACGGCGGAGGTCATCACGTCCCGCCTGCGACGACTGTTTCCGTGGCCGCAACCCTTTCGAGGACCGGGCCGTTGGCCCGCGCCACCGCGTCCCGAGAGCAATCTGGCGAATCGCTCCGACAAAACTCCACCCGACAAAACTCCACAGCGGCGTGATGACGTGGTGGCCGATCCGCAGGTGCCAAACATCAACGCCAGTCGCGAGACGCGCGAGCCGTTCCCTTCACGAACGTCCCGGGCTGGTGAACGGCCTCAGAACTTGGGGCCGCAGGGTGAGTCCGCCAGCCGCCGTGATCAAACCCCACTGCGACGAGAAAACAGTGCCGAGAATGCCGTGTCGGCTCTCACACCCGCCAACGAAAATCGTGGACCGCGTGAGACCACGGAAAACAGAAGTCCACGTCCCGGTGAGTGGTCGGGCTCCCCGATGCCTCCGCCGGGCTCGATGCCCCCACTGGGACAGTGGCCCACGCCGAGCCTCGGACTGCCAGACGAATTCCTGCAATTGTTTGAGGGCGACGAGGAAACCCGCCTTTACTTTGTGATCTGGGACCACCAGGGCAAGGTGTTGCAGAAATCCGATTCGGCACCCGAGATTGTCTTTCCGGCATTGAAGGTTGGCGAGGACAAGCTGCCCGTGCGGTTCGTTCGCCTTCGAGACGCTCAACGCGAAGTGATCCGCGTCTCAAGTTTCGACATCAATCTGCTGGTGGGGCGTTCGATCGTGAAGGATCTGGACGCACATCACCATACCAGCCTGTTGCGGTTGGTGGTCGGTTTGGCCGTGTTGGCGGCGGGACTCGTCGGAGGTTGGTGGTCGACGTCGCGTGCCATGCGACCCATCGCCGCGATGACCGCCGCGGCCGAATCGATCTCGGCACAGCGGCTCTCGCAACGCATCGACGTCCAGGAGACCGACAACGAACTGGGGCAGTTGGCCGCGGTTCTCAATCGGACATTTGATCGTTTGCAGGCGTCCTTTGAACAGCAAACTCGATTCACCGCCGATGCGTCGCACGAATTGCGCACGCCGCTGTCCGTGATTCTGGCGCATGCCGATCTCGCGCTGTCCCGCCAGCGCAGTCCCGAAGAATATCGAGCGACCCTGGAAACCTGCCGCAGTGCTTCGCGGCGCATGAAGTCACTGATTGATGGCCTGCTGACGCTGGCACGCTTCGATTCGGATGCGTCCGGATTGCAGTTCGCTGAAGTTGATCTTGAGTCGGTGGCGAGGGAATGCATCGACCTGGTACGGCCTTTGGCGGCGGAACGGCAAATCACGATGGATGCCGATCTGAAGCCGACATTCCTGCGGGGAGATCGCGAGCGATTGTCGCAGGTCATCACCAACCTGTTGACAAACGCCATCCGCTACAACCGCGATGGGGGCCAGGTGTCTGTGACGGTCGCCACTGAGAATGAAGCGGCCGTGATTTCAGTCGCCGACACCGGGATTGGCATCCCGGCCGATGAGCTGCCTCGCATCTTTGACCGCTTCTACCGCGTGGACAAAGCCCGTTCGCGAGCCGAAGGGAGCAGCGGCCTGGGCCTGTCGATCAGCAAAACAATTGTGACGTCTCACGGCGGCACCATTGTTGCCCACAGTGAACTTGACGTGGGAACAACGATCGAAGTGCGATTGCCAACCAAAACTTCCACCCCTGTTCGCCTGCCACCAATTTAAACGCAATCGGTGGCCCCGCATCAAAGCGGCCGCCAAGTGAAAGTGATGCTTCGAGCTTCAACATGTACGAATCAATTCTCCGTTTGACCGATATCCCCTGGATGCCCATGTTCGTCGCATTTGTGACGAGCCTGCTGCTTTCGGCGAAGTACTCCGTTCAATTGTTCCTGGGTAAAAAAAATCACTTCCGTGCCATGGAGATCCTGTGCGCGTTGGCAGGCACGGTCGTGGTCTGCTTTCTGGCGCGAGACAGCTTGGATTGGTGGCATGCTCACTCGCTAATGACACCGCAGCCGCTCTGGGGTGTGGTTCCCATCGGACTGGCCATCGTGGCCTCGCGTCTGCATTTTCAATTCGCCAACCTCAAGTTACCCACATGCGATCTGCGCAGTTCGTCCATTGTCTGGGGCGTAATGCTCTGTTCACTGGGCACGACGCTCTGGTCCGCCCATCGCCTTCACGAAGAGGAAGACCGCGATCTGGATGTCTTGGTCGAAGCCGAGTTTCGGATGGCCGCCGGCTCAATTGAGCCGGCCGAGGCCAATGCGGCGACGGATCGGGGCCAAATCGTTCCACAGTTTCATTGGCATCCGTCGCCGCTTGCAGCAGAGCGGGCTGCCATCCCGCCGGCAATGCAAGGTGGCAGTTACCCCGCGATGATCATCACGCGAGCAGCTCCCGGATTAGGCTCGAATTGCCACGGCTGGGTTTTCACCGGCGGCAAATATGTGGTGCGAAGCGGCACGGTGGAAATGATCCTCGAAGACAACCGTTATCAACCCGTCGATATTCCACAAACGGGGGATCTCGTTGTTCACCGCAGCCGGACGAGTGAGATTCAGCACACTGGCGTGGTCCGTGCCGTGCTCGAGGATGGCACGGTCATTGAAGAGAGCAAGTGGGGTGTCGCGGGAGGACGCTTTCTACACCTGTCGGATTCTCAACCGTATGGCCCGGCTACCTATTATCGAAGTCCGCGTCAGGGACATCTGTTGACGACCATACCAATCGATCGGCACTCCGATGCACCGATTGCCGTTCCCAAGGCATCGGCGGATCAGGTCGACAGTGTTCCCGCGAATCAACGCCACGAAACCGAAGAGACAATTGAGTAGAGGTGGTTTCAAAACCAACCCGAAGCGTGAGCGAGGGCGATTCCACGCTGGACATCCAACGCCCTCGCTCACGCTTCGGGTTAGTTTCGGGGTTTTGAAACCGCTTCTAGTCGCACTGGAGAATCAAAGGACTCGGCACGGTGCATCAGTTGCTTCAAGTAAGGATGATGCAGTTGAGTGATTTGGGTCATCAATTCATGGAACGTACGAGGCTTCGACGATTTGTCCCCTGCCGTAAATGTGAATCCGGCGTCTGTCGCAGCCAACAGTTCTCTAACTAAGGGTCGAATGATGAAGTTGACATGGTGGAAGAAGTGCATGGTCGCGGGCGTACTGGCCTGTTCGCTGGCGGGTGCCGCGAATGCTCAGCAGCCCGGCGGTGGTCGGGGCGGACCCGGTGGTGGCGGATTTGGCGGCGGTGGGTTTGGTGGCGGACGCGGTGGTGGCAGCAGTCTGCTCTCACTCGCCGACAACGAAGCCGTGCAGAAGGAACTGGCTGTCAGTGATGATGCCAAAGCAGCCGTCAAGAAAGTCAACGAGGCCTATCGCGAAGAACTTCAGAAGGCGATGGACGAAGCGACGAAGGCCGTCAACAGCAAGATGGCACCGCAAGTGAAAGAGGCTCTGACCGCCGAGCAATTCAAACGCCTGCAACAGATCCGCATACAGGCCCTCCGCGATGGGGCCTATACCGACGCCGAGGTCGTCAAGGCGCTGGGCCTCAAGAAGGAACAGCAGGACAAGATCGCCGACATCAGCAAGGTATACGGTGAGAAGCAGCGCGGTCTCTTCACCGGTGGTGGTGGCGATAATGGCCGTCCCGATTTCACCGCCATGCGCGCCAAGATGGAGGATCTGAACAAGGAGAAAGAGTCCAAGATCAACGAAGTCCTGACCAAGGATCAGCAGGACAAGTTCAAGACGCTCAAGGGCAAAGAGTTCGACCTGGCGTCGCTCCAGCCGCGTTTCGGCGGCCCCGGTGGGGGTGGAGCAGGCGGTCGACCACAGGGCGGCGGGGGTCGTCCCTCGGGTGATTCGGCTCGGCCGAAAACCGCGACTCCCGTGGTCGATTGAACGGCCTGGTCGAACACCGTATTTGTCTGTCGCCCGTCCTCTCCTCGCCCGAGGAGGGGGCGAGGGCGATTCCAGCCACTGGCATTGGCAATACGATCAGACGTCGAGCCGATGAATTCCATTGGCTCGAAACACATTTGCTTCCACGACTCGACAGCAAGGAACCGTCTCCATGAGTCTGTTTGCTCTCCAACCCAATCGTCGTGAATTCTTGAGTACTCTCGCGTGGAGCACGGCTGCGTTTGCGGTGCCCAGTGCGTTCGCGGTCCCCGGTGCGTTTGCCGAGGAACTCATGCGCACGCCCGCTCAGACGGAAGGCCCGTTCTATCCCGACAAGCTGCCGCTCGACACCGACAACGATCTGCTGATCGTCAACGACACGATCACGCCCGCCGTGGGTGAGGTCACTCATCTGACGGGCCGCATCCTCGACGCGAGGGGCAACCCGGTTCGGAACGCCGTCGTCGAGATCTGGCAGTGCGACAGCAACGGCTCGTATCTGCACACCAAGAGCGGCAACCGCGAGAAGTACAACGCCAATTTCCAGGGCTTCGGCCGCTTCCTGACCGGCTCCACCGGCGAGTATTACTTCCGGACGATCAAGCCGGTCCCGTACCCCGGCCGCACGCCGCACATCCACTTCAAGATCAAGAAGGCCGACAAGGAACTGTTGACGACGCAGTGCTACATCAAGGGCCACGCGGGCAACGAACGCGATGGCGTGCTGCGCGGGATGAGGGACCAGAAGGGTCGCGACGCACTGATGGTCGACTTCACACCGCTGAAGGACTCGAAAATCGGTGAGCTGGCCGCGAAGTTCGACCTCGTCCTTGGTCAGACGCCGGAAGCCTGACGTGTGCTGAGTAGACCCGCAGAAGAGATTTATCCTCACGCTGCGAAGCAAACACCCGCAGCCCGGCATTTGGGAAATGCCGGGTTGCTTTCGCACCTCACACGTCGGACGGGTTGGCTCAGAGTGTCTCGCACGTGTGCCGCTTGCGAGGGGCTTCGCTCGCCAGTGTTTTTCGTCGGCACTGGCGGCCCAATGCGGCCGACAGTGGCACACAGGAAGGCCACCGTGTCGAGTCCGGTGCCTTGAGTGTGGCGTGGGATCG
Organism: Planctomycetota bacterium; assembly: GCA_038040225.1. Taxonomy (GTDB): domain Bacteria; phylum Planctomycetota; class Planctomycetia; order Planctomycetales; family Planctomycetaceae; genus Schlesneria. The sequence goes on from JBBPIS010000006.1 coordinate 63,148, forward strand.
ACTCCTGATCGCGATGCGGCGGCCGAGCGAACGTGGGACGGCCACGCCGGACTCACCCGCTTATACCCGTTCATGTCCGCGGAAATCCGCTCATTTCAGGAAGATTGAAGCCGACGCCTTGTAGCATCTCCGGTGTTCCACTCTCTCCCGCAACAGCGAGTTCGCGATTTCGTGTCGCATCCCGTTCTCAAAGGAAGCTCGAAATGAAAGTTTTGCTCCAACGAGCCACGCTCATGGCGATTCTGCTCGCCAGCGGAGCGGCCGTTCTGACTCAATTGCCAACCCCGGAAATGGTCAACGGCCAGGAAAGACGCCCCGAGACGCCTCGCGAGGGTGGGCCGGGGCAGTTTGGTCCGCCACGCGGGCCGGGACGCGGCGGGCCTCCGGGTTTTGGTGGTCCGATGGGTCCGGGCGGGATGCCCGTGTCGAACGTCATGTTGGTGATGGCTCCCGAGGTTCAGGCGGAACTTGCGCTGACCGATGCTCAGAAGAAGCGGGTCGGTGAGTTGCAGGGCGAGATGGGCCAGCAGATGCAAGCCGCATTCAGCGGCATCAATTTCCAGGAGCTTGGTTCGCTGAGTGAGGAGGAACGCGACAAGCGCTTCGCCGACATGCGGACCAAATCTGATGCGGCCATGAAGCAACTCGACGAGAAATTGAACAAGGATCTCGATGCCAAACAGGTCGCGCGGCTGAAGCAACTCGCGCTGCAGCGCGATGTGATTGCCGCGTTGAACCGTTCCGAAGTCGCCAAGCAACTCAAGCTGACCAAAAATCAAGAGACCAAGCTGCGCGACATCGCCAGTCAGGGCTTCCCGCCGTTCGGGCCACCCGACGCGCGGCAGCAGGCTCAAGCCGACGCGCTGGCCGTCCTGAATGAGGCTCAAAAGAAACAGTGGGCGGGCCTCACGGGCAAGAGCTTCACATTTCCCGAGCCGCAATTTGGTGGCCCCGGATTCGGAGGCCCCGGCGGACGTGGACCCGGTGGGCCGGGCGGTCCGATGGGTGAAGAACGGAAGCTCGTCGCTCAGTTCGACAAGGACGCAGACGGTCGCCTGAACAAGGAAGAGCGCACGGCGGCTCGTGAGTTCCTCAAGACGAATCGCGGTCCGGGCGGTCCCGGCGGCGGTGGCTTCAACTTCTTTGGCGGTCCCCCCGGCGGCGGTCCTCCGGGAGGCGGACCCGGTGGGCCGGGTGGTGGTCCTGGCGGACGGCCCGGTGGACCCGGTGGCGGACCGGGCGGCTTCGGTCGCGACAGTGAACCGGCCAAGCCGGGACCAAAGCTCTCGCCGGGCGACGTGAAGGCGGTGGCCGAGGCCTCGCTCTACGAGCCGACTGTCCTGCGTACCCTGTTCCTCGAATTCGAGGATGCCGACTGGGAGGCGGAACTCGCCGACTTCAACAACACCGATGTCGAGGTTCCCGCCACGGTCACGGTCGATGGCGTGAAGTATCCCAACGTCGGCGTCCACTTCCGTGGCATGTCCTCGTTCATGGGAGTCCAAGCCGGATCGAAGCGTTCGCTGAACCTGTCGTTCGATTTCGTGGACACAAAGCAGCGGCTCTACGGCTACAAGACGCTGAACCTGCTCAACGCTCACGAAGATCCGACCTTCATGCACTCCGTCCTCTACTCGCATATCGCCCGGAAGTACATGCCCGCGCCGAAGGCCAACTTCGTCAAGCTGGCGATCAACGGTGAGAGCTGGGGCGTCTACTCCAGTACCCAGCAGTTCAACAAGGACTTCCTCGCCGAGAACTATCCCAGTTCCAAAGGGGCGCGGTGGAAGGTGCAGGGCAGCCCCGGCGGTCGCGGCGGGTTGGAGTATTTCGGCGACAACGTCGACGACTACAAGCGAGTCTTCAGCCTGAAGACCAACGACAGCGAGAAGGATTGGAAAGCGTTGGTCAAGCTGTGCAAGACGCTCAACGAAACGCCGCTCGATCAACTCGAAGAGGCACTCGCGCCGATGCTCGACATCGACGAAGCGCTCTGGTTTCTGGCGCTCGACAACGCGCTCATCAACTGCGACGGCTATTGGATTCGCGCCAGCGACTACGCGCTCTTCCGCGATGACAAGGGCGTGTTCCACATCATCCCTCACGACATGAACGAAGCCTTTCAGCCGGCGATGGGGCCGGGCATGGGCGGGCCGGGGGGAGGCATGTTCGGCGGCGGTCCCGGTGGACGAGGCCCCGGCGGCGGCAGGCCCGGTGCCGAAGGCCGTCCCGGCGAAGCTCGTTCCGGTGAGGGACGGCCTCCGCGTGAGGCTGGTCCCGGAGCCGGTCGCCCCGGTGAGGGAGCCGGGCGTCCCGGTGACGAAAACCGTCCTCGCGAGGGTCGACCCGGTGAAGGGCGACCGGGCGAAGGCCGGCCGCGTGACGGTGGACCGGGCGGTCCCGGTGGTGGGCCTCCCGGCGCGGGTGGCCCCGGCGGAGGCGGGCCGCGTGGTGGCAACGTCGAACTCGATCCGCTGGTCGGTCTGACCGACAAGAGCAAGCCGCTGCGCAGTCGACTGCTCGCCGTGCCGAGTCTCAAGGCCAAATACCTCGCGCACGTCAAACAGATCGCCGAGGAGTCGCTCGATTGGAACACGCTCGGCCCGGTGGTCGCTCAGTACGAGAAGCTGATCGGGAAAGAGATCGAAGCCGACACGAAGAAGCTCACGTCGTATGCCGCCTTCCAACAGACGGTTTCTGGCACGGCAGCCCCTGCCGCTGAACAGCGAGGCCGTCCGCACATGGGTCTCAAGCAGTTCGCCGATCAGCGCCGCGCGTTCCTGCTCAATCACGCCGAGATCAAAGCCCTCGGTGCGACAACCTCGGCGAAGTAGTTCACGAAACAGGCGACCAACTCAAGGCCATCGCATGATCATGCCGTCACGCTTTTGGAATCGATCCACTGACAACCGGGTCACTGAACCCAACCTGCTTCCGCCGTTGCTCAACGGCGGCGAAGGCGTGCCGTCCGGAAGCGGTCGCTGGCGGCTGATGCCTGTGACTTCGCAGGGCCTGGGGAATGGAGCGGTGTCGCCTCTCCTCAGCGTCGTCCCGCAGACCGATTTGGCGGACATCGCGGCTGTTCCGGCTAGGGCCAGATCGCGAGGCACGTTCGAGTTGAAGTTTCTCATCGACGAGGACCGTGCGGCGGACATCATGGCTTGGGCGCGGGAGCGTCTCGATGCCGATCCTCATGCCGACCCCGAACTGGGCGACGGATATCACGTCAACAGTTTGTATCTCGATACGCCACACTTCGATGTCTACCACCGAGCCGACTCGTTCCGGCAGCGGAAGTACCGGCTGCGTCGCTACGGCAGCGAAGGACTCGTCTGGTGCGAGTTGAAACGGAAGCGGAAGGATCTCGTCCGCAAACGCCGCGTGTCGGTCGATGAGGCGGATCTCGCACTGCGGCTGACCTCGATGAACGAAGCCGACTGGGAGGGGGGCTGGTTTCGCAGCCAACTCGATCGGCAGTGTCTGCGTCCCGTCTGTCAGGTCACGTATCAGCGGTTTGCCCGCATGAGGGCCACCGGCGAAGGACCGGTTCGGTTGACCATCGACTCGCGTCTGACCGCACGACTCGCCCACGAGTGGCGGGTTCCTTCGAGTCCCCTTGATGAGGTATCGCAACCCACCGGCGTTCCACTGCTCACGGAACAGCAAATTCTCGAACTGAAGTTTCGGGGCGCGATGCCCGTGCTGTTCCGAAGACTCGTCGAAGAGCAGCAGCTTCAGGTGACGTCGTTCTCGAAGTACCGGACCAGCGTCGAGGAGTGTGTGCCGTTGGATTGGTTGTCGGGTGACACGGAGCGAGGAACGGACGATGCCTGACTGGCGGCTCGTTCGCGTGTTTTCTTTAGTCTGGTGAGTGGGCCTCAATCGCCACCGCAAATGCCACCAGGTCACCTGCCAGCGGTTTGCCCGCATGAAGGCAACCGACGAAGGTCCGGTTCGGCTGACCATCGACTCGCGCCTGACCGCACGACTTGCCCGCGAGTGGCAGGTTCCTTCGAGTCCCCTCGATGAGAAGTCGCCAACCGGCGGCATCTCGCTGCTCGGGGAACAGCGCATCCTCGAACTGAAGTTTCGCGGCGCGATGCCATTGCCGTTTCGACGCCTGATCGAAGAGCAGCCGCTTCAGGTGACATCGTTCTCCAAGTCTCGGACCAGTGTCGAAGAGAGCGTGGCGCCCCATTTGAAACAGGCGATTGCCTTGGATTGCACCGAGGACGCCGAAGCGGGACCGGCGCGGGGCAGGGACCGATCCCCGCGTCGCGGTTCGAGGCTGCCGTTGGCGATTCCGCATCGGGAGTCCGTCTCCGGCAACGGCCTCTGCGCGTCTCACCACGGGGACGGCGGTTTATCTACTGGTTTACCAGTTGACAACTACGGTTTATCCAGTAGACTGGCTCCCGACCTCCCGCAACCCTGTCGCTCCGCGACAGGAAAGCCAATCTCGCGGACGATGTTCATAAACCGTTGCACCTCCAGTGCGCGAATGAGTCGGCTGGTCACTCGGCTCTCCTGTCGCGGAGCGACAGGGCTACGGGAAGATAGATGTGACGCGATTGTTCGTGAGGGGGAGATGACAGATGGCTCGACCGAAGCAGCCGCATCCGACGCCGGGGGAACTGGAAATTCTGCGGATCCTGTGGGAGCGCGGCCCCTCGACGGTGAGGGAGGTTCTGGAGTTGGTACCGCAGGAGCGGGCGTACACGTCTGTGATGAGCCTGCTGACCGTGATGGCCGACAAGAAGCTGGTCACCCGCAAACCGGAGGGCCGGGCGTTTCGTTACACCGCGAAACTCAAGCCCGGTCAGACGGAGGGGAAGATGCTCGGGCATCTGCTGGACCGCGTGTTCGACGGTTCGACGACGGCCCTCGTCGCGCGGCTGCTCGAGCAGTCGAAGCCCTCGCCGGATGAACTCGATGAGATCCGCCGACTGATCGATGAGTACAAGCGGAAGGATGGATGACGCGGCCGTCCCGCGCCGGATCGCCGGGTACGGCACAGACCATCAACCTCGTTCGCTCAACACCACGACGAAGGGAGCCTGATGAACGCTCTTCACGTTTTTCCGGAACAGATGACACAGCGGTTGGCCTGGGGACTGGTCCACTTTGTCTGGCAGGGAGCCGCCGTCGGGGTGCTGCTGGCGGCGACGCTATGGCTCGGGAGCATCCGACGCCCCTCGACGCGGTACGCCTGCTGTCTGATCGCGCTGCTGGTGATGGCAGCCTGCCCGGTCGTCACGTTCGTCCGGATTCAGCCCGCGCCGGAAGCGAACGAGTCTCGATTGGCTGCGAGCGGGGTGGCCGTCGGGGATCAGGGGTCGGGCCTGCGATATTTGGAAATTGGCCGACGCGAATCGTTGAGCCTCGGAGAACCTGATGTCGACCAATTTCCAAAAATCGCAGGCCCGACCCCGCTCGACGACCCTGACGAGCCGCTCCTCGCGACAGACTCGTCGGCCGTGCTGCCGAATGTCTCCGTCGCATCAGTCACTCACGAGGCGACTCCTGCGCGGTCACATTGGTCGCAGGTTCAGCCCTGGATCGTGAGCGGCTGGTTGCTCGGAGTGGCCGCGCTCAGCCTGCGTCTGCTGCTGGGCTGGATCGGCATCTCGCGGCTGCGTCGGCGAGTCGAACCGGTCCCCGAGTGGCTCGGGGAGCGGGTGGAGTTCCTCGCCCAAGCCCTGCGGGTGACGCGGCCGTTGATTCACCTGAGCCATCGCGTGACGGAGGCGATCGCGGTCGGGTTCCTGAGGCCGATGATCCTGCTGCCTGTCGCGTGGGTCAGCGAATTGCCGCCCGACATGATCGAGGCGGTCCTCGCCCACGAGCTGGCTCACATTCGGCGAGGCGACCTGTGGGTGAACCTCCTCCAGCGGCTGGTCGAGACGCTCCTGTTCTATCACCCGGCGGTCTGGTGGCTCTCGCGCCGCCTGCGGATCGAACGTGAACTTTGCTGCGACGAACTCGTCGTCCGCACGATGCAGAACCCGCTGCGCTATGCCGAAACTTTGGAGCACATCGGCCGCCTCAGTCTCGCCGATTCGCTGGGCCTTGCGCATCCGCCGCTTCACGTTCGCAGCATGCTCACCGTCTCCATCGGCAGCCCGCGCAGCATCCTCCTGACCCGCATCCGAGCGATCCTCAACCTCCCTGCACGCGAACACGCTTCCCACGCATGGCTTGCGGGCCTGATCCCCCTCACCGTCGCGTGCCTCATCGGTTGGTCGCTCATCAGTCGCAACACGGCTCCGGCCAGTGACGATCCGTCGGGTGCCACTGGCGGCGGCTTTGGGCCGCCAGTGCTATTGAGTCGCGATGATGAAAACACTGGTGGCCCAAAGCCGCCACCAGTGGCACCCGCTATTGAGCCACCCGCTCCTTCAAACGACATCCGTACCGACAATCTCGTTGAGGCGGCGGGCACCTACCGAGGTCGCGTCGTGACCGAAGACGGTTCGCCGCTGCCAGCCGATCTGAAGTTGATGCGGCGAGTGTCGTCTGAACAAACGCGAGCGACGCCAGTCGATCCGAAAGGTGAGTTTTCGTTCGGTGCGGACCCCAGTCTCGGAAGCGTTCGTTTCTCGATGACGGCCACCGGCTTCGCTCCGTTTGATTCGAGCTGGCTCAAACTGGATCAGCCACTCGCGCTGACGTTGTCGCGCGGCGCGGCGGTCAAGCTGCGGTTGGTTCCTCCCGCCGGGTCTGGTCCCGTCACCGGAACGGCCGCGTTGATCGTCCCGTGGTGGGACGAGGACGAACAGGGGACGTTCCCAGTCGATGCGAATGGCATGGTCACCATCACTCGCTGTCCCAAGGCAACGGTCAAGATCGACGCGCTGGTCTCCGGCTTCGAGGAAGTGCGAGTCCATCGCTGGGTGCGCGGAGACGTTTCGCTCGACGTGCCGTTGCAGCCCGCCAAGCCGACGCGGTTGCGAATCGTCTCCGCCAAAGACGGCAGTCCCGTCGCGGGAGCCAAGGTTCGCCTCTTCAGCCGAACGCGAGCCGGCTCATTCCTGACGCCGTTCCAGTATTGGGGCGACGGCCCGGTCTGGGGTGAGTCCAACGCCGACGGTCGCGTCGAACTGACGACTCTTCGCGCCGTTGACCCCGTCCCGACGAACGATCCCGGTGCGGCGGTCTATGCCTTCCGCATCGACGCGCCGAATCACGCACCGTGCTACATCGGAGACGTTCGCGCGGGGAGCGACCTCGGCGAGATTCACGTTGGCGACTCGCTCGAAGTGCGCGGCGAAATCGCCCGCGATGCCGTGAAGCCGGAACGAATCAGCCTTCAGATCCGCCAACCGACGGTCGCCCAAGGCGGGAAAGACGGTCGTGGTGGATGGAAGAACATTGAACCCACAGAGGTCGCGGGCAAGCTCACGTTTCATCTGAAAGGCTTGCAGGCGGGACCGTTCGACATGTTCATCGTCTACTCGGATGCGAGCGAACCACCGAACAGCCTGCGCGGCACGATCAAGCAATTGCAGTTTCACGGCCTGCTGACGGGGAGTTCCTCCAATCTGATCGTCACGCGCGAGTCGGTCGTTCCGGGTGACAAGTTGCTCACGGCCAGACGCACGTCGCTCTTTCCCATCGACGATCATCCGCCGAGCAACGTGCCCAACAACGTCTCCAAACTGCTCGTCGCCGGTTGGCACACTTCCGAAGAAGCCGACGGGAAAACGGCCCTTCAGGAAAACAAACCGACGCTTCAGCCGCTGTTTGTGTGGTCCAGCACCTCGCCCGTGCAGCACTCAATGGGGCATGTCGATTGGCGAGTCTTCGTGCTTCAGGACGGAACCGTCTTCATTCCCGGCGGCCAAAACTACGAAGCGGGAACCCATCACAAGCTCCCCGTCGCCGAGTTGCAGGAGTTGAAGAACCTGTTGGAGAAACACCGCGACTTGTTCGGCCGACAAGTCCCGAAAGAGTTGCCTCAATTCGCCGGATGGAGACACGGGCACGAGAACTTGTCGTACACGAAGGATGGCGAAACGAAGGCGTTCGTCAAATGGTACGGCTTGGAACAGCCGCCTATGGTCGGTGAGTTTGACACGGCCGGGTCTCACAAGGCGACCACGGAATTCATCAGCCGCCTGATGACCGACGCCGCCTGCGGAGGTCGCCAGGCCAAAGCGAAGTACCGTGAACTTGCGAACAAGGCCCTCACGGCCGTACTTCCGAAAGCCACGCCGTTCAACGAAGCCACTTGGACGAACACCGTCAACGGAACCGACGGCACGCGCACAATCCGATTCGCCAACACGGACGAACGAACCGAGGTCACGCTCATCCATTCCGCCTTTGGCGAAGTGTACGTCGAACGGATCGAACAGTTCGACAAGCGAATCGCGCTCGATGCGCCGTTGCCCGCCCAGCATGGAAAGGCGGATACCCTCGTCGTGCGGGATCAGGAGCTCCGCGCTGAACAGAAGCGTGTCACCGATCTTGATCCCGTGGAATGGAAGCGGGCCGAGGCGGAGTTTGGATTGCTCATGGATCTTGTTCCGCTCCGGGAGCGCGAGATGCCGTTGTGTTGGAGGATGCTCGGTTGGGCGGAGGTTCAGCCGTTTGCCGAACTGCAACGGCGAACGGAGCGCGACGCCTCGCCGGAAGACTTGTACACCCAGCCGGACAAATCGCGGGGTCGGCCGGTGCGGCTGCGTCTTCACATTCGCCGCCTCTTGGAATGGGAACCACCCGAGAATCCTCTCGGAGTGAAGCGGATGTATGAAGCCTGGGGCAGTGCTTCCGACACCTCCGTCGTTCCCTGCGTCGTCATCTTCACCGAACTCCCGGCGGGGATGAAGGTTGGCGAGGAGGTCCGCATCGACGGAGACTTTGCCGGCTACTTCCTGAAGGTGATGAGCTACTCGGCGCAGGATGGGAAAAAGCGAGGAGTGCCTTTGTTGGTCGGTCGCCTCCAGCATCGCGCCGAGCAAGAGGCCGCGCCGGAGAAACCGCCCGGCGACGAGGCACCAGATCCGGATCGTGCCCGGCGAACAAACGCAGTGGAACGGGCTGCCGGGTTCCTCAAGTCGCAGCAGCGTGAGGACGGGACGTGGCAGGAAATGGGATCATTCACCGGAGGGGTGACGGCGTTGGCGACGGTTGCGCTGTTGCAGGCGGGTGTGATGGGAGACGACGCCGTCATTCAAAAGGCTCTGCCCGGGTTGCGGACTGTCGAGCCGAAGATGATCTACGTGGTCGCCCTCCAGACAATGGTGCTGTGCATCGCCTCGCCCAAAGACGACGCCGAACTCATCCGCCGCAACGTCACCTGGATTGAGAACGCCCAGGTGAAGGAGGGGAATGCGACCGGCGGCTGGAGTTATTTGGCAGCGCCGGCCGGCCGGGCGGACGGTTCCTGCAGCCGCTTCGCCATTCTGGCATTGGACGCCGCGAAACGGGCGAAGTTTGAAGTACGTGCCGAGACGTGGCAGCGTGTCGCCACGTATTGGCTGAAGTCGCAGAAAGAGAACGGCTGCTGGGGCTATGTGTCCGACGCACCCCCGACGTTCTCCATGACGCTCGCAGGAGTCGCAGGGTTGGCGACGGCTCATCGCCACCTGCCGAAGGACGAACAAGCCGCCGCGCGGGAGGCGGCCATGCGCAAACCGCACGAGTTCATTGCGAAGACGATTCCCTTGGCTTCTTCCTCGTGGCCACTCTACTCCTTTCACTGCCTCGAGCGCGCCGGGCATCTCACGGACACGGTTCGGTTTGGCGACGTTGATTGGAAGAGCGTCGTGACGAAGCGGCTGATCGACCACCAGCGACACGACGGGGCCTGGGTGGGGCCGAGCGCCTCTGAGAACGAACTGATTGCCACCAGCTTTGCATTGATGTTCCTGTCCGGTCGTCCCGAGGCCCCCGTGGATGGAAAACGGGACGGAGGGGCGAAGCCGGTTGATGAGAAGGAGAAGCCAAAGGAGGGAGACCTGCGGTCGGAGCCTCGGCGGGGTCAGGAGACCCGCGCCGAACAATCGTCCCGCGCTGAACAAGCTGAACCCAAGCCCGGCCAAACAGGTCATGGCGTGGTACTGACCGTCCGAGGGCGCGTGATGATCGATGGGCCGATCCCGGAGGTACCGCCGCTGAAGATCAAGCCGACGTTTCGCGCGATCATTCCTCGCAACCGAGAGGAAGACTTGCGGAACGAGGAGCGGGAGCGGACGGCTCCGGTGGTGGAGATTCCCGATGACTCACTCGTCCTCAGCAAGGAAGGCGGCATCGCGAATGTGGCGATCTATTTGAAGAAGGCTCCCCGAGACTGGAAACCCTCCGCACCGCCGAGTGATCCGGTTGTCATCGAAGCGGTCGAACGCCGCTTCTCGCCTCACATGATCTTCATCCGCGCAGGGCAATCGCTGATGGTGAAGAACTCGTTGGGAGAGGCCGCGAACTTCCACAGCCTCCCGATTCATGCATCGGAGCAAAACGTTGGAATTAATTACCGAGACGAGAAGTTGATTAAATCGCCGTACACCCAATCGGAGCGACTGCCCAATCGATTTGGATCGGGCGTCCATCCGTGGATGAGCGGTTATCTGCTCGCCCTCGATCATCCTTTCGCCGCAATCACCGACACCGACGGTCGGTTTGAGATTCGCGACCTTCCGCCCGGCGAACATCACTTCACCGTCTGGCACGAGCGGCGCGGATACCTCAACAAGGACCTGGTCGTTCGCGTCGAGGACGACAAGGTGAGTGAGGTCAATCTGAGGTACACCGCCGAGCAACTGGCACGACTCGATCCGATACCAGCCACCATCAACGACACGGCAAAACAGCGCGCCGCAAGGCTCAAGGCCAGCGACCGAGAAGCGGCGGCGAAGCTGGTCGGGCAATGGATGCTCACGCTGCCGACGGGCTTTGTGTTTGAGGCCGAAGTGACTCAGACCGGCGACGGCTGCGTGAAGCTCGGCGGCAAGCAGGGCAACAATCCCTTTGGCAAGTTCGCCGTTAAGGGTGATCGGCTGGAACTGGTCGAGCCGACCGACAAGGGGATCGTCGATCTCGTCTGGCAGGTGAAGTCGAACAACCTGCTGACGCTGATCGTGGACCAGAACAACGTCGGCGCGACCTATCTTGGTGCGAAGTTGGAACGACTCGCGGCCGAATAGCTCCTCGGTGCATCTCATTCCTCGACTGGATCAGCACGCGGCTACCGTCGTCCGGCCTTGTGCATGCGGCGGGAGAGGAACTCGTGCAGCGCGACTTCGAGGGGTTGGTCGGTTCTCAGCAGCACGTAGTCCATGTGCAGGTCGCGCGCGCCGCCGCGGACCGATTTGAGGAAGTCGTTGAACTCGCGCTGGTAGGCCGCCTTCAGCGAACGGGGTTCGGTGAGTTGGTCGCCCAGACCTTCGAGGCCCTTGAACAGCGTGGCGTCGATGAACGGGAAGTCCTGCTCGGCGGGATCGATCACGTGCATCAGGACGACGTCGTGACGTCGGTGCCGGAAGTGTTTCAGGCCCATCAGCAGCGATTCGGGATCGTCGAACAGGTCGCTCAGAATGATGACCAGTCCGCGCCGTTTGATCCGCTCGGCCAGGTCATGCAGGATCGGGCCGATGGAGGTCTCGCCCCCCGCCGGACTCTGTTCCAGCAGTTCGCAGAGCTGCCTCAGATGAGCGGGCGTGCTGCCGGGACGGAGCATGTGACCGACGGTTTTGTCGAACGTGGCCAGCCCCACGGCATCCTGCTGGTGGACGATCATATAGGCCAGCGCGGCGGCGACGTGCTGCGCGTACTCTAGCTTCGAGTACGCCGCCTGTGGTGACCGGTACGCCATCGACTCGCTGGTATCGACGAGCAACTGGCAGGTGAAGTTGGTTTCCTCGTCGTACTGCTTCAGATAGATGCGGTCGCTCTTCCCGAAGACCTTCCAGTCGACGTAGCGCAGGTCGTCGCCGGGAACGTACTCGCGATGCTCGGCGAACTCGACCGAGAACCCGTGATAGGGACTCTTGTGCAGGCCGGAGACATAGCCCTCGACAATCATCCGGGCCTTCAGTTCGAGGCCCTTCAGCTTGCCCAGCGTCTGCGGATCGAGGAAGCGTTGCAGTGAGTCCATGAGGTTCTCATAACCGGAGTCGTCGAATCCGCGTCTGATCTTACTCGATCATCGCTCGGCGAGTCGCGTCACTCGGTAGACGACCAGGAAGTGGCAGACGATGCAGACCGCAAGCGTGAAGAACGTGCCCACCCACACGAAGCCGCCGTTGCGTGAAACGTGATTGGCTTCAAAGAGGGAGACCCATCCCACCAATGAACCGATCGCGCCGCCGATGGCCAGCGGCACCGCTCCCCAGCGCAACGACAGGGCCAACACGGCGGCCAGGTGCGGCACGACCAGGAAGTGGGCGAGGAAGAACCAGCCGGCGGCCTCCTCCAGAAACTCGCCCGTGTTATAGAGTCCTCCGAGCGTGAGCAGAGACGCGGCGGCCAGACACAGCGCGCCGGGCAAGACGGCGACGAGTGCTCCAGCGAACTTCGAGTAGACCACGAATGGAACCGATTCGGGCAGCATCACCAGCGCGGCCAGCGTCTGTCCGCGCACCTCGTCGTGCAGCGAGCGGGCGGCGATCAACGACACTTCCCACGTCACCAGAACCAGCAGCAGCACCTGGTACACCGCCATCACCTCCTGCCAGAATCGTGTGAGGTCGCGCGACGACGACCACCAGAACCAGGCCAGCGACCAGCAGCCAAAAAACAGCAGGACGTAGAAGGCGATGCGGACCAGCACCATCGCGACGCCACCCGCCACGAAATGAAAGTCCTTCCAGATGAACGGATTGATCTTCGGCCGACCGGGTGAGAACCAGCGAAAGGCTCCGCGCTGCCGGGTGAGCAGCCCGCGCGAGGCCGCCTCGGTCGAGGGATTGCGCGTGCAGACGCCGAACAGTAGGACGGCCAGCACGAAACAAACCGCTCCGCCGACCAGGTTCGACATCGCCTGAACGCTCCACGGGGACTGGCCATACGACGAGGTCAGGATCTCCCCGGTCTGAAGGAACACACTGATCGACGAGACCCACAACAGCGAACTGTGGAACGTGGTGCCCGCTGTCAGCAGGGAGCGCGACGCGAGGTACCGCAGGGTCTCGCTGCACGCATACGGCACGATGACATAGACGAGAATGCCGAGGATCATCCACGTCCCCGCACTGCGACTGCGGGGCGAGAACGTCGAACAGAGCAGGCCGTAACCCGCCAGCAACAGCATGTACGCGGTCAGTCCGATATAGGCCGCCGAGACCTGGCCCGGCGTCACGCCACCCATCGTCACCGCCAGCAGCGTGAACGGGTATTGAACCGCGATCAGCAGCAACGCCTGAAACAACCGACCGCCGATCTTGCCGAGCAGAATCCCCAGCGGTCCGATTCCCGCCATCTGCATCAACCCCAGCGTGTCCTCTTCCTTTTCCTCGGTGATCGCCGTGGAGAAGAATCCGACGCCGAGCAGCGTCATAAACGCGAGGTTCAGGTACAGGTTGGCCTGAAAGAACCGTAGGCCCGGCGCGCCGAACATCCCCGCGCGCGTGAAGGCGTAGCTCAGCGAAATGTAGATCGCCGCCATCAACCCCAGCCGCGCCAGATGAACCTGCCACGACCGGGCATCCACCCGCAGCGACCGTTCCAACAGTGCCAGCACGCCCCGCAGCATGATCTCGAGTCTTCCTTTCGCGGCGTCTCAGCGTGAGGCCACATACGGGATGCGCCACAGCACCACGACATGGCACGCCGCACAGATCGACAACAAGAAAAATGTGAACACGTGGAGAACAAACTCATGAGGGACGGGCCGAATGATTTGAAAGAGGGCCACAATCGCAAAGTAGACCGCGATCATCGAACCGATGGCCAGCGAGACCGCTCCCCAGCGAACGAACAGCGCATAGGCGGCCGAGAAATGGGGGACGAGCAACAAGATCGCCAGGACGGCCAGACCATCGACCTGGAAGAAATCAACCACGTGCTTGAAGCCGATGACGTTCGCCACGAGAAAACAGACCAACCCCGGATACATGCCCGCCACCGCGCCGAGCAACTTGGAATAGAAGACGTAGCGCACCGAATGAGGCAGCATCACGAGCGACGCGATCGTCTGGCCGCGCACTTCGTCGTGAATCGACTGCGCCGCCAGAATCGACAACTCCCACAAGACGGCCAGCAAGACCAGAAACTGATAGATCTCCACCACATTGTCACCCGATCTGCTCCACAGTACGGACAGTCCCAGCGAGAAGCCAAACAGGGCGGGATAGAACAGAATCCTCAGCAGCCGCCGACTCAACCCACCCGCCACGAAATGAAAGTCCTTCCAGACGAACGGATTCTCCCACGCCCGACCCGGCGAGAACGACCGTGCCAATCCCTTCTGACTGCGTGAAAGGCCGCCGCGCGCGGCGGCCTCCGTCGCCGGCTCGCGCGTCGCGAATCCAAAGCAACACCACGACAACCCGAAGCAAATCACACCCAACATCAGGTTCGAGACCGCCTGCCAACTCCACGGTGACTCGCCGAAACCCGTCGTAATGATGTCCCCGATGCGCAGGAAGAGGCTGAAGGACGCGACGGCCTCCAACAGAGTCTCGAACCACGACGCGGGGGCCGACGAGAAGCGAGCAATGTTGTTGCGCAGTGTCTGGCAAAAGTACGGAACCAGCCCGTAGACAAACAGCGCCACCACCATCCACGTCCCCGCCGTGCGACTGCGGGGGGCAAGGGTCGAGCACAACAGGCCACCGCCCGCCAGCAGCAGCATGTAACACGTCAGGCTCACATAGGCCGCTTGCACCTGGGCAGACGAGACGCCTCCCAGCGTGATGGCCAGCAGCGTGAACGGGTATTGCACGATGATGAGCAGCAGCGCTTGAAACAGTCGTCCCCCCAGCTTTCCGATCAACAGACCGAGAGGGCTGATCCCTGCCATCAGCATCAGTCCCAGAGTGTCTTCCTCCTTCTCTTCAGTGATCGCCGTCGAGAAGAAGCCGACGCCGAGCAGCGTCAGAAAGATGACGTTCAGGTACACGTTGGCCGAGAAAAATCGCAGCCCCGGCGCGCCGAACCGACTCGCCAGTGCGAAGGCAAAGCTGAGCGAGACGTAAATGCCGACCATCAGCCCCAGTCGCGTCACGTGCGTCTGCCACGATCGGGCATCGATCCGCAACGACCGTTCGAGCAGTGCGAGGACACCAGCGAACACGGTGGGACGCCCCTTGTGATGCGGTGACTCACGGAAGGTGAATCACCAAAATTCAAATCCGAAAACCGATGCGATCTCGGACTCCAGCCTCGGAATCTTGGGAACGGATCTGAACGGGGTGAGCCGGACGGAATTGGCCGGCACAATTTTTTTTTGCGGGCCGACTTGGAGGCCGCAGCCAAGGACGCGCGGAAGTCTGCCACGGTTCCGGGGAGTTCGCAACATCGGCGACTGCACCCGTGATTGCTCGTCGGCACATGGTGCGTCACGGGACAACAGCCCTCGATGACGTGACTGCGCGGGCCGGATGGATAGCATGGTGCCCGCCGCCGCCGGAGGCTTCCAATGAGTGAGTCCTCCCGCCGGCACGGACCTCTGTTGGAGATTGGCATGCCCGCGCTGTGTACCTGCTGTCTGTTGATGCTCGCCGCCACAACCGCGTGGGCGGACGAGGCAACTTCCAAACGTCGGGTCATCGAACCGAGGCTGCTCCATCTGCGAAGCGGCGTCGAGCGGGAGTGGTCGGAGTTTCCCGAGACCCCGCACGGCCAGCGGCTGGATGCGACGTTCGACTCGACGAAGAACACGACCGAGCAGACGCTGCTCGTGCGCCAGCAGGACGTGAAACAGGTTTGGAATGTTTTGCTGAACGGCAAGAAGCTGGGGGCGCTGACCATCGACGAGAACGACATGGTGGTGACGTTCGCCATCCCGGCGGGCGGCCTCGTTGAGGGAGACAACTCGCTGCGCATCGAATCTCCGCCCGCGAGCAAGGCCGCGTCGGACGACATCCGTGTCGGTCAGATCGCAGTGGTGAACCGCTCCGTTCGAGAGGCCCTGCGCGGGGCGACTCTCGACGTGGAAGTGGTCGATGCCGACTCGAAGCAGCCGCTGCCGTGCCGCATCACGGTGCTGGACTCCAACGGCGCGATGCAGACGCTCGGAGCCGAGTCCAACGATCATCTGGCCGTGCGGCCGGGGATGGCGTTTACTTCGACTGGCCGCGCGAGTTTGGGAGTCCCCGCTGGTCAGTACACGATCTTCGCGGGACGCGGCTTCGAGTACTCGATTGCTCAGACGGAGGTCACAGTCGGCGCGGGCGAGACGGCGAAGAAGACGCTTGCGATTCGGCGCGAGGTTCCGACCGAGGGCTACGTCGCCTGTGACACTCACGTTCACACGCTGACTCATTCGGGACACGGCGACGCGACGAGCGACGAGCGGATGATCACGCTCGCCGGAGAAGGGATCGAGCTGCCGATTGCCACCGACCACAACAAGCACATCGACTACGAAGAGGCCGCCGCGAAGCAGGGCGTGCGCCGCTACTTCACCCCGGTGATGGGGAACGAAGTGACGACGCCTCGCGGGCATTTCAACATCTTTCCGATTGCCGCCGGGTCGCGCGTCGTCGATCACAAACTGACCGACTGGAAGTTGCTGTTCGATGACATCCAGCAAACGCCCGGCGTGAAGGTCGCCATCCTGAACCATGCCCGCGACCTGCACAGCGGCGTCCGTCCGTTTGGGCCGGTGCATCACAACGCCCTCGTCGGCGAAAACCTCGACGACTGGCCGCTGCGATTCAACGCGATGGAGGTCATCAATTCGGGGGCCACGCAAACGGATCCGCTGCGGTTGTTTCACGACTGGATGGGGCTGCTCAATCGAGGACTGAACGTGACGCCCGTCGGTAGCAGCGACTCGCACGATGTCGGTCGGCACTTCGTCGGGCAGGGACGAACGTACATCCGCTGCGATGATCGAGATCCGGGGAAGCTCAATGTCGAGGAAGCCGTCTCCAACTTCGTGCAGGGCCGAGTGATGGTGAGCTACGGTTTGCTCACCGAGATCACCGTGAACGAAAAGCACCACTCGGGTGCGACGGTGGCGACTGGCGAAGACGAGGTGAAAATCGATGTGCGAGTCCTCGGCCCGCATTGGTCTCGTGCCAGCCAGGTCCAACTGTTTGCCAACGGCCGCGTGATCGGTTCGAGCAAGATTCCCGAGTCGCCCGACGCGAGCCTGCCAGTCGGAGTGAAGTGGGTGGGACATTGGATGACACCGAAATTTCAGCACGATGTCCATCTGGTCGCCATCGCCACCGGCCCCGGTATCGACGGACTCCATTGGCGAACGGCCAAGCCCTACCAACCGACCTCGCCCGATTGGGAGGCTCGCACGATCGGATGCAGCGGTGCGGTTTGGCTGGATGTGGATGGCGACGGTCGCCTCTCGTCGGCTCGCGCCTACGCGGAACGACTGGTCGCCGCAGCGGACAACGATTGGAAGAAGCTGATCGCGAGCCTGTGGGACTACGACGACGCGGTCGCCGCGCAGGCGGCTCATCTCGTGCGAGTCTCTGGAACGTCGCTTCAGTCGGAGCCATTGCGCTCCGCGCTGAAGGGGGGCCGGGAGATGACTCAGTCCGGTTTTCGAGCGTATGCCGAAGCGTGGCGCGAGAACGAAATCGCGCGGGCCAAGCCGTGAAAAGCGTGCAGTCGCTTTCTCGTACCGCGTCGCCGTTCAAAGTAGCCGGTGGGCGTCGTGGAGTTTGCCTCTGAGGCATGGTCTAATCGCGACCGTTCGGCACTCACGCCGCGACACGACAACAGCGGATGCCCGCGTCTCCGTCAGTTCCCCACCGCGATTCTCACCATGCATGCTGTCGAGTTTCTCAAGCAGCCGCCCGCCGATGTCCCGCCCGTCGCCGTGCTGTCGGGCGGGCAGCGGCACTTGAAGCAGGCGGCGCTGGCCATCCTGAAGAAGATCGTCATCGACGACGATGACACGTCGCTGACGAAGTTCGCCGGGAAGGAGGCCGATCTGCAATCGGTCACCGACGAGTTGCGAACAATCTCGATGTGGAGCAGCCGTCGGCTGGTGGTCGTCGAGGACGCGGACGAGTTTGTCACGAAGTACCGCGCCTCGCTCGAGAAGTACGTCGAGAAGCCCGCGAAGAAATCGGTCCTCGTGCTCGACGTGAAGACGTGGCCGAAGACGACCCGGCTGGCGAAGCTGGTCGCGAAGGAGGGCCTCGACGTCGAATGCACCGAGTTGAAGGGGCCGCAACTCTTCAAGTGGCTGGTCGACACGGCGCGCGATTCGTACCAGCAGACGCTCTCGCGCGATGCGGCCTCGCTGCTGATCGAACTCGTCGGCGACGAGCTCGGGCTGCTCGATCAGGAACTCAACAAGCTGGCCTCGTACGTCGGAGCGGGCGGCAAGATCGAGGCCAAGGACGTGCAGACGCTCGTCGGTGGTTGGAGGACCGAGACGACCTGGGCCATGACCGACGCGGCGCGAGACGGCAACCTGGCCTTCGCGATCGACGCCCTCGATCAACTGCTGACCGCCGGGGAGGCGGGGCCGAAGCTGCTGGGTGGCATTTCGTTCGTGTTCAAGAAGTTCGCGCAGGCGACCGATCTGTCTCGGTCGCAGCAGCTCGACCAGGCCCTCCGCAGCGCGGGCGTCTTCCCGCAGGCGGTCGGTCCGAGTTCGGCCTATCTCCGCCGCATCGGCCGCGCGAAGGCCGAACGAATTCTCAACGTCCTGCTCGAAACCGAAGCCGGTCTCAAGGGAGGCAGCCGGCTTCCCGAACGCTTGCAGCTCGAACAGTTGCTGCTGCAGTTGTCTGGAAAGATTTGAGGCATCTCATGACGACACAGACGCTCACCTCGGAACAGATCGCCCGCTTCCACGAGGACGGCTACATCGTCGTCCCGAATCTGCTCGATGCCGAGGAGATCGAACTCCTCCGCAACATCGCCAAGGCGGACCTGGCCCTCGAACGCGACGCGGGGAGCCGGGCCGATGGCGAAGGAGGCGCGGTGAAGCTCGTCGTACGAAACGATCTGCCGGACGACACGATCTATGGCGCGATCGTGCGGAGTCGGCGGATCGTCTCGGCGGTGGAGCAACTGCTCGGCGACGAGGTCTATCACTATCATCACAAGATGATCTTGAAGGAGGCTCGCGTCGGCGGGGCGTGGGCTTGGCATCAGGATTATGGCTACTGGTACAACAACGGTTGCCTCTTCCCCGACATGGGAAGCTGCATGATCGCAGTCGATCGCGCGACGAAGGAGAACGGCTGCCTGCAAGTCCTCAAGCAGTCGCATCTTCTCGGCCGGATGGATCACGGCAAGGTGGGCGATCAAACGGGAGCCGATCCCGAACGAGTGGCCGCCGCGCTGGAGAGGCTGGAACTGGTCTACTGCGAACTCGAACCGGGCGCGGCGATCTTCTTTCACTCGAACACGCTCCACCGCTCCGACCAGAACAAGAGCGAACATCCGCGCTGGGCGTTCATCGCCTGCTACAACACGAAACACAACGACCCGTACAAGGACTCGAAGCATCCGCGTTACAATCCGCTCGACGTGTGGGATGACTTGCGAGTAGCGGAGATTGGTCGGCGACAGTGGGAGGGAATGAAATGAGTACGACTCTGAAGAAGCCGCCGCGTCCGAAGCCGGTGCAACCACGACTGCCATTGTCAGATGAGGAACCGCGGCCGCTCAAGTGGACTCGCGAGGAGTACTACCGGCTGGGCGACGAGGGATTCTTTCGCGGCCAACGCGTGCAACTCATCGAAGGGAGTATCATCGAAATGAGTCCGCAGAAAAATGCACACTCCGTCTCCCTCCTGTTGACATGTGACCTGATGCAAGTGTTGTTCGGATCGACGCGAACCGTGCGATACCAACTGCCGCTCAAGTTGTCAGACGTGTCCGAACCGGAGCCGGATGTCGCGATCGTCACTGGCAAACCGAGAGACTGGTCCGACCATCCGACGACGGCCGAGTTGGTCATCGAGATCAGCGACTCGACGCTCAAGTTTGACCTGACGAACAAGGTGGCACTCTACGCCCAAGCTCTCATTCCCGAGTATTGGGTGGTCGATTTGATCCATCGCCAGATAATTGTTCACCGGCAACCGAAGCGACCACGCTCGGGACCGGCTCGCTACGAAGAGGTCACGGTGTACGAGGCCGATGCCGTCGTGAAACCGCTCGCCAAACCGAAAGCCTCCGTCAAAGTGGCCGACCTGCTGCCATGAGAGTTACTTGCGGAACTTGATCGCGGCGAACTCGCGCATGCGGTTGGTGATGGCCGGTTCGACGGGAAGGCGTTCCATTGAGCTGGCTCCGTAGAAGCCGACGATCCCCTCGGTGTGGTCGAGGATGTATTGAGCGTCCTCGGGTTCGGCGATCGGGCCGCCGTGGCAGAGGACCAGGATGTCCGGCTTCACGCGCTGGGCCGCGTCGTGCATCGACTGGCAGCGCTGGGCCGCCTCTGCGAGCGTCACGGCCGAGGTCGCGCCGATCATTCCCTTCGTGGTCAGGCCCATGTGCGGGATCAGGATGTCGGCTCCCGCCTGTGCCATCGCGGCGGCCTCATCGTCATTGAAGCAGTACGGCGTGGTGAGCAGTCCCAGCTCGCGAGCCATCCGGATCATGTCGACTTCCAATCCGTAGCCCATCCCGGTCTCTTCGAGTCCCTGCCGGAAACCGCCATCGATCAGGCCGACGGTGGGAAAGTTCTGCACACCCGAGAAGCCCGCCGCCTGCACCTCCTTCAAGAACAGCAGCATCACACGAAACGGATCGGTCCCGCAGACTCCGGCCAGGACCGGCGTTCGCCTCGCGACGGGAAGCACCTCGCGCGCCATGTCCATCACGATGGCATTCGCATCGCCGTAGGGCATCATCCCCGCCAGAGAGCCTCGCCCCCCCATGCGGAAGCGACCCGAGTTGTAGATCACAATCAGGTCGATCCCCCCCGCCTCCTCCAGCTTGGCGGACAGACCCGTCCCCGCCCCGCCTCCAATGATCGGCTGACCAGCAGCCACCTTGGCTCGCAGTCGGGAGAGGATGTCTTCGCGTTGGAACAGACTCATGTGTGTGACTTCTTTTGTTTTGGTCTTTGTGTTTGTCTTGGCTTTGTCCCCTCACCCCGGCTTTGGGGGGCGAGGGGACAGGAGATGCGAGGCCCTAACGATCCGTTGGGCATCCGCTTGCCCTGAGCACCGTTTCCTGAACGGCCAGGTCGTGCATCGGGGACCAGTCGTGAGTCTTCTCACCACGGATGACCTTCGCGAAGTCGGCCGCATCGCCGACGTAGCGTTCGTAGGAATCGACCGGCACGTCCTGACGGCCCTTCTTGTACTTGCCTCGTTCCTTGGACAAGGTCAGTCGCACCGACTTCGTGGCGTCAAGCGGTTCGATGTGCAGCGTCCCTTCGGTGCCGCAGACGACCAAGTGCCGGCGCGAACCGCCATCGACTTCGAGGGCCGATGATTTCACCGTGGCCAGTGCGCGTGGGTAACTCAACACGGCGAGCATGTTGTCCAACAAAGAATCTTGCTGCGATCCGGCGTGTTGGTGGAACGGCGTCACCGTTTCCG
This sequence comes from Planctomycetota bacterium, assembly GCA_038040225.1. Classification (GTDB taxonomy): domain Bacteria; phylum Planctomycetota; class Planctomycetia; order Planctomycetales; family Planctomycetaceae; genus Schlesneria. The sequence goes on from JBBPIS010000006.1 coordinate 84,792, forward strand.
GCTGGCCCAGCAGATCGACGACGATGTCGATGACGTGGCAACCCAACTCGAACATCATCCCGCCCGTGTACTCGGCGTGCCGGATGCGGTTCGCGGGATCAACCACCTTGCTGATGACGGTGTGAACCTCAAACAACTCGCCGAGGAAGCCCTTCCGCACCAAGTCCTTCATCAGCATCACACCGGGGTGGTAGCGGAACATGTACCCCATTTGCAGGCACAGGTGCTTGCGGGCGGTCGTGTCGACGATGCGTCGGAACTGAAGCAGTGACTCACCCGCCGGCTTGTCGAGATGAATGTGCTTCCCTGCATCGACGCACAGCTCGGCATACTTCAACAGGTCGCGCGGTTCGGTCTCGACGGCGACCGCCTGCAAGCCGGGAACGTTGAGCAGTTGCTCGACCGTCATCCACGGCAACCCCTGATAGGTGGCCTGCTTCTCAGCCTGCCGCCTCAGTTTTTCGTCAGGCTCCGCGATGCCGATGACCTCGTAGTCCGAGGACTTCCGATAGACGTCCATCTTGCCGGACGCATGAGCGTGCCCGACGCCAATCTGACCGATCTTGATCTTGGACATGGATGCTGATCCTTGGTGTGACGTGATGAGAAGTTCTACTGGCCTCGCATGAGCGAGAGCAACTTGTTGGCGGCGGCCTCGGCAAACTCGGGGGCGTTGATGTGGTGGTCGAGTTCGATCAACTCGGTCGTTCCGTGCGTGGAGCGGATGCCATCGTACAGAGCCTGTCGTGCGGCGGGATCATCGAACGGTTTGCCGATCTGGTCGATGGCCGAGACGCCGCGCAGCGGGATCAGAATCGAAGTCGGCCCGGTCGCGGCGGCGGCTTTGCGCCCGATCTCTTCGCCGAGCCGGCGGTTCTCGTCCGGCGTGGTCCTCATCAGCGTGACGGTGGGATTGTGCTGATAGAACTGCCGTTGTTGGAACTTATCCGGCACCGTGTTGGGAGGTCCGAAGTTGACCATGTCGAGTGCCCCGACCGAGATCACTTGTGGGACTCCCCGCTTGCCAGCCGCAGTCAGTCGAGTCGGCCCCGCCGTGAGAGTACCTCCGACCAACTCATCGGCCAGTTCCGTGGTTGTGATGTCGAGCACGCCGGCGATCAATCCATCGGCGATCAGTCCCTCCATCGCCTCGCCCCCGTTGCCGGTGGCGTGAAAGACGAGCACCTCGTACCCAGCCGCTTCGAGAATTTTCCGGGCGAGTTCGACGCAGGGCGTCGTCACACCGAACATCGTTGCCGCGACGAGCGGTTTGTCAGTGGAGGGCGGAGAGTCGAGAGGTGAGAGTCGAGAGCCAGAAGTTTTGCTGGCTGCATCATCTCGGTTTGGCTCTTGGCTCTTGGCGCTCGTCTCTCGACTCAGCAACACCATCCCCGCCATCGCCCGCGCCGCTTCGGTAAGCACCAGCCGGCTGATGCGGTTGATCCCCGCGATGTCGACGACCGCGTTGAGCATCAGAATGTCTTTGCCTCCCACGTAGGGCCGCGTCTGGCCCGAGGCGAGGGTGCTGACCATCAGCTTCGGGACGCCAAGCGGCAGGGCGCGCATGGCCGATGTCCCGATCGTCGTTCCCGCCGAACCGCCCAGCGCGAGGATGCCATCCACTTCACCGCGAGCCTGCGCGGCGGAGACGATGCTGGCCGCACCGATCGCCGCCTGAGTGATCGCCTGACCGCGATCGTTTTTCTCGCGCAGCATCTCCAGCGAAGCGCCCGCTGCCGCGAAGACCTGCTCGCTCGTCACGTCGGCGGCGATGAGGGGCGAGCCGAGACAACCGGTATCGACGACGCACGTCTTCGCACCGTACTCGTGCAGCAAATCGCGGACGAAGGCGATCTCGTGCCCCTTCGTGTCGAGAGTCCCCAGCAGATAAACCGGCATGATGCGAACATCCTTCTCCGTGGAGACGGGCGTCTCCGCCTGTCTCGCAACCCACAACCATCAGATGGCGGGTCAGAGTATCGGATGTTCGGCGGCCTCGCGATGGAACGGGGTTGCGGGCGGCCGTCACGCGCCGCGAGTCACTCGCACCGCACAGGCTTTGTACGACGGCTGGCGCGAGTACGGGTCGAAGACCGCGTCGGTCAGTTGGTTCACGGCCTCGTAGTGCATCGGGATGAAGACCTGGCCGGGCTGCACCGTGGGCGTGACGAAGGCCCTCGCGCGGATTTCACCCCGCTGTGAGATGACGTTGACCCAGTCCTGCGGTTGGATCCCCAGCCCCCGCGCGTCGTCGGGGCTGATCTCCACGTAGACCGACTGCGGCGACAACTTTCTGAGCACGGCCGACTTTCCCGTGCGCGTTTGCGTGTGCCACTGGGCCGCCGTGCCGCGACCGGTCAGCAGAATGAACGGGTACTCGGCCGACGGTGGCTCGGGCATCGGTCGCGGAGCCTCGAACAGGAACTTCGCCCGGCCGTCGTCGTGGTAGTAGCGACCGTTCTCGAACAGGCGGCGTTGGGAAGAGGGTTGAGGGTTGAGGGTTGAGGGTTGAGGGTCAGAAGCAGGCTCCTGTTCCGAGTCTTCACCTTCAACCATCAACCCTCGACCATCAACCCCTTCCGCAAACGGCCACTGGATCCCGCCCGCGTCGTCGAGGTGTTGGTAGTCGCGGATGCCCGTGATGTCGCAGGGCTGGCCGGCGGAGAGTCGCTTCATGATTTGAAAGGCGGCTTCGGGCGAACGCCATTCCTGGAACAACTCCTCGCAGCCCCAGTAGTGGGCGACCAGTTGAAAGATGTGGAAGTCGGCCAGTGCGTCGCCGGGGGCCTTCGCGACTTTCTTATGCAGCCCGTAGCGGCGTTCCGAGTTGATGAACGTTCCCTCTTTCTCTCCCCAGGCAGCGGCGGGCAGAATCAGATCGGCGTCGCGGGCGGTTTCGGTGGTCGAATACATGTCCTGCACGACGAGGAAGTCGAGCCGATCCAGAATGTCCTTCGCCTGATGCTGGTTGATCCACGAATGGGAGGGGTTAGTCGCGACGACCCACAGTCCCTTAATCTTGCCGTCGAGGATCCCCTTCATGATCTCGGGATAGGCCCAACTGTTTTGAGTCGGGATGCGTCCCGCATCGATCCCCAGAATCTGCGCGACGTCGGCGCGATCGGCCTCGCTGGTGAAATCGCGTCCGCCGAGCAGGTTCGTCGTGTTGGAGAAGAGCCGCGAACCCATCGCGTTGCACTGGCCGGTGATCGAATTGGCTCCCGTTCCCGGCCGGCCGATGTTGCCCGTCATCAGGGCGAGATTAATGAGCGCCTGCGCCGCGCGAACGCCCTCGTAACTCTGGTTGATTCCCATCGTCCACCAGAACGAAACCCGTTCTCGCTCGTGGATCGTGCGGGCGACTTTGTAGAGGCTTTCGATTGGAATGCCCGTCTGAGCTGAGACGATCGCGGGCGGGAACGCCTTCACATGCGCGGCGAACTCGTGAAAGCCGGTCGTGTGTGCGGCGATGTAGTCGCGGTTGAGCCAGTCGTTCTCGATCAGGATGTGCGCCAGACCGTAGAACAGCGCGAGGTCGCTCTTCGGACGCAGGGCCAGGTGCTGCGTGGCGTTCATCGCCGTCTCGGTCCGACGCGGATCGACGACGATGATCTCGGGAGACCGCTTGTTGCGCATGACCCGCTCCCACAGGATCGGATGCGCGATGCAGACGTTGGCCCCGACGAGGACCAGGCAGTCGGTCTCTTCAAAGTCCTGATAGGTGTACGGTGGGGCATCGAAGCCGAACGATTGCTTGTACGCGACAACGGCCGTCGCCATGCACTGCCGCGTGTTGCCGTCGCCGTGAATCATCCCCATCCCAAACTTGGCGAGCGATCCGAGCAGCGCGAGTTCTTCGGTCGCGATCTGTCCCGTCCCCAGCCACGCCACCGATTCGGGGCCATGCTCGCTCTGGATCTGCTTGAACCGCGAGCAGAAGACCCGCATCGCGATGTCCCAGTCCACCGGCTCCAGCTTGCCGTTCGCGTTTCTGAGCAGCGGCGTGGTCGCACGATCAGCGGCCTTCAACACATTGAGGGCCTCCCAACCCTTCGGACACGCCATGCCGAGATTCACGGGATAGTCTGTGTTCGGCGTGAGACCGACCGCCTCGCCTTCTTTCAGATGGACTGTGAGGCTGCACCCCGTCGAACAGAACCCGCAGGTCGAGGCCGTCGTCGCATCCGGTTTCTGCCGATCCGGAACGACTCCCAACCCAAACCCACCCGGTGCCAGCAGCATCTCACGCGTGTAAGAACCGTCGCGCTGATGGAGGAGACCGGCAATCGACATCGTTTCAAATCCTGAACCACGGAAGACACGGAAAATCACGGAAGAGAACAGCCAACCAACACGATCTTCAAGCTCTGTTTTTCCGTGAAATTCCGTGCTTTCCGTGGTGAAGTCTTTTCAATTCACGTTTTCAAAGCTCCCGGCATGCGCGGAGCGACGGCAGCCGTGAAGAACAGGGTTCGTTCGAGTGTCTCGCCAAGTAACGACAGGGCGAATGAGGCGAGGCCGATTCCCGCGATTGTGGCACCCGGAACCGTCGCCGACTGGTTCAGCATCACGAGCGGCAGAAGCATGCCGCCGATGATGCCGACCGCGAACCGGCAGCGCGACCAGACCGCCAGCTCGCCCACCATTAGCCGGGCCGAGCGATTGAGCGGCGTCGATTGCTTGCTGGCGAGATGCCGGAAGAAAGCCACCTCGTACAGCAACTTGGCGGCGGCGACATAAGAGATCCCGTAACAGAGCCAGCGACCGTAGTCGGCCATCAGTTCTCGAACGCTGAGTGAATCGCTCAGGCCGGCGGCGACAAGTGACACAGTCAGGACCGTCGACAGCCCCAGCCAGACCGTCGTCAGCGAGAATTTCACAAACGTCTGCGAGCCGCTCCAGAAGGGGCGTCGCGTGTAGACGTAGATCATGATCGAACAGAAAACTCCGGCGAGGCCCGCAGCCACGACGCTGCCTCCCAGCACGAGCGGCCACACCGTCGCTTCGAGTTGCGGGAAGAACCACAGTACTGCCGCGTAGACCGCTGCCAGCTTGGCGAAGACTCCGAACGCGACGATCTCACGACTGAGCCAGGAATGGCGCAGGCCGAGGACCGCGCGATATGCCAGCAGCGGCCGACCGAGATGCAGCGTCGCCGCCGCCAGCGAGAGCAGTCCGAAACCGAGGGCACTCAGCGCGTGAACGGGCAGGACGTGCGCGAGCGATGTCGAGCCCAGCAGATTCGCGTGCAGAAGCTCTCCGACCAGGAACGCCCCCACCGAGAGCTGCGTCAGGACCAGCATCACGATCAGCGGCCAGTGGGCGTGTTCGGCCTGGACCGAGTGATAATCGGCGGGGAGTGTGTTGCGAGGCAGCGGGCGCGACGACTTGTAGTTTGTCGTTGGTTGGGTGTATTGCGGGTCGGGTGCGCCGGGCAGAAACGAATCGACTTCGCAGTCGGCGGCCACGTCACTTTTCCTGACCGTGGTGATGCGAATGGCCTCGTGCGGACAAGCCTGCACGCATGCGGGAGCCTCGCCCACCGCCAGTCGCTGGCTGCACATGTCGCACTTGCGGACGATGCCTCGCTTGGCATTGTACTTCGGGACTTCATACGGACAGGCCAGGATGCAGTACTGACACCCGAAGCACTGGTCGTCGAGATGTTTCACGATTCCCGTGACCGCATCCTTTTCGTAGGCCCGCGTCGGGCAGACGTTCATGCAGGCCGGGTCGAGACAGTGGTGACAGGCCGTCGTCACGTGTTGCAGCACCGGCAACGAAGCCGAGCCGCCGTGCAGCAGTCCCACCTCGCGCCACGCCTCGTCCTCATCGAGTCCGTTCAGTGAGTGACACGCCGTGACACACGCCTTGCAGCCGGAACAACTGTCGAGATCAACCTCGAACGCATACTGCTCACCCGGTCCCGGAGGCGATGCCGGTAACAGAGCCGAATAGTACCGAGCCTGAAGCGGTTGCGAAGTCCCTCCATGAAACTGTGAGAAGCGTTCGACCGCGGTCAGATCCTGCTGCTCGGCCAACAGCTCTTCGAGGAACGACGGCATCGGACTGACCGTTCGTTCGAGAGGCAGCGACTGATTGAGGAGCAGGGTGGACATGATGGAGAGAGAATTCAGTAGTCAGGAGTCAGAATTCAGAAGCGGAAAGGCAGCAGACGGGAGGTGGAATGGAATCGTTTTCATTCTGGCTTCTGTCTCCTGACTTCTGACTTCTCTAAACCGGAGCACACGCGAAGCACGAGCTGCCGCATTTACGTTGTTCGATTGCCGGGACGTTGGCCAGTTGTTCGGCAGGCGGAAGCAGCAACAACACGTCGTCTCCTTCGACCTTCACGGGATACGTGCGAATGGAGTAATCGGGATCGTTCAGGCCCGTTCCGTCTTGGAGCGAGAACGTTTTCTTGTGAACCGGACAGGCAACCTTCGGGATGCCGTTCGTGTCGCCGATGATTCCGCGTGACAGGACGAACTCCTGCTTGTGCGGGCACATGTTGTCGGTGGCGTACCACTCGCCGCGGCTGGCAAAGTTGAAGACCGCGATCTGCGCGTGACCGTGCTTGATCGTCGCTCCGCCCTCGTTGGGGAAGTCCCACGTATTGCCGACTCGGGTCCAAATGAGCGCGGAACTCGGAGCGCGGAACTCGGAGTTGGAAGAGTCGGGAGGCGCGATGCCATTCTGCTCCGCGCTCCCCGTTCCGCGTTCCGCGCTTCCATTCACGTCCAACTGCACCAACTCGCCCCACGGCGCGGGATGGACCTGGCCTCGCTCGCTCACGACCTCAATCGTCGGCTCGGTCTCGTCGGTGTTGACGAACTGCTTGAACAGGCGGCGGCGTTCGGGATCGTTGACGACCTCGGCCCACTCACACTTGTACGAGTCGGCGATGAACTGCATCTGGCGTTCGAGGTCCGCGGCGATGCCGAGCTTGTCGTGGACGATCACGTCGCGCAGGTACTCGATGCCGCCCTCCATTTTTTCGAGCCAGACTGCGGTTCGCGTGAGGCGATCCGCAGTCTGAACGTAGTACATCAGGAAGCGATCGATGTACTGGATTGCGGTTTCCTCATCGATGTCCGAGGCCAGCAGGTCCGCGTGGCGGGGCTTCGCGCCGCCATTGCCACAGACATAGAGGTTGTAGCCCTTCTCGGTTGCGATCAAACCGAAGTCCTTGCACTGGGCTTCGGCACATTCTCGCACGCAGCCCGACACGGCGGATTTGACCTTGTGGGGAGACCGCAGCCCCTTGTAGCGGTTCTCGATGCGGACGGCGAAGCCGACTGAATCCTGCACGCCGTAACGACACCACGTCGAGCCGACACAGCTCTTCACCGTTCGCAACGCCTTGCCATAGGCGTGTCCGCTTTCAAAGCCGCCGGCAATCAGTTCCTCCCAAATGTCGGGAAGCTGGTGAACAGCCGCACCAAACAAGTCGATCCGCTGACCGCCTGTGATCTTCGTGTAGAGGTTGTACTTTCGGCCGACCTCGCCGAGCACAATCAGCTTCTCGGGAGTGACTTCACCGCCCGCAATGCGCGGGACAACCGAGAATGTTCCGCCGCGCTGGATGTTCGCGAGAAAACGGTCGTTGCTGTCTTGCAGCGTCGTGTGGTCCATCACGTTCTCGTTCCAGAGGCTGGCGAGAATCGACGCCACCGCCGGCTTGCAGATCTCGCAACCGTGTCCCTTGCCGCTGCCGGCAATCAACTCGGCGAACGTCCGATAGCCCTTGATCTTCACAATCTCGAACAGTTCCTGCCTCGTGAACGGGAAGTGTTCGCACAGCGATGTGTTGACGGTCTTGCCCGCCTTTTTGAGTTCACTGTTCAGGAGGTCGGTCACGAGCGGCACGCAACCGCCGCAGCCGGCCCCCGCCTTCGTTTTGTTCTTCAAGTCGCCGACCGTGCAAACGCCGGAGGCGATCGCCGAGCAGAGCCTGCCCTTCGAGACGTTGTTGCACGAACAGATCTGAGCGTTGTCGTCGAGGTCCGCCACGCCGCTGCCCGCCGCGTGCCCCTTCGGCCCGAGCAGCAGTTCCGCCGGCGAGACACTCAGCGGCTTGTCCGACTTGCACGTCATCAGCAGGCGACCGTAGTCGTCCGCGTTGCCGACCAGCATCCCGCCGAGCAGCTTCTTCCCATCGAGCGACACCAGAATCTTCTTGTAGACGCCGTCGAACGGATCTTCAAACACGAGCGACTTCGCGGTCTTTTCGTCCGCCTCGTAATTGCCGAAGCTGGCGACGTCGACGCCCATCAGCTTCAGCTTCGTGGACATGTCGGCCCCGGAGAACGTCCGATTCTCACCGCAGAAGTTCGCCGCCACGATCTCGGCCATGTCGTAGCCCGGTGCGACCAGGCCGTAGATCATCCCACTGTGCAAGGCACACTCGCCGATCGCGTAGATGTCGGAGTCGCTCGTTCGCAGATGATCGTTGACGGCGATGCCGCCTCGCGCACCCAACTCCAACCCGCTAGCCTTTGCCAGATCGTCGCGCGGTCGGATGCCGGCGGAGACAACGATCATGTCGACCGGCAATTCCGAGTCGTCGTTGAACTTCAGTCCCTCGACACGGCCGTCGCCCAGAACTTCCTTGGTCCCCGTGTTCAGATGCACCTTTACGCCCAGAGCCTCGATCTTCGACACCAGCACCTTCGAGCCTTTGTCGTCAATCTGGCGCGGCATCAGGCGCGGAGCGAACTCGATGACATGCGTCTCCATTCCCAGATCGAACGCCGCCTTGGCCGCCTCCAATCCCAACAGCCCGCCGCCAATCACCGCGCAGCGCTTCGAGTGCTTCGCGTAGTCGATCATCTGCTTGAGATCTTCGATCGTCCGATAGACGAAAACTCCCTGATGCTTGATCCCCGGCACCTGAGGCACAAACGGGTACGAGCCGGTGGCCATGACGATGGCGTCGTAGGCGATCTCGACCTTTTTATCGGAGCGGACGATTTTCCGTTCGCGATCGATTTCGCAGGCCCGGTCGCCGATGTGCAGTTCGATGCCGTGTTCGAGATACCACTCCTTGCGAGCGATCATCAGCTTTTCGGCATCGCGATGAGCGAAGAACGTGGTCAGACCCACGCGGTCGTAGGCCGCCCGCGGCTCTTCGCAGAACGTGACGAGGCGGTATTCGCCGGAAACGTCGTACTCGATGAGCCGCTCGCAAAAGCGATGGCCCACCATTCCGTTGCCGATGATGACGATGGTCTTGCGTTCGCGACGGGCGATCATGACTGGCGGTCTCTTTCCAATCCGAAGTCTGTTGCGGCGCGATCCGTTGTCCGCGCGGCGCTGATGTTTCGTGTGAGACGCAAGGCAATCGCCTTGCCGCATCGCGCCCGATTGAGCCGCTCGAACGGAGTGTTCGGATACCCGAAGCGCCCTCCAGCGAAAGTCCCTTCAATTCGGAGGGGCGTCGCGCAGCGAGCATCCGCAGGAGGTGGCCTCATCAACATTCACCTCGATCAAACGCGGGCAAGGCTGCCCGAAATCGGGGCAAGCTGCGAGTCTCGAGCAAAGAGCAGCGTGAACCGTTCGGGATTCCGAGTTTGCCGCGTTGCCCTAGAAAATTGCGTGGCTGCGAAGAACACGAGCCGTGAAATTCCGAAGGTTTGTTGATCTGACGTGACTCGGTGGGGAGAGATGCTCGCTCGGCACGATGGTTGCGAGCTCGCAACGAGTCATGGTTGCCTTAGCCTCCCCGCCGGTGTTTTGGAACTCAATGTCGCAGACGACCGAGCCCGTGGTCTTCGTGGTCGGCGAGACCGAGGCGGCCCGCCAATGGGTGGGCCTGCTGAAGTCACGCGAGATCATTTCACGAGCGGTCCGATCCGTCGTCGAGTTTCCCAGCGATGACGATTCGCCGGGTTGCGTCCTGATGGTGCTGACCTCGGATCGCGAGCTCGATGGACTGCAAGCGTGTGCCCGGTGGCTGGCTCTCGGCGACGAGCGACCGTTGCTGGTCCTGGCCTCGTCACCCGAGTTGGTTCGCTTGTTGAAGCGACTGTCGGCCGGACGCCTCGATGTTTTCGATGCCACGGATCCGGCCGAGACGCTGTTCGTGCGAGTGCGCAGCGCCGTCGCGGGGGACATCGAACGCCGCCGTCGCCGCGCCGCCTGGGGCGAGATCGCGGAACGATTCAGCGCGCTGACGGTCAAGGATCGCGAAGTCCTCGACCTGTTGTTGGGCGGTTTCCCCAACAAGTCGATCGCGCAGCGTCTGTCGGTCACCGAACGGGCCATCGAGATGCGACGCGCCAGCCTGATGAAGAAGCTGCGCGCCCGTTCGCACGCCGAACTGATTCGGATGGTGACCCGCTACGAAGTCTTCGCGGGATTCGGGCTGTCGTTGCCGATCGACTGATTCGAGTCGCGCATCGGTTCGGGTGGCGCACAAACCGGTGCAAGCAGCAAATCCGACAGAGGCGGACTGTCGCAGATGTCCGTTCGGTTTGGAGTTCTTCGTCCGCAGTCCGGCGTTGCCATCCGCGGGAACTCTTCCCAGGGGATGATCTCGAAGGCGATGCTCCCACGGATGGCAACGCCGGACTGTGGATGAGCCAACGCGGCCTCAGCGCTCTCGGCCGACGGCGCGATCCTCGCACGTTCCGCTGTCTGTTCTGCTGGCAGCGTCAGCCCATTCCTTCATCGAGTTCGCCGAGTTGCCGAGCCCATTGTTGAAACGACAGATCGCTCTTCGGGAATCCGCAGAGAGTTCACTCTCGCCCGCGAGTTCCCGTGAAAGCGATGCGGTATTCCACAACTCGCGGGGCCGCGCGCGCGACGAGCGAGACCTCTGGCACTTTGGTTGCTTCTTGGCACTGTGGTTGCTTCCTGAAAGTTCGGTGAGCAAAACGAATGACTCACGCGAGCCCGCTTGGAAACTAAATCGTCAGTGCTGGTGATCACCGCGAAAGGAATACTCGATGTCTCGTTGTTCTGTCCTCAATCGCCGCGCGTTTCTGGAAACGGCGGCTTCCGGTGTGGCGGCGGGATTGATCGCCGGTTGTGGGGCGTCGACCGCAACGCCCACCGCTTCCATTTCAAAGCCCGATCTGGGAGCGAATGCTCACGCGATCACCGCCAGTGACGCGCCTGAAGTGGCTGATTTGAAGTTTGGCATCATCGCGCTGACCGACTGTTCGCCACTGGTCATCGCTCACGAGAAGGGCTTCTTCAAGAAGTACGGCATCAACGCGACGATCAGCAAGGGAGCCAGTTGGGCGGCGATTCGCGATTCGCTGTCGAACGGCGACATTCAGGGGACTCACATGCTGATCGGGATGCCGATCGCCTCGACGATGGGGTTGCTCGGTTCGCCCAAGAAGCCGATGGTCATTCCCTGGCTCCTCAATCGGAACGGGCAATCCATCACTCTGAAGAAGGAGCTGAAGGGGAAGGTCACCGACGATCCGAAGGCCCTCAAGCCGTTGGTCGATGCCGCTAAAGCGGCCGGCACGCCGATGACGTTTGCGATGACATTCCCGCCCGGCACGCACGCCATGTGGATGCGGTACTACCTTGCGGCGGGAGGCATCAACCCGGGCGATGCCACCGGGGCCAACGCCGACGTCGCGCTGGTCACGATTCCGCCGCCGCAGATGGTCGCCAATATGAAGGTTGGCAAGATGGACGGCTTCTGCGTGGGCGAGCCGTGGAATGCCCGGGCCATCGCCGACGACATCGGCTATACGTCGCTGAACACGCAAGACATCTGGAAGGATCACCCGGAAAAGGTCTGTGCATTCACGCAGGAATTCGCCGACAAGAATCCCAAGACCGTGAAGGCGGTGCTCAAGGCGCTGCATGAGGCGAGTGTCTGGCTCGATGACCTCGGCAATCGGCCCGAGCAGGCCAAGATCGTCTCGGCCGCGACGTACATCAACTGCCCCGAAGAGATCATCCTCGGACGCATGCTCGGCAAGTACGATTTCGGCGACGGCCGGACCAAGGAGGATCCGAACTACATGATCTTCAGCCAGCGGAATTGCAACTATCCACAGGCCAAGTATTGCACGTGGTGGCTGTCGCAGTTCCGTCGCTGGGGGATGGTTGAAGGTGCGCCCGACTACGAGGGCGTGGCCAAGCAGGTCATGCGCGGCGACCTCTACGAAGAGGCGATGAAGGAAATCGGCTATGTCCACGGCGGCCCGAACATGGAACCCGAAACGCTGTTTGACGGTGTGCAGTTCGACCCGACCAAGCCCGAAGAATACGCGGCCAGCTTTGCGGTGAAGAACCTCAAGGGATGACGCAACCTCTTCCTCCCCTCGCCCCAAGGGGGCCGAGGGAAGATTGAAAGTTCCCTTCGGTCCCACTCGGAGTGTGGGATCGAGGCAAGGACATCCAGCATGTCGGGAATCAAAACCACTCGCGCATGGTGGAGACAAGCGTTGTCTCAACGAGGGGTCTGGCAGCGATCGTTGGTGATCGGTCTGCCAGTGGGCGTCGTCCAGATCCTGGTCAATCAGGGTGACCACTGGTGGCGGCTGGATGTGGATGCGGTGATTGTGTTGAAGACGCTCATGACGCCCTTGATTGCGACGAGCGTGGCGTTGCTATCGGCGGCAGGATCATTCGTGCAAGTGAACCGGGACCGGTCCGTGAATGAGAATCCTCAAGGGATGATGCAATGAAAGACCGTCGTTTTCCGCTGGATTGGCTGGCTCTTCCGATGATCGGGCTGGCGGCCGTCGTGCTGTTGTGGGCCGTGTCGAGTAGAACCTGGGCACCCAACCTGCCGTCTCCCGTCAAGACGTGGGAGGTCAGCAGGCCGTATGTGATGAAGCCGTTTGAGAAGCGCGGCGAACTGGATCAGGGGATTCTGCGCTTCACCTGGTACTCGCTGGTCCTGGTTGCCAAGGGCTATTCGCTCGCGCTGCTGATCGGTACGCCGCTGGGTTTCCTGCTGGGGATGTCCAAGGTTCTCACGAGGATCTTCGATCCGATCATTCAGTTCTTGAAGCCGGTCTCGCCGCTGGCGTGGCTGCCGTTGGGCCTGGTGTTGTTTGGGAAATCGGAACCGGCAGCGCTCTTTACCATCGCGCTCTGCTCGATGTGGCCGACGGTCGTCAACACGGCGGTCGGAGTCCGTGCGGTGCCACAGGATTATCTGAACGTCGCCAAGGTGCTGAAGCTGTCCCGCTTCAAGACGATCTTCAAGATCCTACTCCCCGCCACACTCCCCTACATGTTCACCGGTTACCGACTCAGCTTGGGCATCGCCTGGCTGGTGATCGTCGCCTGTGAAATGCTGACCGGCGCGCCGGGCGTCGGAGGTTTCCTGTGGCAGGAATACAACAGTCTGATCTACGAACACATCATTCTGTGCATTCTGACGATCGGCCTCGTGGGCTTTGTGCTCGACCGATTGATGAGCGTTGCTGAACGGCGATTCCAGGCGGCGATGTGAGTGATTCCATGAGCGTCATCACCTGTCGGTCCAATGTTCTGCGCGGCGTTCGGGAACTTTCGAAGAGGCGGCCAATGGAGGCTCTCTACAACTATCTCGGCGGTGCGACGGGATCGTGGCGCGTGACCGATGTCACCACGCGCTCGGGCCCGCCCCTGAAGCATGTCACGCACATTGAGGTCGTCAACGGGCCACTCGATCGACTGCCATCGGGAACGGCGTGGGTTCTCCGGGGAGTCGTCAGCAATACGCGCTACGTCACGCATGAGGAGCGCAGCCAACTGGAATCGAGGCAACCGACCCTCAACCGAATCGAGGCCAGTTGTGCCGCCCTGATTCCCATCCGAAAGTCCCCCCAGTGGTGGAGTCTGGCTCAGGACGAGCGACGGGAGATTTTGGAAGAAAGGTCGCGCCATATTGCGACGGGACTGCGTTTCCTGCCCGCGATCGCACGTCGATTGCAACACGGTCGCGATCTCGGTGAACAGTTCGACTTCGTCACATGGTTCGAGTACGCGCCGTGCGATTCGGCGGCCTTCGACGAATTGGCAGCAGCCCTGCGGTCCACTGAAGAATGGCGCTACATCGAACGGGAGATTGACATTCGATTGGTTCGCTCATCGTCGTAACAGTTCGCTCGAAAGACACAACACAACGCCTGACCTCTCTCTGGTGATGCCATCGTGACCGAAGAACCGTTTCTCTCACTCACCAATGTCTGCAAAGGCTACGGTTCCGCGAAACAGCGGACCGAGGTGCTGCGCGACATCAACCTGGAAGTCCGGCGCGGCGAGTTCCTCGCCATCGTCGGCTACTCGGGTGCGGGCAAGACCACGCTGATTTCAATGATCGCCGGGCTGATTCATCCCGACAGCGGTCGCATCGAGTTGGATGGCCGTCAGATCGTCGAACCGGGTCCGGATCGAGGCGTGGTGTTTCAGAACTATTCCCTGCTGCCCTGGCTGACGGTCTACGACAACATTGCGCTGGCGGTCGACCAACTGTTCGATTGGCCTGCCGATCAGAAACGGGCCTACATCGAGAAATTCATCGCGATGGTGAACCTGACGCCGGCCAGGCATAAGAAGCCGGCCGAACTCTCGGGCGGGATGCGGCAGCGCGTGGCGGTTGCGCGCGCGCTGGCGATGGATCCGGCGATCCTGTTGCTCGACGAACCGCTCGGCGCACTGGATGCCCTCACGCGGGCCACGCTTCAGGATGAGATCGAACGCATTTGGGAGCAGGATCAGAAAACGGTGATCCTCATCACGAACGATGTGGACGAAGGGCTGCTGCTGGCGGACCGGATCATTCCCCTGAGTGCCGGTCCGCGCGCGACGCTTGGCCCCAGCTTCGACGTTCCGTTTGACCGGCCCCGCGACCGGAAGGCTCTCGGTCAGGATCCACATTGCAAACGATTGAAGAAACAGATTCTGGACTGGCTGCTCGGGCCGGGCAGTCACAAACCACGAAGCGCGACACCCAAGCGAGAGCTGGTTACCGCTTGAACTGGCTGAGCCTCCGTCATTCACTCCATTGAACACCAACCATCATGAGCAACCCCGACCGATATCTCGAACTGTGGCGAGTGGGCAAGTCGTTTCCGAACAAAGGGGGCGGCTCGACGACCGTCGTCACCGACTTCAACCTGACGGTGAAGCAGTGCGAGTTCGTGACATTGATCGGGCATTCGGGCTGCGGCAAGTCGACGGTGCTGTCGATCGTGGCCGGGCTGAGCGAACTGTCAACGGGGGGGATCGTGCTCGCCGGGCGGGAGATCGACGGCGCGGGACCGGATCGTGGCATGGTGTTCCAGTCACCCAGTCTGCTGCCGTGGCGCACGGCCTTCGAGAATGTCATGCTCGGCGTGGAACAGGTCAATCCCCATCTCTCGCGACAGCAGCGGACCGACATCGTGGTCCACTATCTCGAACTGGTCGGATTGGGGGATGCGTTGAAGAAGCGTCCCGCCGAACTCTCGGCCGGAATGAGACAGCGTGTTGGACTCGCGAGAGCCTTCGCACTCAATCCGAAGATGCTGCTGCTGGACGAACCGTTCGGGATGCTCGATTCGCTGACTCGCTTTGAATTGCAGCAGGTGCTGATTGACCTGTGGTCCACCGATCGGAAGACCGCGCTGATGGTGACACACGACGTGGATGAGGCTCTGTTCCTCTCCGACCGCGTGGTGATGATGACCAACGGTCCCAATGCCACGGTCGGTGACATCCTGACCGTTCCGTTCCCTCGTCCGCGAGACCGCACGGCGGTGATGGAGCATCCCGACTACGACGCCCTGCGCGATTATCTCGTCGGATTCCTCGAACGGCAGGGTCACAAGCCGGACACGGATGTCGAGGGCAGCGCTCCGTCAGCGGCTCCACCCGTCGTGCCTGTGACGGCGGCCGAGAAGCCCTCCACGAAAGTGCCTGCCGCTCGTGCGGTCGCTCAGCACGCGATGGCGTTGGCCATGCCGACTCACTGATCGTCGCACCCGCAATTCGTGCCGAATCAGACCTCGATCCAAGCCCCGGATCGAGGTCTTTCGTTTTGTGGCTGGCGATCGTTCGACGGGCATAGTTTGCGGAACCGTCACAACCAGACGACGGCCTTTTCTCCTCAACGCACCGCACTTGGTCTTCGGGATTCCACCGAGAGCGGCCTCTTGGTGCTGACGATAGTGATAGCCAGACCGATGAAAACCACCGGTCCTTCGATGGCTGTTGTCGTTGCTCAGCGATGACGGCCGACCAACACCAACTTGAAATCGGGATGCTTGCCACAACGGATGGGGCCTCGAAGGAGTGAGATGCAATGCGACGTTGGACGTGTCTGGCGTGGAGTGTCGGTCTGAGCATGTCGCTGGGAGTCCAGGCGGCCGAACCGTTGTTGCCGCCTTCGCCGCAAGTGTTCGGTGAGGCGAACCAACTCCAATTGGTCGAGTTCCTGGCCCCGCCGATTCCCGAAGGGGCGGTCCCTCCCGCACCCGTCGATCAACTCACGCCGTACGACAGCGAGGCGTTGCCGCCGATGATCGCTTCGCAGGCGGGAACCTACTCTTCGCCATCGACGTCACCCGGCATGGCGGCTCCCGCACCCGCCGCCGCGAAACCCAGCGCCCCCAAGCCACCGCCGCAGCCGTGGAAGCCCTGCTTCTTCGACAACGACTTCAGCTACAAGAAGACTCCCCACACGCATCTGTTCGGTGAAGACTTCAAGGACATGCCGCTGGATGACATCCTGCCGTGGGACACCTGCGAGGACACGCGGTTTTCAGTCGGTGGCGAACTGCGCTACCGACACATGGACGAGCGGAATCGGCTGCGCGCCCCGTTCGGTGCCGGAGGCCGCTCGACCTACGACCTGTACCGCTGGCGTCAGTACTTCGATCTGAAGCACTCCGATTGGGTGCGGGTCTATATTGAAATGATCGATGCCACGATCACTGGCAATGACCTGCCAGTGACCGGGATCGACGAAAATCACTGGGATCTGCAGAACGCGTTTGTCGATCTCAAGATTTTGGAACGCGATGACAAGCCGGTCTGGCTCCGCGTGGGACGACAGGAGTTGCTGTTCGGTGCGCAGCGGCTGGTCTCGCCGCTCGACTGGTCCAACATCCGGCGCAACTTCGAGGGCGTGCGGATCAACAGCCCCGGCACGACGTGGGACTTGGATGCCTGGCTGGTCAATCCGGTGAATACGGCCACGTTCGGCACGGCCGGTGGTGCCGGTACCCCGTTTGTGGGTGTCGCCGTCAATGACCACTCGTTCGATCACGCCCAAAAGAACATCCTCTTCGGTGGTGCCTGGGCCACGTACAAGGGAGTCAAGGATCACACGATCGACACATTCTTCCTGTACGATCACCACGACGCGCTCTTCGTCGGCGGCAACGGGTTTCCGGCCGCTCCACCGAACAGCTTTCCCCTGGGAGATCGCTACACCCTGGCAACCCGCTGGCTCGGAACGTATCCCGCCGACTGCGGTGACCGGGCCTATCTGACAGAGATCGAAGGCGGCTATCAATTCGGCAACGACAAGGGTCAAAGCGTGCAGGCCGGATACTTCACGGGTGGCGTGGGCCACACGTGGAAGAAGGTCATGTGGGAACCAACCATTTGGGGCTTCTACGACTGGGCCTCGGGCGATGACAACCCGACGGATGGCGTGAACGGCACCTTCTTCCAGCACTATGGTCTGGTCCACGCCTATATGGGCCTGATCGACAACATCGCCCGGCAGAACACCAGCGACGTCAACTACCGGATCGCGGTGAAACCGACCAAGAAGCTGCAACTTCAGGTCGCCCATCACTTCATCCAACTGGACAACCGCAACGATGCGCTCTACACGGTCACGGGTCAGAAGTTTGGCACACCCGGTGTCGATAACGGCAGCGATGTCGGACAGGAACTCGATCTGCTGGCCACCTGGACCTACAACCAGAACTTCAGCATCGAGGTCGGCCAGTTCTGGTTCTGGTACGGCGACTACGTGACCAACGTCCAACCCACCCGCCAGGACGCCCAGCAGTTCTACGTCCAGACGACGTTCCGGTATTAGCCGCCTGTTGAAATTCGGTGTGCCACGGCTCTGTGAGCCGTGGTGACGGTCACATGTCTCGCGAAATACACACGGCTGACACAGCCGTGGCACGCGATCTATCCTTCGATCCCAGCCACGCAACCATTACAGATTTCGTCGGCGTTTGCGGCGTCGCCCCAAATCATCCACGTCCACCGGCGAAAGGAGATCGTCGCCGTACTGGTCGTTGTCGGAACTGGTCACAGCGGCGATTTGGGTGGAGGAGAATGTGTGACCGGCACTGGAATTGGTGTCGCTGAGCGGACCGGCCGTTGTGCTGCCTGACTGGTTCGACGCGACGGGTGGGATCGACGGCGCGCTGCCGGAAGGTGGGATGGGGGCTGCGGCGAAGGTGAGTGTTTTCGTCGGATGGTTGCTGGCCGTCCCCGTTCCGTCGGTCAGTGTGACCACGACGGTACTCGGTTGGCCATTTAAGCTCCAGAACGTGACGTTCCGCAGGACGGTCTGCACTGCGGAAAGGGTGGCGTTGGCGTTGAATGTGATGACCAGAAAACTCGAGTTGTGGCCGGTGAATGTGGCGACCGTCGTTCCCCGGTACGTCAGATTCGATCCACTCACGCCGATCAGGCGGGTCACCGACCGGAACGTCAGGGCCTTTTGCAGATCCTGAGGGGCCAGTCTGACGATCAGGATGCCGCCGTTGAACCGGGTCGTATCCGCATCCGTCACGGTCGCATTGGCATCGATGACCACCGGTGCGTTTAGCCCATACGTGACCGTCGTGTCAAAGGCCCCAATCATCGGTGAATTCTGGTTCAAGGGCAGGTTTTCGTACCACGAGATCCTGTCGTTCGCGCTCGACGCGCTGAGGATGTCCAGGTCGCCGTCCCCATCCATGTCCGCCGTTGTCGCGATGGTTGTCGTTTTGGTCGGCGAACCAGATGCCGCCGTGCCAAGCGGGTGCGGCAGGAAGTTCTGAGCCCCGTCGTTTTCGTACCAGACCATCTCGCTATTACTAGATTCAACGCTGAGCGCGTCCATGTCGCCATCGCCGTCGATGTCGGCCGCAACGACACTCTTCGCATCCACGACGTAGATCGAGTGCCTCGTGAAGTTCTGGCTGCCGTCGTTCTCGTACCAGGAGATCTTCCTTTCGCCCCCAGCGCTGAGAACATCCACGTCGCCATCGCCGTCCATGTCCGCCGACGTCACGCAGCGCACTCCACCATTCATGCCTTGTTGGCCGATCGTGTGCGCCGTGAAGTTCTGGTTGCCGTCGTTCTCGTACCAGAAGAGCGTATCGCCAGCGGGATCTGCCACGAGGACATCGAGGTCGCCGTCCCCGTCCACATCCGCACAGGCCACGTCTTCAATTCCGACAGTCGCGCTGACTGTGCGGGCGGTGAAGTTCTGGTTCCCGTCGTTCTCGTACCACGCAATCTTGTTCGCATTGGCGTCCGCGATGACGAGATCGATGTCCCCGTCCCCGTCGACGTCCGCTGCAACCACGCTATGCGTCCCAACCGTCGCGGTACTGATCGTGTGAAGCGTGAAGTTCTGGCTGCCGTCGTTCTCCCACCACGCGAGCTTGCTGTCATTGCGCGACACGCCGAGGACGTCGAGGTCGCCATCGCCGTCCAAGTCCGCCGTAGTCATACTGAGCACCTCCACGCCCACCGTGCTGATCGTGTGGGCGGTGAAGTTCTGGCTCCCGTCGTTCTCGTACCACAACAGGTTATTGTTAACACTCGCCGCGCTGAGCATGTCCATGTCGCCATCGCCGTCCACGTCCGCCGCAATCACGTTGTAGGCACCATCAAATCCGGTGGTGACAATGTGCTGATCGATGAAAACGCCACTGGCGAGAACGGGAGGGATGGTCGTCACGGCGTAGTCCTCCACTTCGCCATCCGCCGCCAAGCCTTCGGGGCCAAGGTTTCCCGCCGTGCTCAATCGGAACCTCGCGAACGTCGTGCCGGCTTTGGCACCGCTCGGCACATCGAACGCGATCGTGTTGTTGCCGTTGACGACCGGCATGCTGGAGGCGATCTCCTCATCCGGTCCGCCCCAGTTGCCGTCGCCGTTGAAGTCGATCCACGCATCGAGCTTCGCGCCGCTCGGAGCGTTCGCCACGTTGACCGTCGCCGTCGCGCCGAGAGCACCGGCTTGAATTGTGCCGAACGTCACGCCGTCTTCGTCGGCACCATCCGCGTCCGCATTGGCCGAGTGTGTCCCATCGACCTCACTATCCCGAGTCGCCCCCAGCGTCGGCCCCGAATCGTCATGCCGAGCCCCGTTCTCGGCGAGCGTCGTCGGATACGGGGACGGCGCATCTCCCAAATCAATCGTCAGCATCGTGCGCGGCTCGAGCACCTGCACCAGCGCTCCGCGACAGTCCCACGGCCGCCGCTCCCGACGTGACCGCACTTGCGCGAGCCGACGCTCCCGGCGGACTCGCTCCCAGGACTGACAGACTGCGGCCACGACGCGTTGGAACATCGAACGGCGATTTTTCGGGAACCACATGGAACGAATCCTTCAAGGACCCGGAGCACCATCCGGGGTCAGGTCGATTTTTCATTTGTGGCCCGCAATCCACGGCAGACTGTAACCTGATGTGGGTACGGCATTCCATACCGCGCCTCATTTGCGGCTGAGTGGCACGCCTTGCCACACCGGTGTGCGGATTGTGAGCGAACGATGGAACCAATTCGGCCTGATGCCACTGCGTGCGACCCGGAGTGGCCGTACGAGACACACCGTTCGGGGAAGGTTCTTTCACGCGGATGGAGATTGGATCAAGACGGCGGAGTCTCGGGCCTCGGGCCGTCGTGTTCCAATCGTTTGCCGAGGTTGACCACGTCTTCCACGAGGAAACCGAGGCTGCGGTAGAACTCGATCACCTGGACGTTCGTCGAACGGACTTGCAGGTTGATCTTCGGGCAGCCCGTTTCGCGCAGCAGTCGCTCGGCCTCGTCCATGATGGCTCGACCCAAGCCCGTTCGCTGGTGTTCCGGGGAGACCGCGAGGTAGCTGATCCAGCCGCGATGTCCCTCGTAGCCCGCCATCGCCGTGGCGATGACTTCATCCTGCAAGACGCCGACGAGAAACAGGTCCGGCCGCACGGCGAGCTTCCGCTGGATGTCCTTGTGCGGGTCGTTCCACGGTCGCACGAGACCGCAGCGCTCCCACAGCGCGACCACGGCCGCTTCATCGGACGGTTGGAAGGGGCGAATCTCCATCGGAAGAACTCACGTGGAACAGTGGATCAGTGAATGAGGCCACCTCGCGCGGCATCATTTCCTGCGACTGATGAAATAGACGGGCAAACCGAGCAGGAACGGACCCACGACGAAGGGCAGGAGTTCCCAGCCGTAATTCGTCGCCGAGTGGAGTCCGAACAGGCACATTCCGCAAAACAACAGGGGACACAGCGGGAAGAGCGGTGCTCGGAAGGGACGTTCGATGTCGGGGTCTTTCCAGCGCAGCACGAAGTACGCGATTCCGGTGGCCAGAAAGAACAGCCAGAAGACGGGAGCCGATCCCGCAAACAGCGTGTTAAACCCGCCGTAGTACTTGTCCCACGGAACGGGCGTCGCTCCACAGAGGTTGACGAGCCAATCGATGGCATGACGTCCGGACGTCGTTCCCACTCCGACGATCATCACCGACGTGATCGCGCCCTGGATCAGCAGCGACCAGACCGGGGCATTCGTGCGGGACGACCAGCGGCCGAGCAGCGCGAACGCGCGGTGATCGGCTCCCACCGTGGCGTGCAGGCGCGACACCGAAAAGATCAACCCGTTGACGCTTCCCAGCGCCGAGATCATCACGAGCAGACTGATCGCGCGTTCGCCCGTCGAGCCGAAGACTTTGGCCATCGCGTCGCCGGCCGGTTGTTGCGAGGCACACAGGCCCTCGTACCCGAGCGTCGCCAGATACGCCGCGTTCACCAGCAGATAGCACGCGGTAATCAGCCCGATGCCCAGCAGCAGCGCCCTCGGAATGTTTCGGCGGGGATCGCGCACGTTGGCCGCGACGAACGCCGCGTCGTTCCAGCCTCCATAGGCATACAGCACGAGGATCATCGCGACCGGCCAACCGGTCCGTTGGGCCTCGCTCGTCACCTCCAGCGAAGCCCCACCCGTCGCGCTGAGACCCGCTACGATCAGCAGGACCAGTCCCAGCCCCTTGGCGGCCGACAGGATGTTCTGCGTTCGCTTGCCCGAACGAATTCCCAGCATGTTGAGACACGTCAGCCCGACAACCGCCGCCAGGGCGAACCACGCCGTTGCCGTCTCATCGGTTCCGAACACCTTCACGGCATACTCGGCAAACACATAGGCCAGCGCACCGATGCTGCCGGTTTGAATCAGCAGCAACTCGGACCAGCCGAAGAGAAAACCCGCCCAGGGACCGAAGGCCCGCGTGAGGTAGTTGTATTCGCCACCGAGCCGCGGGTACGTCGTGGCCAACTCGGCGTAGCAGAGTGCGCCCACGAACGACAACCCGCCGCAGAGCAACCACAGTCCGAGACCCCACCACGGACCGGGAACATTGCCGAAGATCGTGCCCGACATCTTGAAGACCGTGCTGCCGATCACGATCCCCACGATCAGGCTCACGGCATCCCAGACGCTCAGCGTGGCGGAACGATTCGAGTCGGCGGCAGAGGCGGTGGACGAGACTTCAGGCATCGGCGATCTGGGGGATACGAACTGGAACTTCGTCACGGCGGGCTGGGGCCGAGTGACATCTCTGGCCTGAAGAATATCGCAGAGCGTGTGCTACTTCACCCCGTCCTTTTTGGTCTCATCCTTCTTCGACTCGGGTGACGCCGCCTTGTCCTTGTCGCCTCCGCCGGACTTAGCCTTTTCGTCGGCCTCCTTCTGTTCGCGAACGGCCTTCGTATAGGCCGTGCGGAACTTGGAGAAGAGGCTGGCCAGCTTCTCATCGGCCAGGCGCGGAAAGGTTCCGCCGAGCAGGGCGGTCAGCGAGATCGTGCCGACCGTTTCCTCTTCCTTCCAGACCATGCAGTAGGGGGACTCGGACTTCTTCCCGTGCGGCTCGGCACAGATCAACTGCGCGGTGATCTTGAGCTCCTGCGTGCCGGCGGTCCCTTTGCGGGAGCTCTTCAGTTCCAGAATCACCAACATCACGGCGGCATCGGCGGCCGGCTCACCGAAGGACAACTGAATCTTGGACTTTTCGATCGCGGATTTGGACTTCAGGATCACACGGTCCCAGATCCGTCCCGAAGCATCGAGGGCGACCGTCTTCGTGTTGGTGGCGTTGACCAGAAAGATCTCCTCGACAGCCGCAAACATTTTGCGGCCCTTCTCGGTCCCCAACTCTTCCCGCGCGAGCTTGCGATCGATGGACTTTGTGTACGCCTTGAGATCGTCCGGCTTGAACTCCTTGACCTCGGAAGGAGCCTTCTTCAACTCCTCCGCGATGTCCTGCGCCGACACGGCGAAGTTGAGGTTCTGGC
This sequence comes from Planctomycetota bacterium, assembly GCA_038040225.1. Taxonomy (GTDB): domain Bacteria; phylum Planctomycetota; class Planctomycetia; order Planctomycetales; family Planctomycetaceae; genus Schlesneria. The sequence goes on from JBBPIS010000006.1 coordinate 108,266, forward strand.
CGCTCGAAAGCTGCATCGTGTTCATGCCGACGACTCGACCGTACCGATCGACGAGCGGACCGCCGCTGTTGCCGGGTGAGATCGGCGTGTCGGTCTGCAGCCAGTTGCCGCCGACGTCCGCTCCCAACTGATCGCGCATCTCCTCTTCCTTGCGGAGGGCCGTGATGATTCCCTTGGACGATGTGAACGACAGACCAAGCGGCGCACCGAAGGCCATCACATCGGCACCCTCCGCGGGCGGAGTTTCGGCGAGCGGCACGATCGTCAGCTTGTCGGCCGGCATGTCGATCTTGATGATCGCGATGTCCTTCTTCTGATTGAAGACTCGATAGCCGAGCGCCCTGGCCTTCGTTCCGTCGGCGAACTCGACTTCGGCCTTCTTCGCGCCGGTGATGACGTGATAGTTCGTGATCACGGTCCCGTCCCTGTCCACAACGAAGCCGCTGCCAACGCTCGCCCCTCCCTGTGAAACCACATTGATGCGAACGACGGCCGGCTTGACGAGCGTGATCAGTTGTTCAAAGTCCAGCTTTTGAGCGGGAGTGCTGGAAGCCGACGCGCTGGCGACGGGAGCCGCCGCATTCGTCGTGGCCGCAGCGACGCCGGTCCCGGTCGGCATCGGAGTCGTTGTTGCCGCAGACGTGGTGGGTAGCGAAGCCGATGTCGGCGCGGTGCCGACAGGATTCGTCGTCGCCACGGCGGGAGCCGATGTCGCCGGAGATGCAAGTACCGTCTGATGAGCCGCCGCTGTCGGCATCGGAATCGAATGCGCTGCGGCGGGAGCTGCTGCATTCGATACCGGAGCGGTCGTCGTTGCCGGTGGAGCCGCCTGAACCACCGCCGAAGGATCCACCGGCGGGACTGGCAATGGCTGATTGGGTTGTCGCAGGAAAACGAACGCCAGCAGTCCGACGACCACGGCGCCTCCACCTCCCGCCAGCAGGCCCATCACGAGCGCCGGGTTTCCTTCGCCCGAACTCTTCTTGCCCGACTTCTTCCTGCCACCGGAAGAGCGACGGGGGGCGACCGGCTGATCGTCACCGTCGTCGGTCGGCACGCGAACGGCCTCGCCACACTCGGGGCATTTCACCCGCTTACCCGCCACGTTCGACGACACCGAGAAATCGTGAAAGCATGATTCGCAACTGGCTTGAATGCGCATGACGGCCCGCTTTCAGTAGGTCGATGCTGTGCAAACCGCTCCTGACTGGCAGCGATTCGACAGAACGAAGTCGGATGGAAGAGGATGCCGAGACCGCTTCGTGCGGCCCCTGTGACAGAGAAAGGAAGCCATCAAGGCGAGCGATGCTAACGGTGCCAGGAACGGAACACCAGCGCGAATCTGGGCCGATTCCCACCGCGGGGCGAGGGTGGCGCGCGTGGTCGCGCGGTGAGGGGTGGACTACACTGAGACAACGTCCGTCGCGATCGCTTCGCCGCGGCAAACCACTGTTTGGGAAATGTCATTCATGTCCGACCGTCCTCGCACCCTGCGCGAACTGCGCGAATCCGGTTATCGCTCCGTCGGTGTGAAGCGCGAGATGCGCCGCAACCTGCTGACGAAGCTCCGTCGCGGCGAGCCGCTGTTTCCCGGGATGCTCGGCTATGACGAGACTGTCATCCCGCAGGTGCAGCACGCGATCCTGTCTCAGCACGACATGCTGTTCCTCGGCCTGCGCGGTCAGGGGAAGACGCGGATGCTGCGAATGCTGACGACGCTGTTGGACGAGGCGCTGCCGATCGTCGCCGGGTCCGAGATTCACGACGATCCGCTCGCCCCGCTGTCGAAGTTTGCCCGCGATGTGATCGCCGTGCGCGGAGAGGAGACTCCCATCGCCTGGATCGGCCGCGACGAACGGTATCACGAAAAGCTGGCCACGCCCGACGTCACCATCGCCGACCTGATTGGCGAAGTCGACCTGGTCAAGCACGCGGAAGGACGGCACCTGTCGAGCGAGGACGTGCTGCACTTCGGCCTGATCCCGCGCAGTCATCGCGGCATCTTCTGCATGAATGAACTGCCGGACCTCAGCCCGAAGATTCAGGTCGGGTTGTTCAACGTCCTCGAAGAGCGGGACGTGCAGATTCGCGGCTTTCCGATTCGGCTGAACCTCGACGTCTGCATGGTTTTCAGCGCGAACCCCGAGGACTACACGAATCGTGGTCGGATCGTGACACCGCTCAAGGACCGCATCGGTTCCGTGATTCGGACGCACTATCCGCCGACGCGCGAGCTTGGCATGCGGATCACCACCGAGAATTCGTGGACCGATCGCGACGACGGCGTGCCGGTTGTGGTCCCTCGATTCCTGCAGGAGATCGTGGAGGAGACGGCCCGACTCGCGCGAACCAGCCCGCACGTCAATCAGTCGTCCGGCGTGAGCGTCCGCATGTCGATCGCCAACTACGAGAACCTGGTCTCCTCCGCCGAGCGCCGCGCGGTCCTGGCGGGCGAGCTGCACGCGGTCGCTCGTCCCGCCGATTTGCTGCACTTGGCAGCCAGTTCGCGCGGCAAGCTCGAACTGACCATGAGCGACGAGCCGGGCGAAGAAGACCGTCTGATCGGCCGCCTCATCGACGAAGCCGTCAAGTCGGTTTTCGATCTGCACGAACTGAATCCCAAACAGTTCCGCAACGTGGTCGAACACTTTGAAGGAGGCAAGACGCTCGACTTGGGAGACGACGTCTCGACAAGGGAGATGTTCCAACAGATCGACACCATTCGCGGCTTCCGTTCGCAGGTCGAGCAGATTGCCAAAATGCTCGAGCCCGACCTGGCAACCGGTTCCCACGCGGACGGTTTCCACGCCGCCGTGGCCGAGTTCCTGCTGGACGCCCTCCACTGCCACAACCGACTCAACCGGACTCGCAAAACAAAGACCAGCACGTACGGTTCGTGAACCCGCAAGTAGGGTGCGTGAAGTCTTCGGAACGCACCGGTTTGAAATTGCCATTGCCGACGACGGTGCGTTTCGAAGACTTCACGCACCCTACAGCGACAGCAGGCTTGGAACTTACCCATGTTGGAGCGTTCAGTGCGGATCACGGGGCTGATGATCGCGATCGTGGCTTGGTCCTCGTGTGGATGTCGGCCCGGAACGCCGGTCGCTCCGTCTCAGGGGACCGCTCCCGCGACAGCGGTCTCGCAACAGGCACCGCGACCCGTGGCTCCCCGCTCGGACTACGTGGGCTCTCGGGTTTGCAGCGAGTGCCATCGGGAGATCGCCGACTCCTACTTCCAGCATCCGATGGGACAGTCCAGCGCGCCGATCGACGAAGCCAGTGCGATCGAGGACTACACCACACAGACCTTCTACGACACTCCCGACGGGCACCGGTATGTCGTCGAGCGGACCGACGGCCAGACGCTGCATCACGAACAGTTTCGGACGCCGTTCGGCGAGACTCTCTACGACCAGGCGGTGGCGATGAACCTGTCGATCGGTTCGGGGCGTCACGGCCGATCCTACGCGTCCCTGAGTGGCAACCGTTTTTTTCAGTCTCCCATCGGCTGGTATACGGGAAAGAAGCGGTGGGACATGGCTCCCGGTTACGTCGCGGGCAGGCCACCTCGATTCGATCGCCTGCTGGTCGAACGTTGCCTGCTGTGTCACATCGGGCGGCTCAATCCCGGAACTGCTCCCGACACATGGGATGAGCAGGAACCGATTGCAGAGACAATCATCGGCTGCGAGCGTTGCCACGGTCCGGGGGCTTCTCACGTCGAGCGACACCGCAATGTGGCGGCGTTTCACGGAGTCGATGCGATTGTGAACCCGGCGAAACTCGACGCGGTGCGGCGCGATGCGGTCTGTCACCAATGCCATCTGCAAGCCTCGAAAACGATCCTGCGCTATGGACGCCAACCTCAGGACTTTCGGCCGGGTGATCGTCTTTCCGACATCTGGGTCGTGCTGAAGGGATCGATCGACGACCGCAAGGCACTGACGCAATCGGGGCAGATGAATTCGAGCCGATGCTATCTGGAGAGTGGCGGAAAACTCGGCTGCATTTCCTGTCACAATCCGCACGGGTTGCCCCAGGGGGAACCGGCGGTTTACTTCGACGCGAAGTGTGCCAACTGCCACGGCGCGAGCCATGGAGAATGCTCTCTGTCGATGGCGAATCGGGCTGACCGGACCTGCATCGGTTGCCACATGCCTCGATTCCCACTGACCGACGTTCCTCACACCGCCTTGACCGACCATCGGATCCTGCGCCGTCCGGATTTCTCATTGAAGGCAGCGTCGACCCAACCGACGGGCGATGTGTTCGATGAGGGCGAGCCGGCCCTTCCCGAATGGGAGATTCGAAGAGCCCGTGCTCTCGCACTGCGAATTGACCGGAGTCTGGCGAAGACTCCGGACGACATCGCACGAGCGGTGGAAACCCTCCGATCTCTGGAGCCGTTCCTCGCTGCCGACCCGGAAGTTTCCGCGATGCTGGCCTGGCTCGCCGGTTACCAGCAGGACAGCACTGGCATGGAACAGGCCGCCCGGCGAACTCTCGAACTGACGCCTCATCGCTTCGAGGCCCAGGAACAGTTGCTGCAATCGCTGTTCGGACGGCAGGCCTGGACCGAGGGAGAAACCCTGTGCCGCCAATTGATCGCTCAGGATTCCAACCGGGCGAGCTATCACGCGATGCTGGCGGACGTGCTGTTCCGGCAGGGGAAAGTCGACGAGGGGATCAAGGCCGCCGAGCAGGCTTTGACGTGCGATCCGACGCGGTCAGGCGTCCGCCGCCGTCTCATCGAAATGTACAGCAAGTCGGGCGATCTTCGACGAGCCAACGAGCATCAGGCAGTCCTCTCCCGCCTGCCCTCACGCGGCCCCTGACGACACGCGGCGCGGACCGGTCTTTGGATCAGTGACGGCAGGAGGACCGGCCGTCATGGCCCGTGACTGTTCCACGAGGGACCATGAATCATCCGGGCTATGCCACCGTTGCGAAGAGGGAGAACTCGGAGGTGTTGCCGTTGGCATCGGTGGCGGTGGCGACGATCCTGGTGCCGATCACGGCGCTGCCGGCGGAGATTG
>JBBPIS010000007.1:0-72390 GCA_038040225.1 Planctomycetota bacterium
CGCTCGATCTGGCAGCGACTGCGGCACCTTGTTTCGCTGCTGCTGCAACTGGCAATGCTCGCGTTGCTGGCGCTGGCGGTGGCCGATCCCTATTTCTTCTGGGAGGTGCGGGCGGCGCGGCGGATCGTCGTCGTGGTGGACAACTCGGCCAGCATGAACGCGACCGATGCGAAGCCGACTCGACTGGCCGAGGCCAAGCGGCAGGTCGGACAGCTCATTGCGGGGATGCGTCATCGCGATGAAGTGGCCCTGGTGACGGCGGGGACTCAACCGCAAGTCGTCGTCGGATTCACGGGGCGTCAAAAAACGGTGAGCAACGCGCTCGATGCTGTTCCCGCGACGGATGGTCCCTCGCACGTGGCCGAAGCGGTGGCGCTCGGTCAGCGGTTGCTTGGCGAGAGACAGGACGGGAAGCAACCCGAGGTCGTGGTCTTCAGCGACGGGCGGTTTGAGGGAGCGGAGACAATGCAGAGTGCGGAGCGCGGAGTGCGGAGTGCGGAGCAAGAAAACAAAACCAACGTGACAGACTCTTCTGACTCCGCGCTCCGCGTTCCGAGTTCCGCGCTAGTCGAGGGGAAAGGAGCTGCGCCCGTCAAACTGCATGTGATCGGCGAGCGAACTGGCAACGTCGGGATCGTGCAGTTTCAGGTCAGGCGGTCACTCGTTGATCCACTCGGTTATGAGATTCTGGCCGAGGTCCGAAACGCTTCGGACCAGCCGGTCGAATGTCGGTTCGAGGTCGAACTGAACGACGAGCCAATTGACGTGGTGCCGCTCAAGTTGGAAGCGGGTGGCAAGTGGAGTCAGGTGTTTGAGAAGACCTCCGCCGAGGGAGGGCATCTCATCGCCAAGCTGACTCACAACGACGCGCTCGCCGCCGACAACGAAGCGCGGGCCGTGCTGCCTCGACGCGAGATCCAGCCTGTGTTGCTGGTCACTTCGGGGAATCTGTTCCTGCAAAAAGTGTTCGAGGTCAATCCGCTCGTGAAGCTGACGGTGGCCTCGGAAGCTCCCGAGACGATCCCGGCGGGAACGGTCGTCGTGTTTCATCGCGCCGCGCCGGAGAAGCTTCCCGCCGGTCAGGTCTTCATCATCGATCCGGCCAACGCCAGCGACCTCTACACGGTGGGCGAGCCGATTGCGAACCCGATCGTGACGAAGCAGGACAAGGACAGCCCGCTGATGGCGCATGTCCGTCTCGACAACGTGCTGATGCCCGAGGCTCGCCACCTGACACCGACTCGGCCTGACGAAACCCAGATCCTCGCCGAGGCTGTCACGAAGGAACCGATCTTCTTCGCCGTGAACCGTCCGGAAGGAAGGGTCCTGGTCCTGACCGTGAACCTCGACAAGGGAGACCTTCCCCTGCGCACGGCCTTCCCGATTACCGTCGCCAACTCGCTGCACTGGTTCGCGGGTAACAAGGGCGACCTGCGCGAGTCGCTTCCCGCCGGATCGCTCGCCACCGTGACGGCCTCCGATTTCGCACGGCCCTCGAAGGGTGAGCCGCTCGCGCTCCGCAGCCCGATCGGTGAACTAAAGCCGCTACCGGCAAACGTCGAGAAGCTGATCGTCGGGCCGCTCGATCAGTGCGGGGTGTGGAGCATCGTGCGGAGTCGAGAGCCGAGAGCCGAGAGACAAGAGCCAGAGGCAAATGCGGGCACGTCTTCTTCTGGCTCTCGACCCTCGGCTCTCGACTCTCAACTCTCCAGCAACCAACCGCTGCTCGAGATCGCCTGCAACCTGGCGAGTGCCGCCGAGTCGGACATTCGGCCTCCCGAGGAGCTGCTGGAGACCAAGGGGACCGTCTCGCCGGTGCTGGCCGGTCTCGGTTCGAGGCCGATGTGGTTCTGGCTGCTGCTGGCGGGGCTGGTGATGACGACGGTCGAGTGGTGCCTGTACCAGAGGCGAGTCATTAGCTGACGGCGGATGGGCGATTTCCCGAGCCGCGAAGCGGCGGTAGCAATTAGCTGCGGGCGTCAGCCCGCAGGGACGAATGGTGAATAGTAGGAGCCGCGAAGCGGCGGCAGAAAAGGGTGGGAAGGGCAACTGAATGAGCTTCACCAGTCTCAACTATCATGTGGTCTTCAGCACCAAACATAGGAAGCCCGTCATCGACGAAACGATCCGCGAACGACTCTACGAATACATCGGCGGAATCATCCGCGCGAAGGAGGGAACGCAGATTGAGATCGGGGGCATTGCGGATCACATCCATCTTCTGGCGGGATGCTCGCCAAAGATGGCAGTGGCCGATTGGGTGAGGGATATCAAGGCCAACTCGGCACGTTGGATGAATGAATTGCCGGACCGGAAGTCGCGGTTTGAATGGCAGAAGGGCTACGGTGCCTTCACGGTGAGTGCATCACAGGTGGAGGTTGTGCAGAAGTACATCCAAGGGCAACCGGAGCATCATCAACGCCATTCATTTCGTGACGAGTTTTTGGAGTTGTTGAAGCGACACAACATTGAGTTCGATCTGAAGTTCGTGTTTGAAGAGGAGCATCACGGGTGAACCAGATGTTGTTTTGCTTTCCAAACGTAGTTCGTACGGAACATGACTCGTTCTTCCGCCGCTTCGCGGCTCCGGAAACTTGTTCACACGTCTTCCGTGGGCTCACGCCCACGGCTAATTGCTGGCGTCCCTTCGGGACTGAAAGACGAATCACCAATGTTTGACCGCTTTCAACTCGACCTGACGCATCCGTGGTGGCTGGCTTCGCTGGTTGTCGTGGTACCGCTGTTGGCGTGGTACTTCAAACGGTCGCTGTCGGACTTTCCGCCGAAGCAGATTCTGGTGTCGCTGCTGACGCGCTGTCTGGTCGTTGCGCTGCTCGCTCTCGCGATGAGTGGATTGGCGTTGCTCAGGCCGACATCGCAGCAGTTCGTGATCGTCGCGATCGACCAGAGTCTGAGTGTGGCCAGTGAGGACGAGGCCGATCCTGTTGCGGTGGGGGACGCGGTCAAGGGGCCGGTGGAGGCGAAGAAGAGTCAGGTGGACGAGTATCTCGACAAGGCATTGGCTGACGCGGGGCGGACGGGCGACAACAAGGTGATGTTTCTGCCGTTTGCCTCGCAGGCGGGGACGGTGGCGCGGGAGAGGCCGTCGGTGGCGACGAAGAAAGACGAAGAAGCCGGACTTCGCTCTGGTAGTCCGGCTTCTGGCAGCGGAGAAGTCCGGCTAGAAGACAAGCCGGACTTCAAGTCGCAGTTGGACCGCAACGCCACCGATATTGCCGCGGCGATTCGGTCGGCGGCGGGGGCGATGCCTCCCGATTATGTGCCGCGCATCGTGTTGTTGAGCGACGGAAATCAGACGGCTGGCGATGCGCTGCAGGCCGCGTTGGGGACCGCGTTTGGAAATGCGAAGACCCCTCACCCTGGCACTCTCCCCGCAAGGCCGGGGCGAGTGGACCAGGCGGAAGACGGGAACGCGAAAAATGGCTCTTTGCCATCAACCCTCAACCGTCCACCCTCAACCAACCTCATCCCGATTGATACCGTGCCTCTGAAGGTGCGCGACAACCCCGAGGTTCAGGTCGCGGCCGTTGAAGTCCCCGCTCAGGTGCGGGAAGGCGAGCCGTTCTATGTCGAGGTCGTCATCAACTCGAACCACGAGGATGAGGGGTTGGTGGAGGTCTTTCGGGGTGCTCACAAGGTTCTGAGTGAGACTCGCAAGTTGAAGGCGGGAGAGAACCGGTTTCGCTTTCAGCAGTCGATCACGGGGGAGCGGCTGGCTCAGTACACCGTGAAGGTGGGCGGGCTGAAGACCGACACGCTGCTCGACAACAACACCGAATCGGGCCTCGTCTTCACGACGGGCAAACCGCGCGTGCTGCTGATTGAGAGCGATCCGAAGCTGGCTCAGCAACTCGTCTGGGCGCTGCAGCAGGAGGAGATCGAGGTTGATGTGAGGCCGGTCGAGGGGATGCCCGAGTCGCTGGCGGACCTGCAAAATTACGAGTTGCTCGCCCTGTCAAACGTTCCCGCGACAAGCCTCTCGCAGCGACAGATGGAACTGGCGCGGACCTACGTGCAGGACTTGGGGGGCGGATTCATGATGCTCGGCGGCGATCAGTCGTTCGGGTTGGGGGGCTATTACAAAACAGTGCTCGAAGAAATCCTGCCGGTCCGGTCGGACTTCGAGAAGGAAAAGGAAAAGCCCTCGCTGGGGATGGTGCTCGTCATCGACAAGTCGGGGTCGATGGGGGGCGAGAAGATGGAGATGGCCAAGGAGGCGGCGAAAAGTGCGGCGGAGTTGCTCGGCCCGCGCGACCAACTCGGCGTGATCGCCTTCGATGGCGAGTTCTTCGTGGTGAGCGAATTCCAATCGGCGTCGAACAAGGCCCGCATCATCGACGACATCAGCCGCATCGAGGCGGGTGGAGGGACGACGATGTATCCGGCGATGGAAGAGGCGTACAACATCCTCCAGGGGTCAACGGCCAAGCTGAAGCACGTCATCATGCTGACCGACGGCATCAGTTCGCCGGGCGATTTCGAGGGGATGGCTCAGCAAATGGTGTCGGCCCGCATGACCTGCACGACCGTCGCAGTGGGCGAAGGGAGCGACACGAACCTGCTGGAAGAGATCGCTCGCGCGGGGCAGGGTCGGTTCTTCTCGGCGACCGACCCGGCGACGCTGCCTCAGATTTTCGCGAAGGAGACGATGACGGCGAGCAAGTCGGCGATCAACGAACAGCCGTTCGTGCCGCAGGTGGTCCGACCGACTGCCGCGCTGGCCGACATCGATTTTGAAACGGCTCCATTTTTGTTGGGCTATGTCGTCACGCGACCGAAGGCGACGTGCGAGTTCATCCTCGCCACCGAGGCAGGTGATCCGCTGTTGTGCTGGTGGCGGTATGGCCTCGGGACGACGGTTGCCTTCACATCCGATGCGAAGAGCCGCTGGGGGGCCGAGTGGCTGACATGGCCCGGCTACAGCAAGTTCTGGGCGCAGGTCGTGCGCCAGTCGATGCGGAAGAACGACGTGAAGGGCGTGATCGTCGATGTGAAGCAGGAGCGGCGTCGCGCGACGGTGACGCTCGACGCGATCGACCCGACGGGAAAATTCCTCAACCAAGCCGAGACCGAAGTCACGGTGATTGACCCGCAGTTGGGACAACGCAAGCTGGAGATGAAACAGACCGCGCCCGGCCGCTACGTGGCCGAGTTCGACACGCCTGCATCGGGTGCGTACCACATGAATCTCTCGCAGAAGACGGCGGGCGGAACACTGCTCCACCAGCAAACGCGCGGCCTGATCGTGGGCTATCCCGACGAACTCCGCCTCCGCCCGACCAACGAGGAACTCTTGAAGTCTCTCGCCGCCGCCACGGGAGGCCGTTTCGATCCGCGTCCCGAAGACTTGTTCGCCGAACCAACATCGGCACCAGGTTCACCGGGCCTCGGCACAACGGAAGCGAACGCCCACCGAACCGTCCCTCGTTCAACGCCTCTCTGGCCGTACTTGGTCACCGCGGCGCTCCTGCTGTTCGTGCTGGATGTGGCTCTGCGGCGGATCGACTTCAGCCTGTGGTGGCCCCGTCACCTGAATTTTGGAAGGAATTGAACTTGCCGAGCCGATCTTTGATCGGTAGCCTTTCAGACGATTTGTCTGGAGCCTTTCTGGACCGCCCGATGTTTTTGGTTTGGGAGCCGTAAACATGACCGAAGCCCTGCGTTCGAGACTTCAACCGGTACAGCGTCGTCAGGTGTGGCAGACCATTGCGGTCTGGGTTGTGGGCGGGCTGTTGCTCGGCTCGGTGATTGGCCTCGGGTGCGGGGTCGCTCGGTTGACGACCGGCTGGGCCGAGGGTGGCTGGCTGGCGACGATGGCGTTGCTGGCGGGACCGATTGCGGGAGCCGTGGCCTCGCTGGCGTGGTTGCTGCCCCGACCGAACTGGATCGCGGCGGCCCGGGCGGTGGACCGGCACTATCAACTCAAGGATCGCACCGAGTCGGCGCTCGACTTCTCGCGGAAACAGGTTGCTCCCGACAAGCAGGCGTTTGCCGAACTGCAATTGGCCGACGCGATGTCGCACCTCAGTCGCGTCGAACCCGAGGCGGTGGCTCCGTACGAGGCTCCCCGTTTTCTGCCGGGGGCCGTGTTGGCCGCGGCACTGGCGGTAATCTTGGCATTGGTGCCTCTCCAGCATGATGAGGCGTCGGCCTCGCCGTCTGTCCCCGATGAGAACATCGTGGCTCAGGCCGACGAGATCGCGGACAGCCTCAAGGAACTCGAAGAGCAACTCAACAAGGATGTCGATCCCGAGTTGGAGAAGCTTCTGAAGGAACTCAAGGAGAAGGCCGAAGAGTTGAAGGAGCCGGGCGTTGATGTGAAGGAGGCCCTGGCGAAAATCTCCGAGATGCAGGCGGCGATTCAGTCGGCGCAGAGTCAGGCCAGTTTGGAACAGGTTGACCAGCAGTTGCAGGAAATCGGTGAGGCGATGGCGTCGGCGAAGGCCCTCGAAGGTGCGGGCCAAGCGCTGGCTGAGGGCAAGTACGACAAGGCCATGAAGGAGTTGACCGATCTCGGTGACATCGAACTCGAGCGCAACGAGGCTCGCAACACGGCCGAGAAGCTGAAGAAAGCGGCCAAGCGGGCGAAGGGCGATGCGGGCGATGGCTCGATCAGCGATGCCGCCAACGAGCTGGCCGAAGGGATCGAAGACGGGGACTGCGAGAAATGCAAAGGGGCCGGGAAGAAGTTGGGTGCGGCAGCCGGGAAGCAGGCTCGCAAGAAAAAGATCAACGATCTGCTGAACGCCGAACTGACGTCACTCTGCGAGTGCAAAGGGAACTGCCAGAAGAACAGCACAGCCAAGGGCAAGAAGAAGCAGAAGTCGGTTAACCCGTCGCAGAATTGGGGCATGGGTGAGAGCGGCAACATCGACGGTGATGCCACGAACCTCGCCGCCAACCTGAACAAGGAACAGATCAACGGCCAGGCCGGAGAGGGCGTGTCCGAGTTTGAAACCAGTTCGTCCTCGGAGGGCCGTCAGGAAGCGCAGCGCGGCTACAAGGACGTCTATCAAAAGTACAAGAAGATGAGCGACGCCGTGCTCGAGAGCGAAAACATTCCGCTCGGTCACCGCCAGACGATCCGCAAGTACTTCGAGTCGATCCGGCCCCAGCAGAGCGAGGAGCCTGCTCCGACAAACAAGACCGCCGAATAGCTTGGCCGGGTGTTGGTTGTGACTCTGGCGGATGAAGCAACACAACGGGACTGATGCCTCGATGGAGGGCAACAGTCCCGTTTGTGTTTTGAGCGCGGTGGATCGAAGGTCTTCGCGGGGGAGAACGTTCGCCAGCCAGCCCGGTCAAGCGGCGCGGCGGGTTGGCGTGCTGAGCGGAACGGCTTGTTGTTCGAAGTTCCAAGTCTTGCGAACCGTGTAGTTCGTCTGGTTCTGCGCGGCGAAGTAGATTCGCGAACAGAGCTCGCCCAGCATCCCGAAGAACAGGAACTGCACGCCCATCATCCCGGACATGGCGGTGAGCAACAGCAGGGGATTGCCCGTCATGTCGACTCCACCGCTGAGCTTCATCCACGCCGTGGCCGTGCCCGACAGCGCGGTGACCACAAAGCAGAGCAGGCCGATCGAGCCGAACAGCTTCATCGGGCTGACGACGTACTGGATGAAGTACTTGACCGTCATCAGGTCGAGCAGCACGCGCGTCGTGCGCGAGATGCCGTACTTCGACGTGCCGAACCGGCGCGGATGATGATTCGTGACGACCTCGACGCACTTGGCTCCGCGCCAGTGGGCGAGGATCGGAATGAAGCGGTGCATCTCACCGAAGAGCTGCAATTCCTGGGCGATCTCCGTCTTGATCGCCTTCAACGTGCAGCCGAGATCATGGACCGGAAAGCCCGTCACGCGGGAGATCAGCCAGTTGGCGATCTTCGACGGCAGCTTGCGGTTTATGAACGTGTCCTGCCGATTTTTGCGCCAACCGTGGACGAGGTCGTATCCCTCTTCGAGCTTGGCCAGCATCATCGGGATGTCGGTCGGATCGTTCTGCAAATCGCCATCGAGCAGCACGATTGAGTCCATCGCGGCGGCCTGCATCCCGGCCTGCATCGCGGCGGTCTGGCCATAGTTCTTGCGGAACTCAATCACCTTGACGTGCGAGTCCCGCCGCGCGAGGTCTTCTAACGCGGCGGTCGATCCGTCCTTCGAGCCATCGTTGACGAGGATCAACTCGTAGGGACGGCCCAACTGCTGCATGACCTTCGTCACGGCCTCGTGCAGCAACGGGATGTTTTCAACTTCGTTGTAGATCGGGACGACAACAGACACGCTCATGTATGGCTTCCCTGCGTGGAGCAATAGTTTGACCCAAGTCCTTTGGGGGTCGGGAGTGTGTCAGAAAGCGAAAGTCGAGTCCAGACGGCTTCGATCCGTTGTTTAGCCGCAACGCCCACGGCGTGGATGAACATGGGTATTCGGCATTTCTCGCCACGCACGCCGTGGGAGTTGCGGCTAAACGCGCGAGGATCCCATGTCGCGACCGTAGTGAATCCGCAGCCGCTCGCGGGTGGACTCGATGGCGGGCGGAACCGCATCCGCTGACATGCGGCCCGACGCGACGAGACACTCCGCCAGATCATGCAGCGTGGCGAGTGAAAGGCCGGGTGCGAAGACGAGCATCAGACGGCGCTCGATCAGATCGTCGAGTGTCGTGACCCACTCGTGCTCGATCACCCAGCGAGCGACGCGAGTGGTGAACGGCGTGTCGGCGACAACAGTCGGCGGTTGTGAGGTGACTGCGGCAAGGATGTCCTGCGTTCTCATCCCGTACAGCGGCCAGAGGACACTCGCTTCCTCGACGGTCGTTCCGTAATCGGCGGCCCACTGTTGCCAGAGTTTCGGCCACTCGGACGGCTCGCGCGGAAAACCGTCTCCGCCGACGAGCATTCGGTCGCGCGTCGAAGTCTGCCGCGTGAGGCCGAGTTGCTTGAACACCCGGTCTGCGATCTGCTCGCCCACGGAGCGGAACGTCGTCAGTTTGCCTCCGACCAGCGTGACGATGGGGATTCCGTGCAGACGATGTTCGGCGAGCGAATGGTCTCGCGAGACGGCCGCGTTGCTGGTGTCGGTCGTGCGGGGCAAAGGCCGCACGCCGCTGTAGTGGGCGGCGATGTCGAGGCGGCTCAGCGTCAGACCGAACACCGTTTCCACGAGGCTCAGCAAGTAATCGAGTTCCGCATCGCTCGCCACTGCCTCGTCGGGCGGCCCCGACCAGCGTTCGTCCGTCGTGCCGACGAGCACCGCGTCGCCAAACGGCAACACGAAACAGAGTCGCCGGTCGGCCGTCTCGGCATAGACGCCACCGTCACCGAGAGCCGCCCTCAGCGCGGGATGCCTCGTCACAAAGTGGCTCCCCTTCGTCCCGGCAAACAGCGGCGTCGTCCCCGCGTCGATCCCTCTCAACGTCAGATCACCCCATGCGCCGCTGACGTTCACAATGAGAGCGGGATCGAGCAGCGCGGAACTCGGAGCGCGGATTGCGGAACGGTCATCTGCGTCGTCTATACCTTTTTCCCGCTCCGCACTCCGCGCTCCGAGTTCCGCGCTTGGAACGATCTGAACCGCCAAGCCGCGCCACACCAACCGCGCATGAGGCACGACTCGAAACACAACACCACGTTCGTGAGCCGCCCGCTTCGCATCGGCCAGCAGCGCGAAGACACAGCGTTCGGGGTACAGCATCTGCGCGTCCGAGTACTCGCTCATCCAGCGGTAGCGCTGAGGATCGACAGCAGGAAGAGAGACGAGAGTCGAGAATCGAGAACCAATCGAGGCCACCGGTGGCGAGGCTCCATCTGGCACTCGACTCTCGTCTCTCGTCCCTCGACTCTTCGGCAGTCCGTCGCCCCACGAGAACAGGTCGTACATCCACAGCCCGATCCGCACGGGCCAGTAGCCGCGCGGGGCACGCCGTTCGGAGCGGCTCAGCAACCAGCGTCCGAGGCGCGTCCGAGCCAACTTGAAAAAGCCGAGTATCGAGCGGAGCAAACCCGACCAGCGGTGCGTCGTCGGCACGAACAGTCTCAATGGACGAACCAGATGCGGCGCCAGGTCGAGCAGCCGCCTTCGCTCGATCAGCGACTCACGCACCAGCCGGATGTCACCGTATTCGAGATACCTCAACCCGCCGTGAATCAGCCGCGACGATTTCGAGGTCGCACCCGCTGCGAGGTCGTTCGCCTCGACCAGTACCACCGGCACGCCGTTCAACGCCAACTCGCGAGCCACCGCCGCGCCATGAATCCCGCCGCCAAGAATGAGGACAGGGCGAGTCGATTGCGGAGGTGAGTTCGAGGGCTTCAAGAGCAGCATCCTGACAAAGAGTCTTCGTCCGTGAAATTGTGTGTGGCAATCTACCTGAACGCTCCGATATGCTGCAAAACAGCGGGAGTCAAAATGTCTGACCGTCGACGCGACACACCTCACAACTTAGCCGCGTTTGCAATCAACCGTTGTTTGGGATCGATCATGACATGGAAACGGTGGCGAACAAACTGTCTCCCCTGGAGATGGTCCACGCGGACCTGGGTCATTGCGATCGTGTTGGCCGTCCTCATGTCGCCCTTCGTCACCCGCTGGTGCTGCTTGTGGCAGGTGCCCGATGTCGCGTTACCCTTCGACGTCGATGAGTTCATCGGGACCGAGGTACCGGAAAAGGAGGATGCCTTCGTTCGCTACGCGGCTGCGGTGCGGATGCTCGGTCGCAACGGATCGAAGTGGTCCACGAGGGCCGACGACTCCCGAGCTTTGGCCGAGGTCATCGGCGAAGCGGTTGTGCAGCCCGATAACAAATGGGACGACCGGCTCACACAATGGCTGCTCGACAACAGCGAAGTTCTGGCCGAGTACCAACGCGCGGCCGCGATGGAACGAGCGGGAGGGCCATCGTTGCGGACGGCGGATGTCACCACCATCCTCACCGTGCATAACGATCTTCGCCACCTGGCAAGACTCGCCGCGCTCGAGGCGATTCGTTGCGAACGGGCCGGCGATTTGGAGGAGGCTTGGGAATGGCATCGGGCCAATCTGCAATGTGCTCGCCACGCTGAAAAGCCCGGCTGGGCGATTTGCCGTTTGGTGGGGATGTCGGTTCGGAGTCTGGCGGCACGTGACATCGCCAAGTGGTCGAGTCATTCGTTGCTGACGTCCGAACGATTGCACGAAGCGAGGCTTGAAGTCAAAGCCGAGGCTGCGAGACGGACACCGCTGTCGGACGTCTCGAAGGCCGAGTATCTGATGGTGAGAAATACGTTCCAGCGGGCAGACGCTCCCAATCATTTGTTTCCTCAGTGGAACTCTGCCTCTCCATATGAGCCGCAATTGTTGGTCGGTAAGCGGTGGGCATTGTGGTCGGTCGGACAGCCTGAAGTGTTGCTGAGGCTGCTGCGCCAAGTGCTGGTCAACAATGCAGGCCAACTCGACCAGTCATTGCACGTGCGCCGGAAGACCGTTCGATCCGAACCCGCCATCGTGTTTGAACTCGATCCCGCGATGCGCCGCCAGTGGGGACAATTCGACTCAGCGGCGCTGGCCCGCGCGTTGGGCACTCCATTTGGCAAGACGGCAATTCACCCGTTCACGGTCAATGGGAACGTTGACCTCGCGATCCGAACCGAGAACGCACGGCTGGCAGCGTTGGACGTGGTGCTGGCTGCGCAAGAGTACCGTCGCGTCTATGGAGAGTTTCCCGCGACGCTGGAGTCACTCGTGCCGACGTTTCTCGATGCCGTGCCGTTCGACCCGATGGATGCGTCAGGCGCATCGCTCCGATACCGACGAGACGAGAACGGCGAGGCCGTGGTCTGGAGCATCGGTCGCGATGAACAGGATGACGGCGGCGATGTCGAATTGGTGGACCGAATCGACAAGGACGCGGGTTATCGCATTCGCGTTCGTCCGATCCAGGTGCCGGAAACCAACAAAAAAATGACGACGCCAGCGACACTAGGCACTGCGCCGGCACAACCGCAATAAAATGTGAAATAGGAACCAAAGATGTCTGAAGAAGCTCATCCCGCATGGTGGAAGCCGTGGAACTGGCCGTGGTCGGTCTGGGGGCTGGTCGCGGTCCTGATGCTGGCGTTGCTGCCATTCGTGGTGCGAGCGTTCTGTCTGTCCGCGGTGCCGGTGATGGCGGAGCCGTTCGACATGGCGGCGTTTGTCGGCGACGAGATCCCTCCCGATGAGAACGCCTTCACCGAGTATCATCAGGTGCATGAGATGCGGAAGGTGTTGATGCAGGGCTTGCAGCAGAAGTCGGCCAGCGAGCCGGATTCAAGGAATTACGACGACATTTACAAGGGTGGCTGGGAAGCGGCCGACGATGCGATGCGGGCATGGTTGGAGGCACATCGCCCGGCGTTGGCCGTCTGGCGGCGGGGGACGGAGAAGTCGCGGGCATTGGCTGCATCGCCGAGCGAGATGACATTCGAAACGGTATGGGGCACGAGTCAGGATCTGCAGCACGTCACCGTGTTGGCGCTGGTCGACCAGATGCGGTGGCTGCACGAGGGGAATGTCGGTGAGGCGTGGAAGTTGGCCCGCGCGGCGTATCGCAGCGGAGGACATGTGTCACGGCGCGGGGTGGTGATTGCCGGGTTGTTCAGTACCGTGATCCATGACATGTCCTCCGAAGGGATGCAGCGCTGGGCCGAGCATCCCGCCGTGACGGCCGATCAATTGCGAGCGGGCCTCGCCAACGTCACAGCCGACTTTGCGTTGTACGAGCCGGAGTCGAACTTGCTGCGGACCGACTACGTTGTCCTGAGGAGCTCATTGTCGAGACCCCAATGGGCGGGAATGATGGGCTCGAACTTCGGTACGCCACTCATTGACAAGATCGTGCCCGCCTCGGTCGCAAGCGGTTTCATGTGGATGGTGGGCGAGCCGGAACTGACCATCCGCATCACACGGCAAATCGTGGCGAACCAGATTCGCGAAGTCGACAAGCCGCTGGCCGAGCGACGCCAATTGACTGGCTCCGGAACGATCCTGTTGTTCGACACCGATCCGGCCGTCACTCTCGTATCGGGTGAACTCGACGCGAAACAAATCGACGGCAGCGTGAAGACATCGCTCCTCGCCAAGATGGTGCTCCCCGCGACGTTGCAGCTCGACGCCGCCTACATGCGTTTCCGTGGGCGACAGGCCGCATTGGAGGTCATGCTCGCGGCGCAGGCCTATCGACGCGACAAGGGTGAGTTCCCCGAGAGTCTTGACGCCCTGGTGCCGCAGTACTTGGAAGCCGTGCCACTCGACCCGTGCGATCGCAACGGCGGACGCATCCGCTATCGACGTGACTCAACCACGAACGCCGTCGTCTGGAGCGCGGCCCAGGACGGCAACGACGATGATGGTGCCGTCGAGACCGGAAAGAGTCGTACTGCCGATGTCGGTTTCCTGCTGAAGTAGTTCACATCGTCCAACTCAAATCGAAGCGAGGGAATCCCAATGTCCGAGGAAGTTCATCCCGCGTGGTGGAAGCCGTGGAACTGGCCATGGTCGATCTGGGGGCTGGTCGTGATCCTGATGCTGGCGTTGCTGCCGTTCGTGGTAAGGGCGGTCTTTCTGTCGAGTGTCCCTGCGATGGCGGAGCCGTTCGACGTGGCGGCATTTGTCGGCGACGAGATTCCTCCCGCCGAGAACGCTTTCACCGACTATCGGCAGGCCGTACTGATGCGCCGGCAGTTGATGCAGGCATTGGAACAGCGGTCGGTTCTCGAACCGAGCAACTACGACGAGGTCTACAAGGGAGGTTGGGAGGCCGCCGACGAACCGATGCGGGCGTGGCTGGATGAGTGTCGCGAGGCGCTGGTCGTCTGGCGGCGCGGGACGGAGAAGCAGCAGGCACTCGATCAGTCACCGATCAAGATGACGTTTGCCACACTGGTGAATGAGATCCAGGAGTTGCGAGCTTTCGCACGGTTGGCGCTGGTCGATCAGATGCGGTGCCTGCACGAAGGCGATGTCGAAGAGGCATGGAAGCTGGCTCGCGCGACGTATCGCAGCGGGGGGCATGCGACCTGGCGCGGGCCGATGATTCAGTCGTTGGTCGGCAGTGCATTGCATGCCATGGCCTCGGGCGGCATGCAGCGGTGGGCCGAGCATCCGGCCGTGACGGCCGATCAACTGCGTGCGGCCCTCACGCAGGTCAAAGCCGACTTCGCGCTGTACGAGTCCGAATCGAACATGCTTAAGTCCGAGTACCTCATCCTGCGGAACACGATGACCGCCCCCGATTGGGCCGGAGTGATTGGCCCCGCAGTCGGCGGGCCACTCGGTGACGGAATCATGCCGGAATCGGTTGCTCGCGGTTTTTTGTGGGTGGTCGGCGAACCGGAACTGACTGTTCGCTTCAACCGTCAGATCGTGGCCAACCAGATTCGCGAAGTCGATAAGTCGCTTTCGGAGCGTCGCAAATTGGTCGGCTCCGGTTTCGCGATGCTGTTCGACACCGATCCGACCGTGACGCGAGCACAGGGCGAGCTCGACGCGAACCAGATTGATCGGGGCGTGAGGACGTCGATCCTCAGCAAGATGCTGCTGCCCGCGACGAAGCAGGTCGATAACGCCTTCCTCCGATTCCGTGGACGACAGGCTGTGCTGGAAGTGTTGCTCGCCGCGCAGGTGTATCGCCGCGACAAGGGCGAGTTCCCCGAGAGCCTCGATCAACTGGTGCCGCGGTATCTGGAAGCCGTGCCCCTCGACCCGTGTGATCTCAACGGCGGACGACTCCTCTACCGACGCGACTCGGCCACGAACGCGGTCGTCTGGAGCGTGGCCGAAGACGGCAACGACGATGGCGGCGCGGTCGAAAGTGATACCGGCCGCCCCGCCGATGTGGGCTTCGTCCTGAAGAGCGGCAACTGAACTGCGTCACGTGTAGGATGGGCACTCCTGCCCGTCCGGATTGGATGCGGGAAAGGCGGACGGGCAGGAGTGCCCATCCTACGGTTGTTTCGCGTTAGACGATTCCAACGAATCGAGGTCCGCCAGCAACTCAACCGCCTCCTCAATCCAGCCGCTGTTCCAGACGTGCTTGAGTTTTGGGCCGTCGCGATAGGCGTGCGGAATCTTGGCCTCGTCGAGCAGCCGGTGGGCGGTCTCGTGATGAGAACGAAAGTTGTCGTAGCCGGTGAGGACCAGGCGCGGTGGAGGCGAAGCGAGGGCAGCGGACTTCGTCAGCGCGGGCAGCACGCGGTGGGTCTCGAAGTGGTCCTGAGTGCCGAAGACTTGTGCGGCTCCGTAGAGATCGAAACGCGGCATGTCGAGCGGGGCGTCCCACGCGGCGGCCCGGCCGAACAAATCGGGATGCCGGGCGAGCAGGCTCCACGCGCCCCAGCCCGATTTGCTGAAGCCGAGCAGCCAGCGCGACTCCTTGTTGGCGAGCGTCGGATAGGTGCGGTCGATGAACGGGACGACGACCTTCACGAAGTACGTCTCCTGCCGAATCGACTTGTCGGCCGGATGGTCCGCGTACCAGGGGAGGTGGGCGAACGTCGGAGCCACGCAGATCAGGTCGTGTTTGTTGTGCAGGTCGCAGCGTTTCACTTCGGCCAGACCGTCGCCGTAGCGTGACTCGCGAGCCGCCTCGACGGGAAGGACGTACAGCACCGGATGGCGTTTGGCGGAGTCGAGCTTGTCGGGCAGGAGGACTCGAATCTCGGTTGGCTTCGCCTGAAACTCGGACTCGACCGTGTGCGTGATCCAGCCCTCCACCGACTTCTTGCCGGAGGAGATCGTGGCTTCATCGGCCCGCGCGACGCAGGCGGCTGCGATCAGGAACGCGATCGTCAGTCCGAGCATCACGCCCAAACAGCCGCCGCGTGGCCCGACGACGCCGCGCTGCTCGGCCAGTGTTTCGACGAAGTCCTTCGCCTCCTTCAAGCCGCAGGGATTTCGTTCGCGATAGCGTTTGATCGCCTCGATCTTGCGACCGGCTTGCAGCAGCCGCAGCAACTCGCCTTCAAAGTCGCCGTCCAGACCGGCGGTTTTGATGACATCGCCTCGTTCGATGGCTTCGACCGCCTGTTTCGCTTCGGCCAATCCCGCGCCGGTCGCTTCGCGCAGCACCTTGATCGCTTCGATCTTCTGTCCGTCGGCGAGCAACCGCCTCACGCGATGGGCCAGTTCCACGTGGCCAAGGGGCTCGTCCGTCATCGGCGCGCCGCAGGACTCACAGAATCGGGCGGTCTCGGAGGTCGATTTCCCACAGGCAGGGCAGGGCGGCATGGCGTGGTCCTGGTTGGTGGCGTTGCTTCGTGGCACATGCTGCCAGCTTGTGCGCCGGCTCCGTCTTACTCTTACTCGTAATCCTAATCTTCCTCCTCTTTCTGATGGCTGGCGGAAAGTCGATGAGGATTACGATTACGAGTAAGAGTAAGAGCACGCACAAGCTGGCAGCAGGTGCTACGAGGGGAGTCGAACGTTGAGGATGATCTTGTCGTGTTCGGCGGATTCTACTAGTTTCCCGCCCCTCATCCCCTTT
This sequence comes from Planctomycetota bacterium, assembly GCA_038040225.1. Classification (GTDB taxonomy): domain Bacteria; phylum Planctomycetota; class Planctomycetia; order Planctomycetales; family Planctomycetaceae; genus Schlesneria. The sequence goes on from JBBPIS010000007.1 coordinate 16,522, forward strand.
CAATTCGTTGGTTCTCGTCTCGCCGGGCCACTCCGTGATTGCGGCCGGTGTGGGCGTTTGCCGTCTGCGTGTCTGTTGTCTCACTTCGTGTTGGACTTCTCGATGAACCGGTTTGTCGGTCCGTTGCTGTTGCTCGGACTGGGGCTGTGCGCGGCCTCGGGATGCGCATTGTCCGGCCCGAGCCGCATGAACGGCCTCGCGCAGCGAATGCCGTGGTCGGGTGAGAAGCCACCCCGCAGTGAGTCCTCGGGCCAGGATCACGCTTCGCAGGGAATCGTCTCGTTTCGCCGGCCGACTCGCGCGGCGAAGGAGTTGTCCGAACAGCCCGTCGTGACACCCGGACCCTCACGGCGCGAGCTCCTGGCATCGGCAGAGTCCCGCGACGGCAAATCGACCGGACTCAGCGCCGGTTCGACGCGAGTCACCGATTCAACGGCGAGTCCGTTGCTGGCCGGCCACTCCTCCGACGGATTGGCCGATCTTCCACAGGGTGCCTTGGCGAAGCCGCGATCCGCCGGCGCGAATCCGTCTCACGGCGACTCAACCGTGACTCTGGCCGGTCACATTCACGACGGGGCTTCCTCGGACGCCCGAGTTCGTGACGTCGTTCCGGCGATTGCTCAATCCCTCGAACCGCTGGCGGGTGACGAGGCGGCTCCCTCCAACGTGACGACCGCCAACTATCGCTCGGATCGCGATGCTCTCGACAACCCGGTCCAATTGCAGGGCTTCGAGGCCATCGTGCCACTGGCCGCGGCGACGACAACCGCCAACCCGAACGAACCGCCGCTGTGGGAACACCGACCGGCGGGCAAACCCGTCGGTCCGGCGGCGGGGCAGGTGAGTATCTCGTCCAAGCCGGGCGGTCGCGTTCAGCCGGTGAGTGCTCAGGCGTCGACGGTCGTTCCGCCCGGTCCGTGGCAGGCGGATCTCGAACGGCTCATCGCGCGAGCCGAGCGCGACGTCGCGAGCCTGAAGCCGGGATCGACGCTCGAAGCGCAGGCCGAGTACCGGCGACGGCAGGTTCATCTGCGGTTGCTGTATTTGATGGCTCAGCGTCAGGAGCAGGCACTCACGGCGATCCCCGGACTTGAGCCGGCCGAGCAGGAGTACTGGCAGCAACTCTGCTGGGCCGCGTCGAACTCGCTCGATGCCGAGCAGTTCCCGTCGCTGCGCGATCGAGCCGCCCAGTCGATCGCTCCGCTCAACACGGCCCTGCGCCGGCTGCGCGAACAGTCGGACCTCGCCATCAAAAACATTGCCTTCTGCGAACAGATTTCGTACTTCGGCAACTACCAGAAGTTCGCGCGGGACGAGTTCACGCCGGGTCAGGAAGTGCTGCTGTACGCCGAGATCGAAAACTTCAACACTCAGCAAACGGCCGACGGTGAACATCGCACACTGCTGCGGTCGGTCATCGACATCGTCGGGTCGAACGGCGAGGCTCGCTGGCACAAGACGTTCCCCGCGACGGAAGACCGCTGCCGCAATCCGCGTCGCGACTACTTCCACAACTACCAGTTCGCCATCCCCGACCGCCTGCCTCTCGGCCCGCACACGCTCAAGCTGACCGTGGTCGATGACCTGAGCGGCAAACAGGCGAGCTACTCGCTGAGCTTCCTGGTGAAGTGACGAGGAGGGAGACAGGAGTCAGAATACAGGAGTCAGAATACAGGAGTCAGAATACAGGAGTCAGAATTCAGGAGACAGAATTCAGGAGACAGAAGTAAGAACAGTACGCCGCGACGTGCATGTCGCAGGCAATTGTCTTTACGATTCGCCACGCTGGCTTCTGTCTCCTGAATTCTGACTCCTGAATTCTTCTTCCTTGGTTCCCCATCATGCTCAGTGTGGCACAAGCCTTCGACAAGTTACTGGCCACCGTCGAACCGTTGGAGGCCGTTTCGCTGCCCCTCTCCGATGTGCTGGGTCTGACGCTGGCTGAGGACGTCTCGGCACCGGAGGATTCGCCGCCGTTCGACAAGTCGCTGATGGACGGCTTTGCCGTGCGAGCCGCCGATGTCGCGAACGGCTTCGTGTCGCTGAAGGTTGTGGAGGTCGTGACCGCCGGGCGAGTTCCTTCCCAACCGGTCGGCCCCGGTGAGGCGACGCAGATCATGACTGGTGCGCCGATCCCCGAGGGAGCCGATCTGGTTGTGAAGATCGAAGAGGCGCTGCCCGACATCAACAGCGTCCACGTCACGACGAAGTCGGTCGCGCCGGGGACCAACATTCTGCGACGAGGCACCTCGGTCCGCGCGGGCGATGTCGTATTGAAGGCGGGAATGAAGCTGAACGGCTCGCGCATCGGAGCGTTGGCGGAACTCGGTCGTGCCGCGGTGAAGGTCCATCGCCGCCCGATCGTCGCCGTGTTGGCGACGGGAGACGAACTGGTCCCGATCGACCAAACACCGGGTCCGGGCCACATCAGGAACTCGAACGAAGCGATGCTCGTCGCGCTGCTGCAAGCCGCCGGAGCGATCCCCGTCCCGCTCGGCATCGCCCGCGACAACCGCGACATCCTGCGAGCCATGATTCAGCAGGGCCTTCAGTGCGACATGCTCGTGCTGTCGGGAGGCGTCTCGGCCGGTACGCTCGATCTCGTTCCGAGCGAACTCACTGCCGCAAGCGTTCGCGAGGTCTTCCACAAGGTCGAACTGAAGCCCGGCAAACCGGTCTGGTTTGGCGTTTGGGAGGCGCGTCCGGCTGTTCCATCGGTTGTTGCCGCTACCGACGCTCGTAGCGAAAGCGAGCCTGCGGAGCAAATTTCTCCCGGAACGAACTTTTCGTTGGACGAGTTTCACGAGCGGATCCAGAGCATGCGACGAGGAGGCGCGTTGCACGATTTTCTTCGTTCGATTCCCTTCTTTAGCAGGCTTGTTGCCTTCAAAAATGATCCAGTAGTGTATGACGAGCTTCAGCGGATCGACGCGATCCTCCTCGCGATGTCGCAGTGGGAGAAGGACCATCCGGAACGGATCGACATCTTCCGCGCGCGGCGGATCGCCGACGACAGTGGCACAACGATCGAGGACGTGGATCGCTTGATCGCTGATTTTCGGCGCACTGCGACGCTCCTTGAAAAGTCTGCTTTCCGCAGCGTGGCCCAACGAATGAGAGATTTTCGGGAATATACCTCCTCTATGAGCGGAGAGGCACGCTCTGAGTCTGCTAAGAGCGTGGAATCCGCGATTCAGACCGCGCCCGTTGAAGACTCCGAGTGTCTCACACCTTCGAAATGTCACGTCTTCGGTCTCCCCGGCAATCCGGTCAGCAGTCTGGTCTGTTGCGAGTTGTTTGTTCGTACGGCGATCCGGCGGTTGATGGGGGAGCAGCCTCCGCTGCCGAGGCCGATGCCGGCGCGGCTCGAACACGATTACTCGGCGCGGGCGGATCGGCCGACGTATCACCCGGCGAAGCTGATGTGGTCGCCCGAGGGGGCCGTGGTGAAGCTCGTTCCGTGGCACGGCTCGTCCGATTTGTGTGGCACCGTCGCGGCGAACGCGATGGCGTTCTTGTCGGGCGAGGCGAAGGAGTACCGCGCGGGGGACGTGTTGGAAGTGATTGCGTGGTGAGGGGAGCGCGAGGCGACTGGCTCGGAATCGCCGTTCCCACGTTGGCGGGCTTAAACTACCATCGGCCCCTCACCCTAGCCCTCTCCCCGCAGAGCCGAGGGGAGGGGACAGGAAAAGAGAAGACGAAAAGTGAGCAGACTCTCCAGGGAAGGAGACGCGAATCATGTCCGGAGCGACGATGACGGCGAACAAGAAGCAGACGGCCGGTGAGGATCGGCGAGACGTGGCGACGGATCGGTCGGTTCGCGACATCATTGCTTCCGCGCGGACGGCTCAGGAGGGGCGGCGGTTCCAGATCGGGAGCCTGGGCGCGTGGAGCATGTCGCTGTTGTCGGCGGCTCTGTTGTGGGCCTGCTTCACTCCGGTGAATGCCAGTCCACTGGCGTGGGTCGCGCTGGTCCCCTTGCTGCTCCTGGTGCGGATCGAACAGCGCACGCGCTGGATGTATGCGGCCGTTTACTGCGGCGGGTTGCTCGGGCAGTTGGCGACTCTGCAATGGATGCGGCTCGGCGATCCGACGATGTACATCGCGTGGTCCGCGCTGTCGGTTTATCTCGCGATGTACTCGGTCGTGTTCGTTGCGGTCTCGCGCGTGGCGGTCCATCGGTGGGGCATGCCGCTCGTGGCGGCGGGGCCTGTCGTGTGGACCGGCCTCGAATTTCTGCGGGCTCACCTGATGACCGGGTTTGCGTGGTACTTCCTCGGTCACTCGCAGTATCGCTGGCTGGAGTTCATCCAGATCAGCGATCTGGTCGGGGCGTATGGCGTCAGCTTTGTGATCGCGATGAGTTCCGCAGCCCTCGCGCTGCTCGTGCCGCATGCGTGGTTGATTCGGTTTCGGCTGGCTCATCCGTCGACGGGGCCGGTCACGGCGTCGGGGCTGTCGCTGGGGCAACTCGTTCAAGTTGCGGCGACCGTCGTCGTGTTTGGCTCGACGCTGGCGTACGGCTATGTCCGGCGGAGTCAGGCCGAGTTCACACCCGGCCCGCGCGTGGCGTTGATTCAAGGAAACTATCTGGCATCGCTGCGAGTCCCCTCGCCACCGCAGGAGGAGATCTTTCTGATGCATCTGCGGCTGATGGCTCAGACCGTGAAGGAGCAGCCCGACGTCATCGTCTGGCCGGAGGGGATGTTTCCGTTTCCGTTGCTCAACGCCGATGCAGGAATGACCGACGAACAGCTTAATACCGTGGCACCGTACATGAAGCCCGAAGCCTGGCGCGATGAGTGGGTTCGCAAGACGCTCGCGACCGAAAGCCTGCGGACCAACGCCGCGCTGATTCTGGGGCTGCATGCCGCAGAGGCCGGCACGGACCGCGTGCGACAATACAATTCGGCGGCGTTCGTGCGGCCCGATGTGGGTCTGGCGGGGCGCTATGACAAGCTGCACCGGGTCCCGTTTGGCGAGTACATCCCGCTGCGAGAATCGCTGCCGTGGTTGACGGACCTCACTCCGTATCGCGGCTCCGACGGTTTGGACAAGGGGGGGCAGGCGGTCGTGTTTGAGTACGCCAAGTGGCGCATGGCTCCGGTGATCTGCTTCGAGGACACCGTGCCTCATCTGGTGCGCGGCATCGTGGCGGCGGGATCGGACCACGAAGCCGGGAAGCCTGTCGATCTGCTGGTGAACCTCACCAATGACGGTTGGTTCCACGGGTCGAGCGAACTGGATCAGCATCTGATCACATCGGCCTTCCGCGCGGTTGAGTGCCGGACTCCGCTGGTGCGAGCGGTCAACACGGGGATCAGCGCGATCATCGATGGCGACGGCGCGATTCTCGATCCGGAGGTCTTCATCGACGGAGATGCCCGCAAGAACGCACCGGCCGCGCCGCGCACGTCGGCTCGCGATCCGCAGACGGGCGCGTGGCACAGGCAGCTCAATGCCGCACTGGTTCACACCGTCCCGCTCGATCCCCGCCGCAGCCTGTACGTCCGGTTCGGCGACTGGTTTGCGATGCTGTGTTGTGCGGCGGGGGGCTTCGTGGCATTCAGCGTCTGGCTTCCTCGGAAGGCTGCGGTTTGAACTCCGCCTGGCGTTTCTTTCCCGTTCGCGTGGCTTCGGATTGGTGTGGCCGGGCGAATTGATCCCCGCCGTTCTCCTCAGAAGTTGCGGTTCACACCCCGTCGCCGCCTCCCGCACTGTGAACGGGACGCCTCGCGACGTAAACGCCTCAATTCCAAGCCGTTGCGCGTCGTTCCCCGCCCGCAGGCCGGTTTCGGACTCGAAATTCCTCCCATATCTCAGGTGCGATCCCTCGTATCGCACCTGAGATTGGCCATTTCGCAGCTGCGATCCGCCATTTCGCAGTCCCGATCCGTCCTGTCGCACTGCGATTCGTCCTTTCGCAGGTGCGAAATGTCCTATCGCAGTTGCGATCCCTCGTATCGGGACTGCGATCAAGCCTCCGACGCGCGGGTTTTCGCCCCGTGCGGCAGGGTGACCGGGTCTGGAGCGCGTCCCACACGGAGCCCTTCATCAAACTGACCGACTACCCAGCCGTTCTCCTCAGAAGTCGCGATGCGGCTGTCGGCACGACCCGCACAAACGTCATAGAGGCGAAACTCGGTTTGCTGACGGCTCCGATTTGGCGGTCTATCGCACGGAGCATGGAGCGACGATTCGAAACAGCCGACGAATGGGAAGACGGTTTCCGAGGCGGACGGTCTGTCTGCGCGCGGTCAAACGTGCGCCGGGACGGATTCGCTTGTTGACGGTCGTCTCTCGGGACCAGTAGGATTTGACCAGTCGGCAAACTCTTCCTCCGTCACACTTCGGCGGCAAACGGTTCATGAACAGTCTCGGCAAAGTTCTGGTGGTCTTCGTGACGGCATCGAGCCTCGGCTTCGCAGCTTTCGCGATGTCATTGGTCAGCGGTGGACCGAACTGGAAGGGCGAGTCCGAATCGGCCGAGTTGACGAACGACTTCGTCTTCACGATGGCTCCCGGCGAGAAGCCGACCTACGCGGTGAAGGCACGCCGGACCGATGCCCCCGTTCAGCCCGCCACGCCACTGCTGGCCGAGGCCGTTGTCGCGGCGAGAAAGCGTCAATTGGAAGACGCGACAAAAGTGAAGGGTGAGCTGGAACAGAAGATCGCGCAGATCAAACCGATCATCGATCAGATCAAGGCGTTGATCGCCCCCGATGCGGCCGGAGCGAAGTCTCGATCGGATGCCTACGACAAGCAGCTCGAACAATTGAATGCGGCGATCCAGACCGCATCGACCGAATTTACAACCAAGTCGGGTGAAATCCAGCGGACTCGCAAAACGGGCGAGGAGCGCCGCGACGAGGCCTTCCGCCTGAAGAACCAACTCGAACTGCTGCGCAACGATTTGTTCGCCGCCAAGCAACAACAGAAGGTGCTGGAGGACGAACTGGTCCGAGCGGAAGAGAACTTGAAACGGCTGGAGCGGCGAGCGTCACAGCTCAAGCAGCAAGTCGGCGGTTACGAAGAGGGAACCGAGCCAAAGGCCGCGACCAAAGCCGAATAGGCCCGCCGGGGATTGAATCTGCAATGGGTTGCGGTGAGGATTGGGTTCGGGTTTGAGATTTTGGCCTTTCGCGCAGTGAGGTGCTCTGATGACAACAGTTGGCAAGATCCTGGTTGGACTGCACTTGGTGCTGAGCATCCTGTTTATGTCCTTTGCCGGTGCCGTGTATACCGCACAGAAGAACTGGCGCACGGTGGCCACGACACAGACCGCCGCACTGGCCAAGGCGACTCAAAAGCAAAATGACATGCAGGCCGAAGTTGACAAGGAGCGGACCGAAACCAAGGCCAAACTTGACGCGCTGACCAACCAGATTGCCCAACTGACCGGCGAGAAGACGGCTCTGGGTAATCAAGTGACGGCACTGGATGCCGACAACAAGCGATTGAACGTGGCGCTGGATGGCCTGCGCGATCAAACGGCCCTGAGCACGACGGAAGCCGACGAACGCAAGAAGGAAGCCGATCTGCAGCGCGAAAAGAACTCGGTCCTGTTCCAAACGCGCGAAGAACTCATCACGAGTTTGCAGAAGGCCTCCGACGACAAGTTCGCGTTGGATTTGCAGCTTCAACAGTTGATCGAGAAGCACGATCGAATTTTGACCGACGTGGCCACGATGAAGCGTTTTCTGGCCTCCAAGAATCTGGTGAGCGATCCCAAGCTGATGCTCGCCCAGGTCACTCCGGCCCCGCCGTTGGATGGCTTGATTGCCGACTACCGCAAGGATCCCAAAGGGGGCATGGAGTACGTCGAGATCTCGCTGGGAAGCGATGAGGGACTGAATATCGGTCACAAGCTGACCGCCTACAACGTGGAGACTGGCAAATACCTCGGACAGATTCGACTGACGCAGGTCTATCCCGACAAGGCCGTCGGAATCGTTGTGAAAGAAGAGAAGGCCAAGAACGTCATCATCAAAAGGGGCGACCATGTCACCACGAAGTTCTGACAACAGCCCGGCTCCGGACATTTATGTGGCGTTGCTGTGGGTCTCGCTGGCCGCACTGCTCACCGGGATTGTCTTCCTGGTCATGACGCTCAACACCTACGGGTGGAAGCTCGCGCCGTAGCGGACTTGCACCTGCCGCGGATGAGTCCTGTTTCGGACGAGGCGAGCCGGATGACTTACGCCCGTGGACGATGGTGACGTGGAATGCCGAGGCTGACGCCGCCCGGTGAGTCTGTGTCACGCTCCCCCGTCTGCGATCAGCAGCGGTTTGGCCGGCGATTGCCTCACGCCAACCCCGTCTTGTCCGAAGATGATGTAAGAACTACAACCCCGCCCGCGTGAACCGCCCCTTGGGGGACTGGTCCGCGCGGACAGTGCTCTTCATTGCACGGCGGGATGTACGGATGCTCCATCGCCTCAAACGCTGGCTTAGCCCCGACTTGGCCATCGATCTGGGAACGGCCAACACGCTGATCGCCATTCAGGGCGCGGGCGTGGTGTTGGACGAACCGTCGGTCGTGGCCCTGCAAAAGGGGACTCGGCGGATTCTTGGGCGAGGGACCGCCGTCGGCAAGTTGGCTCGCCAGATGCTCGGTCGGACACCCGATTCGATCACCACCGTCAAGCCGATTCAGGACGGAGCCATCACCGACTTCGAGTTGTGCGAGTCGATGTTGCGGTACTTCATTCGGAAGGCCACACGATCGACTCCCGGATTCCGCCCGAACGTCGTCATCGCGGTTTCGGGCGGCATCACCAACGTTGAAAAGCGGGCGGTCTTCAACAGCGCGGAGCGAGCCGGCGCGGGTCGTGTCTATCTGCTGGCCGAATCCAAAGCGGCGGGCATCGGCGCGGGGCTGCCGATCGCCGAGCCGCTCGCCAGCCTGATCTGCGACATCGGCGGTGGCACGACGGAGGTCGCGGTCCTCAGTCTCACCGAGATTGTGGCCGGCAAGTCGCTGCGGATTGCGGGGGACGAATTCGATCAGGCGATCATCGACTACCTCAAGCAAAACTTCTCGCTGCGGATCGGCGATCAGACCGCCGAACAACTCAAGATGCGGATTGGCTGCGCGTACCCGCTCGACGAGGAACGGACCGGTGAAGTGCGGGGCCTCGATGCAGTGAGCGGCGTCCCGCGACGAGCCATCATCACCAGCGAAGAGCTGCGCGAAGCGGTGCGCGGACCGCTGGAATCGATTCTCAACGGAGTGAAGAGCGTCATCGAACAGTGCGATCCCGAACTGGTCGCGGACCTGTCGGACACGGGCATGGTGCTGTCGGGCGGAGGCGCATTGCTGCCGGGTCTCGATCTGTTTTTTCGCGAGCAACTCGGCATCCCCGTTCGTCTGGCGGCCGATCCGCAACGAACGGTGGTGCGTGGTACGGCGATCTGCGTTGAACATCTGGCTCAATGGAAAGACAGCCTCGAAACCAGTGACGGCAATCTGTGACCGTCGGCTTGTGTTGTGAAGTTGTTGATCCGTGCAGCGTGTCGAAGTGAGGAACCGGTGATGTCGTCGGCGAGTCTGCCAGTGGCGTGCGGCTTGGTGCTGGTCGGCGTGGGGTTGTCCTTCGCCCCCGACGGCGTGGCGTCTCGATTGCGCGGCGCGGTGGCCGACGCGATGCGTCCCGGTCAACAGGCTGTTTGCGCGACAGGCGACTCCCTGCGCGAGGGGCTGGCGTCGCTCACCTCGCAGTCCGCTCGAACTCAGCAGGTCGAGGTGGCTCGATTGAAGCGAGAGCTCGACGACGCGAATGCTCGCGGTACCGCGCTGGCGGCTCGTCTGGCTAAGGTACACGAGGAACGAGGGCACGAGTCCGCGCTGCCGACGGCCATGCGTCGCCTGCCGCGATTGGCTTCCGTCGCTCTCATCGAAGCGGCTGTGTTGGGCGACGTACACGCCGAGCAGTGGCGCAGTGGAAAGCTGCTCGATCGCGGCGAAGCGAACGGCGTGCGCGAATCGACTCTCGTCGTGAACAGCCGCCAGCCGCTCGTCGATATCGGACAGGATGGCGAGCTGTCACCGGAAGACTCCGTGCTGATGGGCCGCAGCGTGATCGGCAAGATCGAGCGGGTCGGTCGCTGGACCAGCACGTTGCTGCTGTTGACCGATGCGGCGTATCGCGGTCGCGCACAGTTGGTTCAGGAAGCCGAGTCCGGCTTCGCGTTCGGTGCACGAGGCATCCTGAAGGGGCAGGGGGGCGCGCTCTGCAAGCTGGAGGGAATCGCCGCGACGGAATCGGTGCGAGTCGGCGATGGTGTTTATACGGCCGACCGCGACGGGCTCATCTCGACTCCGCTGTACTACGGCAGGGTCGTTGAGGCGTCGCTCGGTCCGGACGATCGCGAATGGAAGGTTCTCGTCGAACCGGCTCCGCCGCCGAGTCGATTGACCTCGGTGCAGATTCTGCGAACGAGTGTGAACTCCGAACGGTTGGCGGCCGGATACAGTAGTCCCGCCGCTCCGTCGGCGGGACGTCCGGTCGGCAGAGCGACCCGACTACAGTAAAGGATCGCTGTGCGACAAGTTTTCATCGCGTGTTCGATCTACCTGGCTGTCGCATTGCAGAGCAGCGCGATCGTGGGGGAACTGCCACCGAACTGTCGGCCATTTCTCCCGGCATTGACGCTCGTGGTGATCGGATTCTGGTCGGAGGGGGCGGCCGCAATCGCGTGGTCTGCGTTCCTGGGGTTGTTGTTGGATGGACTGTCGCCTGAGCGGCTGGGCGTGCAAATGTCGCTCGCGGCCGCCATTGGTTGGGGGCTGCAAGTCGTCAAGTCGAACAGCCGTTCGCGCGGAGTGGTCTCGGTGACGGCGATCGTGTTTGTCGTCGCGCTGCTCTGGCGAGTGGCGTCGCCTCTCGTCTGTTCCGCGCTGAGTGGACGAGTCGTTGATCCGCTGGCGGTGGTGGCGATGGCAGTCGTTGAAGCGAGCGTCACGGCGGGACTCGCGGGTCTGCTGGTCTGCGGAGGACGATTATTGTCGGGAGGTTCGGTCGTGAGAGACCGCTCGCATCCGGGACACGGGCGTTGCTGGAACTTGCTCGCTGAATAGAGGCGGTGGAACGAACACGATGTGGAATCGCCTGGCAACGGCGTGGCAACAAGACGACTCGCGGCAGGCGAGCGCGTGGGATGCGGATCGCGCGCCGGGCCTGTGGCTGGTCTGGTTGTGGCTGGGAATGATCGCTCCGCTGTTCGCCGTCGCCGTGCGGATGACGCAGCTTCAAGTGGGGCTGCGCGAGGACTTCGCGACCGGTTTCGAGCAGACCTACGAAGTGCGTGAAGAAATCCCCGCGCGCGACGGCCGCATCCTGGCGGCCGACGGCAGCGTGCTGGCGGGCGAGGTCAAGCAGTACGACTTGCAGGTTCATTATCGCCTAGTTCAAGAGTCGGCCGACTCGAGCTGGTTGCGCGGCGAGGTGTTGAAACGCCTCACCCGCCTCGAACGGCGCGACAAGAAACTTGTCGAGGCCGAAGAGCAGCGCGTCCTCTCGCGCCGCCAGGAACTCTGGAACTCGCTCGTTTCGTTGACGGGTCGCGATTTGGAGCAGATGGCCTCCGCCCGTGACGTCGTTCGGCGTCGAGTCGCACAGATTAAACAGGCCGTGATCCGGTTCCGCGAACAGCGCGACGAAGGCCAGACCGACATGGTGCAACTCACGTCGCTGACCTCTGGTGGCGGTTGGCAGGTTGCGTGGGATCGCGTTCGCAGGGAGTTGACCGAGCCGACGAACCGGCCCGTACATTCGGGGCCGATCGCTGAGGAAGAGGGCTTTCACACGATCGTGACCGATGTGGACGTTGACACGAAAGAGGAAATTGAAGCGCACCCCGAGCGATATCCCGGTGTGCGGATCTCCGAGCAGAGGCGGCGCGCCTATCCGCAGGGGGAGCTGGCCGCACATTTGATCGGCAGCCGCACTCCGCTGACGGTCGAGGAAAGTGAAGCCCGTCGTGAAAAACATCCGCAAGGCGATCCGCTCGACTACCGCGCGGGAGACCGCATCGGACGCAGTGGCCTCGAACTGCAATACGACTCGCATCTGCATGGCGTTCGCGGGGAGAGGCGGCTGGTCAAGAATCGTCGTGGTGAGGTTGTCAGCAGCGAGGTGCTGCGCGAACCGCAGCATGGTCGCGATCTGGTGCTGACGCTGGATGCCGACGTGCAACGCCGAGCGGAGCATCTGCTCGACCAGGCCCTCGAAACGGTGACGCTGGCCGGCGCGACTGACGACGAATCGCATCAGGGGAAAGCGAACGAGGCGACCTGCCCGCAAGGGGGATGTCTCGTCGCACTCGATGTTCACACGGGAGCGATCCTCGCCGCCGCCGCCGCTCCACGGTTCGATCTCAATCTGTTGGTGACTCCCGACCAGGGCCGATGGCGCGATCTGCTCGCCGATCCCCGCAAGCCGCTGTTCCCGCGAGCGACTCAGATGGCGCTGGCACCCGGGTCGGTGTTCAAGGCCATCACCGCGGTGGCTGCCATCGAGAGCGGCAAGGTGAGTCCCGACACGCCGATTTTCTGCCAGGGATATCTCGACCGTCCCGATCAGCATCGATGCCTGACGTACCGGCACTACAAACTCGGACACGGCGAGATGCGGTTGGCCGATGCACTGTGTCGATCGTGCAACGTCTATTTCTTCACGGCGGGACGACGCATGGGTCCGCAGACTCTGGTCGATTGGGCCGGCCGGTTTGGCATCGGCCAGCCGACGGGGATCGATTTGCCGTCCGAAGGAGACGGGCGTTTGCCGTCACCTGACGAGATGATCGAAGGCCAGCGCCGTCGATGGCATCCGGGAGATACGCTCGGTTTGGCGATCGGTCAATCAGAACTGCTGGTCACACCGATGCAGATGGCTCGTGCGATGGCGGCCATCGCCAACGAGGGGCAGCTCGTCACGCCGCACCTCGCAGGGGAAGCGGGCCCGTCCAGACTGGACGATTCGCGATCCTTCCGGCCAGTGTTCGCTCATCCCGAAGCGGAGCCGATTGCGGGATTGCATCGCGAGACACTGGCCGCAGTGCGCGAAGGGCTGACGATGGTGGTTCACGATCCCAAGGGGACCGGCTACAAAACCGTGAGGCTGAAGGATGTGACCATTGCGGGCAAGACGGGCACGGCCGAAACGAACGGAGCCGATCACGCGTGGTTCGCGGGTTATGTTCCCGCCGAGCGACCTCGCGTCGCGTTCGTCGTGGTGCTCGAACACGGCGGCTCGGGAGGCAAGTCCGCCGGTCCGATCGCCCGTCAGTTTGTAAGCAGTCTGCTCGAACTGGGCCTCGTCACTCCGACGGCCGATCTGGTGCGGGAGTAATTGGTCGCCGCCACCCTGACCGGAAATGAACATGCGGTTCATCGAGGCATCCTGCCCCGATGAACCGCACGCTACAACGACTCCGGCCGACGTTGAACCGTCGGCATTCTGTCTCTTATCGGCGTCCGCGCGAGGCGCGGAAGCCGTACTCGGTGGCGAACCAGTTGGCATATCGTTCGCGCGCCACCGAGTTCGTGTTGCGCTGATCGTTCACATGGCCGATCTCGTGAATCAGCACGTTGTTCAAATAAAAATCGCGGATCGTGTCGGGCGTCCATGTCAGACGCCACTCGTGTCCGACCTGAGACCACTCGCCACCAAACATGCGGGCCTCGACAAGCTGCTCCGGTGTCGGGGGCCGATGGTATGTTTCAACGAGTGATGCTTCCATCGGATAGAGGTAGACATTCGGTCCCCACTGCATTCCGTACAACGGAAAGAATTGCCGCTTGCGTGTCATCGCGCTGAACTGAATGACTTCGATCGGGCGGGTGAACTCTGCGGGGAGCAGGGCCACGCGCGCCCGGACCTCATCGACGGAAACGGGATGGAGGAAGCGCTCGCCCGCCGGTTGTGAGATGTACTCGATCTTGTTCCGACCGCGCGGTTCGTGCCACGCTTCGGGAGCACCAAAGCCAGACGAGCGGCTTCCACCGACGAGACCGCGCTGGCGATAGGCGACGTTCGGACGAGTCGAACCGACTCGCACGGAGACTGCGCCGTGCAGCGATCTCGCGTGTTGTTGTTGATGATGAGTTTTCGACAATCGCGACGACATGATGCCCCCTGCTGTTTCGCAGCCGACAACCGTTCCACAAGACTGACGTAGGGCGATTCCCAGGGGCGGGACAAGGACCACGAGAGGGAGGCGTGGGGTGGTTGTTGGCAGGTGAGACCATGATGGGCAGGGAGGAGGCCTCGGGCAACTGTACAGTTTAAGACCAAAGCCAGCTTCGCCTTGCACGACGCATCAGATGCAGCCTGTGCGAGAGAGGTGTGAAGTCACGCCAGACAGCCCTCCAAAATGGCGGGCTAAGTCGTCTCTAAGACGCAGGTTGTGCTTTGTTCGACCGGCTCGCCGTGTGGACACCGCTCGGTCGAATGACGCTCGATTGTTCACTGAAAAAAATAAGTCCTGCCCACCAAGGCGATTGCGTCAGAAGGCCAATTTGAGTTTTCCGATAATGCGGATTCTAGGGGCACCGGACGGAAGTTTGCAGTCCCGAATGAAGAGTTGGCCACACCCGATTCGCCCACGACCACGATCTCAACAATTGATCATCAGGGGCCGACGGCTCCAACCCAAGGCTTCTCGTAGTTCAGCTTCAGTTTGGCATCGGGTGAGAGATCGACTTTTCGTTGCACGCTCTTGTCAGAGGGAGCGAGAAACTTCGAGCTCTTGGTCTCACTCGACGCGAATGCGAAGCCGGTCTCTCCGCGTTTGCCATGCTGCGTAAAGAGAGCGTTGATCTCTCCCGTCTGCGGGGCGGTGGGCGCGGCGCGATCGGACCAGTTGTAGTCGGTTCCGGGAGGTTCGCTGGAGATCATGCCATTGAACATCCCCTCGTCGTAGCCCTCCTGCACCAAGCCGTCGGCCACCTGCATTTTGGAGAACAGGTTGCGGCGAAAGACGAGATCGCGCGAGCCATCGCCGGGCATCTTCGTAAAGAGAATCCCATGACGACCGTCGTGGAACGTGTTATTGGCCAGAACGATGTCCTTCCACGGAATCGAACCTTCAAAGCGAACACCATCCTGCGCCTGGCTGAAGAGGTTCTCAGTCATGATGATCTTGAACGGCCACGACCCCGAGATCGCGATCCCCGCCGCCATCGGTCCCATGAATCTGCAGCCTCGGACAATGACATAGCTGGTGTTGCCACTTTCGTCCTCGCGCATTCTGACACCCACGGCATTCGTCGCGCTCGCGGCGGGTTCCAATCGCAGTTGTTCGAGAACCACCTCGTCGCTCGTCGACACACCGAACGCCGATCCCTGCGCCCCCTGGCACGACACACCCGCATCGGTGAATCCGCGAATCGTCAGGCGCGTCAGTTGCGTGTCCTCCATATAACCGGAGAGTTCGATGGCGGTGGGCTTGCCGGAGGCATTGATCTCGACCCCTTCGATGACAAATCTGGCGATCTGCTTCAACCGGATGACGGGACCGTTCTGGGGTCCGTCTTTGCCCGGCTCGAGAATGACATTCCCCTCGCCGACGAGCTTGATCCCTTTGGGCCATTCCACCACGGCGGATTCACCGGGTTTCTTCTTACCAATTCTGCGCAGGCTGGCATCGACGGAGATGTTCTCCCGGTACGTACCGGCAGCAATTCGGATGACAAACTGGTCGTTGTCATTGTTCGGCACAAACCTCGCCCGCACGGCCCTCAACGCCTCGACGATGGTCTTGTATTCGGCCTTGCTTGCGCCGACGGTGACCTCTCGTTTGTCGGCGGGCCACTTTGTCATCGGCGTGCTTTTCGTGCTGGCGGTCGAGCCGCCAAACCAGCCCATTGAATAAGCGACGAGCAGGAGCAGCACGACGCAACCGCCGGCGGCTCCTGCCAAAACGGATACGGGTAATTTCTTCAGCTTCAGCTTGGAGTGGCTTGGTGGCGCGACAGCCTTGACCGGTGGCGGTGCCGCGACGGAGATCAAGGCCCCCGAGCGTGCTGGTGCTGAAGGTGCCGCTGCGGGTTTCGCTGTGGCCGTCGTCGAAATGAAGTCGGGAAATGCGGAGGCGGTGGCGAGCGGAGCCGGCGTGAGATCGAACGGTTGCGATGGGGAAGCGTCTGATTCGGGCTTCGCGATCACGGGCAGTTTGAGCGATGACTTTGATGCGAGGTGCGGAGGCTGCTTCAGAAATGACAGCGAGGACGCGGCGGGTGGCTTCGGCGGCGCTTTCGGTGGGGCGGCCGGTTGAGCCCCCGAGATCGAAGCGAAGAAGCTGGTGAGCTCGGTATCGACGCTCTGCGCGACGGCCGTCGACTGTGGTGCCGAAGGAGCGTGGACGGGAACTCGCGGTCCGGTGGACTCAGCCGCCGTGGTCGAGGCAACCGGCGAGGCAACGATCGGTCTTGCAATGGGAATGGGGGCTGAACCGGTTCCACTGTCGTTCTTGCGCGCGGTCCCGTAGACGACCGAGTGAGCCTTGCGCCACGCATCGTCGGCGTTCACGTCAATCCATGCGAACAGCGCGTCGGCCGTTTCCCTGGCGGTGGCGTGACGGTCGTCGGCCTTCTTCGCCATCATCTTGCGGAGAATGGCGGCGAGCGAAGCGGGCGTGTCCGTTCGCAGAGACTCGACTGCGGGCGGCGTCTTCGTCTGATGGGCCATCAGCCGCTGAGTTAGCGTGCCTTCAATGAAGGGCGGTCGACCCGTGAGCAGGAAGTACATCGTGCAGCCCAGGCCGTAAATGTCGGCGCGTGCATCGACCGTGTGGCTGTCGAGAGCCTGTTCGGGAGCCAGATAGTCCGCGGTCCCCAGCACCTTTTCGTCGTGAGCCACCGTCAGAGAATCTTCGGTTTCGTCGCCGGTGAAGAATCGCGCCAGACCGAGGTCCAGCACCTTGACCACTCCATTCGGATCGACGAGCAGATTTCCCGGCTTCACGTCGCGATGGACCATTCCCGCTTCGTGGGCATGTTGCAGCCCGAGTGCCGATTGTCGGATGTATTCGGCCGCGTCGAGGAAACCGCAGACGCCGTTCTTCTGCACCAACTCCTGCAGGCTGTCCCCTTCGACGTATTCCATCACCAGAAAGTGGATCTCATTTTCACGGTCCGCCTGATGATCGACATCATACGCGCGGACGATGTTCGGATGATCCAGCGACGCCACGGCCTGAGCCTCGCGATGGAAGCGGGCGAGGTACGACGAGTCGTGGACGCGCTTCGTGGGCAGCACCTTCAGGGCACAGCGGCGGCGCATCAGCGTGTGTTCGGCGAGATACACCGAACTCATGCCTCCCTTGCCCAGCAGCGACAACAGCCGGTATTTGCCGAGGAAATAGCCCTTGTGCTTCCCTTGCAGCAGTTTCTCGGCCTGCCAGCGGGTGACAGTGCCGTTCGAGATCAGGTGCTCGGCCAGCCTGGCGGAATCTTCCGCCCTGCCACCGCCCGTCGTGTAATTGGCAATCGCTTTCTGCAGCCGTTCGGATTCGACCAGACCGCTCTTCTTGAGCACGGCGACGAAAGAATCGGTATTGGGCTTACTGGACATCAAAGTTGTGCCTGCTCCAGACCGACGAGATATGGACCTCGTTGCGGACGCAACGATCTCGAGATTGGACTTCGCCGATTCACGCTTCCCTGCGGCGACAGGATCAACCGTTCCGACTTGATGGGAAACTGAAAGAACGGTCGTCCCGCGACGACTGGCTTGGCTGCAACGCGCTCGCGTAAACTACCAGTCGATTCGCAGCGTTTCCAGTCTCTGCCGAACAACAGGACGAAGTCGCAGAGAGTTCTGTTGGACACACACCGTTTGAGAAGTCATGACTCACCGACACTCCGGCCCTCGACCCAACGCGATGGAACGACTGTCGCTGCCGGGCACGATTGCCCTGGCCGCGGGAGTCATCGTGCTCGTGCTCCAGGGAATTGAATCCGCGCACGGCATTCCGGGGATGCCGCGTTTCTGGCATCAGAACCAACCGCTGTGGTTCCTGCTGGGAATGGTGGGCGTCGTCGTCGGTTGGCAGTGGCTCTGGCAATCCGAGCCTCGCGACGATGACGCTCGATCGTGGAAACCTGCCGTTCCAGGACGCCGCTTTCGCCGACTCACGCTCTACACGCGGGCCAATTGTTCGCTGTGCGATGAGGCCGCCGATGTGCTCACCGACTATTCCAATTGGCTTCCGCCGGTTGACGAAGTGGACATCGACTCCGACCCGCATCTCGTTCAGCAGTTCAACACCTGCGTTCCCGTCGTGGCCTGCGACGGCAAGGTTCGCTTTCGAGGTCGAATCGACGAAACGCTCCTCCGCCGTCTGATCGAAGGGACGCCGCCCATCGCCTGGCCGTGACAGCCCGTAGCACATGCTGCCAGCTTGTGCGTCTTATCGCCCCTCACCCTCGGCCCCTCTCCCCGGAGGGGCGAGGGGAAGAAGAATGGCGGGGAGGAAGAGCGGCATCTCCCTGCCATCAGCCCGCGCCAATTCCGATTCACGAACGAAGACGATAAGATTCCCGCCACAACACCCGACGACCGAGGCCCCTTGATTCGACCGAACCACGCCACGGACCTGCTGCCATGACCGAACGCTCCCGCATTCTGATCGCTGACGACAACCTGCAGAACTGCGAGTTGCTCGATGCCTACCTGACCGACGAACCGTACGAGATTGAGATGGCTCACGATGGCCAGGAGACGCTGACCAAAGTCGCGAAGTTCCAGCCGGACCTGATTCTGCTCGACATCATGATGCCGAAACTCAGCGGCTACGAAGTTTGCAAGCGGCTGCGCGCGGACAAGATGACCAAGGACATCCCGATCCTGATGGTCACGGCCCTCAACGAACTCGGCGACATCGAACGTGCGGTCCTGGCTGGCGCAGATGATTTCCTGACGAAGCCCGTTCACCGCCTCGAACTCACCACGCGCGTCCGGTCTCTCCTGCGAGTCCGCCACCTCACCAACCAACGCGACCGCCTGTTGGCCTACCTCGAAGAAGTCGACGGCGAGGCGGTGAAGTCGCTCGGATTGAAATAGCGTCTCGCATTCCGCAGGTTTCTGCGTTCGTCTTCGCTCATTCGACGAGCGGGATGCCAGCCTCGGCTCGTTCAAACGGTGCGACACGACAGGGGGAGATGAGGTTGCATTGAATGAACTCCTATTCTTCGATGGCCGAGTGGTTCCTGCTGTTTCCCTTGTGGCTGTTGCGGTTTGTGACGGGATGGCCGAACGTAGCCGGGCCAGCGGTGTTGGTTGCCGTTCTCACGGTTGCCGGATTGTGGGGCGCGGTCTTCAATCGATGGATACGCGATGATCGGCCAGTCAGACTCGTGGGCATCTTCCTCGTGGCCTTCGTCTGTTTTCCTCCCGCCGCTTTCCTCATCATGGTGCAAGCCTTTGGTGCCTCTCCGAATTTTCCACTCGTGAATCAATTTTTGGCCGTCGCGCAGTCCTATCTCAGTCTGTCAGTGCTGACTCTTTGTGAAGCCTATTGGCAACATCGCGGTCGAGCCGCGTACATCACAGCCGCTCTCACGACGTTGATCGGGTTGCTGGTCTGGATGATCACGGGCTTTTGTTACGCCCTGACGCTTCAATAGAACAGACCTTGCTCACAGCACTCATCACAGAAACCCAGGCGTCCCCCGTGCAAGACTTGCAACTGCCTCAGATTGTCCTCAAACCGCGCAAGGCGTTGCCGTTTTTTAGTCGGCATCCGTGGGTCTTTCAGGGGGCGGTCGACTGGCTCGTCGGGGAGCCTCAGCCGGGGGACGTGGTCGATGTCATCGACGATGCCGAGCGGTTCGTCGCGCGCGGATTGTTCAATCCGCAGAGCCAGATCTGCGTCCGACTCTACTCGTGGGACGAGGCCGTTCCGCTCGACGAGGCGTTCTGGTCGCAGCGGCTGGACGACGCGATTGCGCTGCGCCGCGGATTGTTTGGTGAGTTCGGTCCCGACTCAGCGTGCCGGCTCGCCTTTAGCGAGGCCGATGGGTTGTCGGGGCTGACCGTCGATCGCTACGGTGACTGGCTGCTGGTGCAGGTGACCAGCCTTGCCCTCTCGAAACGATTGGACTTGATCGTCCAGTTGTTACAAACCAAGCTCCAGCCGCGCGGCATCTGGCTGCGGACCGAGAAGGGAATTCGCGAGGCTGAGGGGCTCGAACTGACCGACGGCTTGTTGTGGGGTGAGGCTCCGCCGCGACCGCTCCTCATTCGCGAGAACGGTGTGCAGTTCAGCCTCGACGTGGCGGAGGGGCAGAAGACCGGGTTCTTTCTCGACCAGCGAGACAACCGCCGCCGCGTGGCCGAATTCGTGCGAGGCCATCGCGTGCTGGATGTCTGTTGTTACTCGGGAGGCTTCGCGCTGAACTGTCTCGTCAACGGCGGGGCGAGTCACGTTACGGGCGTCGACATGTCCGAGTCGGCTCTCGCGCTGGCCCGGTCCAACGCGGAACTCAACGGCGTCGCGGACCGGCTGACGCTGGTCAAACGTGACTGCTTCAAAGCGCTCGAAGAATTGGCGGCGGCTGGCGAACGCTTCGATACCGTGATCCTCGATCCCCCGAAACTCGCGCGGCATCGGCAGGGGGTCGAGGCCGCACTGCGAGGCTATTACAGCCTGAACCGTTCGGCGCTCAGTGTCCTCAAGCCGGGCGGATTCCTGGCGACATGCAGTTGCTCGGGCCACGTTTCGAGCGAGATGTTTGTCGACACGCTCGCCCAGGCGGCGCTGCACGAGAATCGTCGCTTGCAGATTCTGGAGGCTCGCGGCGCGGCGGCCGATCACCCGACTTCGGTCACGTGTCTCGAAACCGATTACCTCAAGTGCTACCTTTGCCGCGTGGTGTAGCGATGAATTGTTCGTCGAACGTCGCGTTGGGGCCTTGCCAAACGAACTGGTTTTCAGCCCCGAAGGGGCGAGTCAGGCCAGCCCAGGGCACCGCCCTGGGGTTCGGTTGATGGGGACGGCCCAGCCCTGAAGGGGCGAATTACGTTCGCGATAATTCGCCCCTTCAGGGCTTCAAGCGTTCCGTGCGACCGCCACCCAGGGCGTTGCCCTGGGCTGGCCTATTGCGCCCTTTCAGGGCTACGACGCTACAAACAATTTGAGTGCCCACCGAAATCAAGAACTGTCCATCGTGTTTCCGGTTTTTTGACAGACACTGACCCCACCGAAAGCCACCGCGTGCCGCGCCCCTCCAAGAAACCGCTCGATGACGACGAATACGACTTCGGAGACGAATCCTCCTCGGCCAGCCTTCCCGTTCGTCCGCACGAGCAACTTCTGATCGACGCGATCCCCGAACTCGAAGCGACTCGCGTCCTCTGTACCACCGCAGGTCGCGCTCAGTTTGCCGAGACCTACGCCCGCGAGCGGCCTGACGCGAAAGTTGCCTGTTGCTTCTTTGACCTCTACCAGAAGAATCAGTCCGAGTTTCAAGTCTTCGATCACGGTCCCGTCGACAATTTGCGACTGCTCTGCAAACCGGACCTGCCCGAGGGCGAGTTCGATCTCGTCGCGTTCGCCTTCCGCAAGGGAGGCGATGCCGAACTGACGCGCGATCTGATGCAGCAGGCCCATCAGCGGCTGGTCGAGGGGGGACGCCTGATCGCCTCGACCGACAACGATGAAGACCAGTGGCTGCACGAGCAGCTTCGCGAACTGTTCCCGAAGGTCACGCGCCGACCGTTCAAGAAAGTCGGCACGCTGTACCTCGCGACGAAGACCGGGCCGCTCAAGAAGGTCAAGGAGTTCGATTGCGAGTTCGCCTTCCGGGACAACGGCCGCTTGATCCGTGTCCTCAGTCGGCCGGGAGTCTTCTCGCATCGCCGGATCGATCTCGGCGCGAGGACGCTCATCAACGCGATGGAGATCCGTCCGAAGATGCGTGTTCTCGACATGGGCTGCGGCGCGGGAACCGTCAGCCTTGCGGCGGCCTTTCGCGCCGAGAAGGTCACGGTCATGGCGCTCGACTCCAATCCACGAGCCGTCCAATGCACGCAGCACAACGCGGAGATCAACGACGCACCGGGCATCACGGCGATTCTCGATTGTGAGGGGGCGTCGGCCTCGACCGGCGACTTCGACCTCGTGTTGGCCAACCCCCCCTATTTTTCGGGCTATGCGATCGCGGAGCTGTTCATGGACACGGCCTTTCGCGCCCTCAAGCCGGGCGGTTTGGTGCAGGTCGTCACCAAGACACCGAACTGGTTTCTGGAGCGGATGCCGCTCTGGTTCATCCATATTCAGGCGACCGAGGCCAAGGACTACCGCCTCGTTTCGGGAAGAAAACCGAGGCCGTAACCGGGCGGGGAGTCATTGGTCATTCGTCCCTGGTCATTCGCAGGAAGCCGAGAACCGAGAAATTCCACACGACAGTCGTTGCTTGATCGTTTGCGCCAAGACTGCTATCTTCCTCCCCCCGCCAGCGGTTCAGGCTGGCGGATTCACGCGGAGACAAAATGATGACGGGAGCGCAGAGCTAATGGGTGTCAAGCAAACGGGTAAGGGTCGACGCAAGATTGGCCGCAAGAAGCGGAAGAACCGCAGCAAGATTCGGCACCGCAAGTAAGCGGGTACGCCCGGATGGGCATGGCTCGCATGACGTGAATCGTCGCCCTGTCGGCTTCACTTTGCTCGCGTCTCATTGAGATCAATCAGAAGCCCGGCCCTTCCGAAGGCCGGGCTTCTTGTACGCGCGGGAGGCATCAACGACTGCCCGGCATTGGCTCCGTGATGAAAAGAAAGTTCGTGGCTGTGAGCGGGCATCCGCAGCTTGACACTGCCCTCTCATCCAGTGATGCTGATGCCCGACCATGCGGATTGACCCGCCTGCCGATTCCTCCCGCCTTTGAGTTGCGACTGGTCTGGTCTTCGTTGGGAAGGCCGCTCACCGATCCGTCGTCTCGCCGAATGAAGTCGTCTCGCCGAATGAAAAGGATCGCTCCATGAAGTGCCTCGCCCGCCTTGTTGTTGCCGGTTGGTTGCTGACTTTGACCGCGAGTGGTCTGGTTGCTCAAGAGAACCTCGACGCGAAGATTGCCGAGCAGCAGAAGGTCGCGGATGAAGCGGCGGCTCGCAAAGTGGCGGGTGAGCCGGCGATTCAGGCGGCGCGGGCGAAGGCCAAGGAACTCGCGACGGCCATCACGACGCTGAAGATCGAACAGAACAAGGCCGAGGCGACGGTGAAGGACAGTGAGGGGAAGCTCCCCAAATTGCAGGAGGCGGTGAAGAAGGCGACTGATGAACGGACGAAGCTCGAAGCGGAATCGACTGCGGCGGCGAAGGCCGCTCAGGACGCGAAGGGCAAAGACACCGAACAGGCCGAGGCCGACAAGGCCAAGGCCGCGGCTGAGAAAGTCGTCACGGCCACGAAGGGACTGGAAGATGCCTTGAAGGCCGTGCAACCCATCGAGACCGCGCTGGCGGAAGCACGCAAGCTCGTTGCCGAGCAACCGGCCAAGATCAAGGCGGCGGAAACGGCCAACACCGCATTCCAGCCGGAACTGGCGCAGGCCGAGGCCACGTTTGCAGCTCTCGGCAAGGAAGCGATCGCCAAGCTGATCGAAGTCGAAACGACGATGGTTGCGGCCGGAAAGCTGGTCTCGTTCGCGAAGTCTGTCGCGCCGATCTTTTCACAGCGGTGCCTCGCCTGCCACAACGCGCGTACCGCGAAAGGGCGTCTCAACATGGAGACGTATGCCAACCTGATGAAGGGGGGCGAGAGCGGCCCGTCGGTGGTGGCGGCCAAGCCGGGTGATTCGCTCCTTCAGACGATGATCGAAGATCACTCGATGCCAAAAGATGCCGATCCGCTCACCGCCGAGCAGGTCGCAGTCGTCAAGAAGTGGATCGAGACGGGAACCCGCCTCGACGCGGGAGTCGCCGGAACCGCACAGCTCATCACGATCATCCCCAAGCTGACGCAGCCCGCGCCGCCCGAGAGCTATCGCGTGCCGGTCCCCGTCATGGCCGTCGCCTTCAGCCCGGATGGCACGTTGCTCGCAACGTCGGGCTATCGCGAGGTCATCCTGTGGAACCCCGCCGACGGACAGATCGTGCGCCGCATCACGAACATCGCCGAACGGCCTCACGACATCGAGTTCACCGCCGACGGCACCAAGATCGCCGTCGCCGCCGGCACGCCAGGACAAATGGGTGAGGTGAAACTGTTCAACGTCGCCGATGGCGTGCTGATCGCGGATCTCTTCACGACGGACGATGAAGTCTTTGCGGTCGCCTTCAGTCCGGATGGGACTCGACTCGCCGCGGCTTGTGCGGATCGTTCGGTTCGGTTGTTCGATGTGGCCTCGCGCCAGCAGCAGAAGCTGATCGAAGACCACGCCGACTGGGTGATGGATGTCGCATGGTCGCCCGACGGCAAGAAGATCGCCACCGCGAGCCGAGACAAGACTTCAAAGGTCTTCGACAGCACGACGGGCGAGTCTCAAGCGACGTTCAACGGACACGGGCAGCCCGTGTTTGGAGTCGGCTTCCTCCCCG
The DNA here is from genome assembly GCA_038040225.1 of Planctomycetota bacterium. Lineage (GTDB taxonomy): Bacteria > Planctomycetota > Planctomycetia > Planctomycetales > Planctomycetaceae > Schlesneria. The sequence continues at coordinate 41,059 of JBBPIS010000007.1, forward strand.
ACGGCAACTCGGTGGCCACGAGCGGTCGCGACAACAAGATTCGCGTTTGGGCGGTCGGCGACGCGAAACAAGCGCGCGAGATGGCCTTCGGTGGCGAAGTCTTCCGGATCGTGACTCAACCCGACGGCATGGCCTTCGGCGGCAGTGCTGACAAGACCGCGCGGCAGTTCAACCTGACGAACGGCCAGCAGGTCAAGCAGTTCGGCCCGCACCTCGACTGGATCTACGCCGTTGCCTACCACCCGGCGACCAAACGAGTCGCCAGCGGCAGCCACGACGGCGAAGTCCGCCTCTGGAACGCCGAAGATGGCAAGGAACTCTTCAAGTTCACCGCCGCCCCGGGTTACAAGCCGCAGGTCGCGGCGGCGAAATGATCTCGCGCGGAGTCTTGCAATAAGTGGTGCAAAGCCCGGCATCGTCCAAGATGCCGGGCTTCCTGTTTCACCGGCAGGTCCGAACAGTCGAAAGCATGACCTGAGCGTGAAGTCTTAGGGACTCATCATCAATTCACTCTTCTTCAAGATGGCTGCATGAACAAGATTCTCGTTCTGTTCGATTCACGGTCCGGTCACACGGCGCGCATGGCGGCACTCGTGGCGGAGGGGGCGGGGAGCATCGCCGACACCGAGGTGCGATTGCGATCGGTGGACGAGGCGACAGCTGACGACGTTGTCTGGTGTGACGGCCTCGCGGTCGGCAGTCCGACGAACATGGGGCTGCTCAGTTGGAAGATGAAGCGGTTCTGGGATGAGACCATGATGCCGCAGTGGGCGAAGGTGGATGGCAAGATTGCGTGCGCGTTCAGTTCGTCCGGAGGCTGGGGCGGAGGCTCCGAACTGGCCTGTCAGAGTTTGCTGACGGTGCTGATGAACTTCGGTTTCCTGGTGTTCGGCGTCACCGATTACGTGAGCCGCGACCTGACGCTGCACTACGGCGCGATCGCCGCCAAGGAACCGCGCGACGAGGAAACTCACGCCGCCTGCCGCAAACTGGGCCGCCGCCTCGCCGAGTGGACCGCCGTCTATTGCCACTCGCGCCCCGACGAACACCCCGGCCGAAAGATGTCCGAACGGATGATTCCGGAAGCATAGGCCAGCCACACCCGCCCTCACGTTCACGCTGGCGGCGAATCACCGACCTCGGCCCAGACGACGAGTTCCACCGCCGCGTTGATCGGCAGTTCGTTGGCTCCGACGGCGATGCGGGTGTGTTTGCCGGCATCGCCGAAGGCTTGGACGAGGAGTTCCGACGCTCCGTTGATGACGGCGGGCTGCTTCGTGAAGCCTTCGGCCGATTGGACGTAGCCTTCCACGCGCACGATCCGCGTCACGCGGTCGAGGCTGCCGATGCAGGACTTGATCTGCGCGAGAGCATTCAACGCGCACATCCGCGCCGCGTGAGCCCCTTCTTCCTCGTGCAGATCCTTTCCGACCTTTCCCTTGAACATCAATTCCTTGCCGACCATTGGCAACTGCCCGCTGGTGATGACAAGGTTCCCGGTCCGGAGCACGGGAACGTAGAAGCCGATCGCTTCGGGAGCGGTCGGAACTTCGTGGCCGTGTTGTTTCAAACGCTGTTCGACGGTGCTGGTCATGGAAGGCGCTTTCGTGTCAGGGGATGAACGGCAATCAGTCGCGAGGGCCTGTTTTCTGGCTCTCGACTCTCGTCACTCAACTCTGGTCTTCATCGGCAGCCCGCCGAACTGACGGACTGCCTCATACGCGACGGCACAAACGGCGTTGGCCAGGTTCAGGCTGCGGACTTCCGGGTGCATCGGGAACTGGACGGTGCGCGAGCGCAGTTCCTCGATGATCTCGCGCGGCAGGCCGTTCGTTTCGCGTCCGAACAACAAAATATCGCCCGGTGAGAAATCGGCCTCCCAAACGGTGCGAGCGGCCGGGTTCTCGACGCACCACACGTTGCGACCGGGTAGCTTCCGCAAGACTTCTGGCCAACTATCGACGATCTCGTAGTCGAGGTGTGGCCAGTAGTCCAGCCCCGCGCGGCGAAGCTGCTGCTCGTCGAGGCTGAACCCCAGCGGACGAATCAGCCACAGCTTGGCCCCGATGGCGACGCACGTCCGCCCGATGTTCCCCGTGTTGGGAGGAATCTCGGGCTGGTACAGAACAATGTGGAGCAGGGGAGATGTCATGTGCTTCCGTGAATCGCCGCTTTGTCATTTCTTCCTCCCCTCGCCCCTCCGGGGAGAGGGGCCGGGGGTGAGGGGTGAGTCAGGTCCAGCCCCGCGCCATCAATCAATTTTCACCGCCACCGGCCGCTGCCAGCGCAAGGCCGCGAAATAATAGACGACTCCCGAAGCGATCAACATCAGCACGCTGAGCGTCTGCTGCGGTTGCTGGATCAGCAGGCTGACGAAGGCTCCTGCGTATGCCACGAGCAACAGAGCCGGAGTCAGCGGATAGCCCCACGTCTTATAAGGCCGCTCGGCATGGGGCCGGGTTCGTCGCAGGACGTACACCGCCGACACGGTCAGGCCGTAGAACAACAGTCCGGCACAGATCACGGAATCGGTGAGATTGTCGAACGCCCGCTTCATCTGAACGGAGTGCGGTTCGGGGGCCGGTGGCGTTGCGGCGCGAGCAGCCTCCTTCGACGTTGCGGCAGGCTCGGCGAGACCACTCGGTGCGACGGCTGGCGTCTCACCTTTATTCGCTGCGGGAGGTGTCGGCGGCGGCTCGCTCGGCTTCCACACCGAGAAGAGGACGATCAGCAGCACGGTCCAGACCGCTTGAGCCACGATGGCATTGGCGGGCGTCTGGTAGATCGGATGAATGCGATGCAGCCAGCGCGGGACGAGGCCATCACGGGCGACGGCCAGGTAAATGCGCGGTCCGGTGATCATGTTCGAGTTCGTCGCGCCGAACGTTGAGCACATCACGCCGAGCGCCGCGATCTGTGCCCCGAGTGGACCGAACAGCACTTGGAAGACATCGGCCGCGACCGTGCTGCTGGTCGAAAGATGGCTCATCGTCAGCGTGAGGTGATAGCTGACGTTCGCCCCCAGATAGACGAGGATCACAATGCCGAGGCCGATCCCCAGGCCAAGCGGCACGTTTCGCTGCGGCTCGCGAATGTCTTCGGCCACCGGCCCGAGGTTGATCCAACCGTCGTAGGGCCACAACACCGCGACCATCGCGATCCCAATCGCCTTCCAAAACGTCAGCATCGACGGGTGCGCATCGTTCCAACTCAGCAGCGGCTGCAAGTTCGCCGGGTCGATCCGGCGCAGCAGGAACGGCAGCACAATCAGACCCGCCAAGAAAGAAACCTTCGCCACCGTCGCCGCGCTCTGCACGCCCGCTCCCCACCGCGTGCTGAACAGGTTGATGAGCGACAGTCCCACCACGATCCCGATCGCCAGCAACGTCTGCCCCAACGGCGGCAACTCGACGAGCTGATGAAAGTAGAGGACCGTCGCGCACGCGAGGGCACCGACCGAACCGGTCCGCACCACCCAGAACTCGGTCCAGCCCCACAGAAACGCGGGAAGCCGACCGTAGGCTTCCCGCAGATATAGGTACGGGCCACCCGCGTGCGGAAACATCGCCCCCAGTTCCGCCAAGGCCAGCGCCCCGCACAGCGTCACCAGCCCGACAAACAGCCAGATCCCCATGATCGACAGAAAGCCATACGGCGCGAGAGCACTATCGACGCTGCTAACCTTCAAAAAAATACCCGACCCGATGATCGATCCGACCACGACACACGTCGCATCGAACAACCCCAGCACGCGCGGCAAAGTCTGATGAGCGGGCGCGGAGTCTTCGTGCGAGGCATTCATGAAAGTTCCAGTGCAGGACGAGCAGGCTGCCGAAAGGCCCGAGCACTGTAGCGAGTTCCCCCGCCGCCATGAATCGCACGCCGACTGACATCGACGGACTTCGAGAGCTGTCTGTCGGTGGTACTCGCGCCCTTATTTCCGGGCGAGTTCGTCTTGCAGGGTCCGTCCGGTGAAGCCGGCTTCAAAAGCGTGCAGGCCGAATTGTTGAGACAACTCCTGACAGACTCGCACACCGCGAACGCTGTTGCCGCGCGGGTCCAGCAAGGGAGAGAAAATGCCGATGCCAAACTTGCCCGGCACGACGGCGACGATTCCTCCGCTCACCCCGCTCTTGGCGGGAATGCCCACTCGATAGGCCCACTCGCCGGCGTAATCGTACATGCCACACGACAGCATGATGCTCAACAGATCCTTCACATACTCGGCCTTGAGTGCGCGTTCCTTCGTGAAGGGATTCACGCCCCCGTTGGCCAGCGTGGCCCCCATGACGGCCAGATCGTGGCAATTCACCAGGACGGAGCACTGTTGAAAGTAGAGTTCCAGCGTTTCCTCGACCCGATCGCGGACCATGCCGAAGTTGAGCATCAAGTGGGCCATCGCCCGATTGCGATGTCCCGTGGCCCGTTCCGACAGGAAGACCGTGTTGTCGACATACACCGGACGCCCCGCGAAGCGACTGAACATCTCCAGCAATCGCGTGACCCGTTCGGGAAAGTCGCGGCCTTCTACCAGATCGGCGGTCGCGATGGCCCCGGAGTTCACCAGCGGATTGAACGGCCGATTAGACCGCTCGTCGAGCACGATGGAATTGAACGCCTCACCCGTCGGCTCCACGCTGACCTTCGTGAGCACGTGCTCGCGACCGTGATCCTCGAGCGCCATTCCGAAGACGAACGGCTTGGAGACCGACTGAATGCTGAAGAGCTGCTGATGGTTGCCGACTTCCACCACCTGCCCATCGACGCTGACGATGCTGATCGCGAACCAGTTGGGATCGGCCTTGGCCAGTTCCGGGATGTACGTGGCGACTGTCCCTTCCTGGACCGCGGCATACTTGGCATGCAATCCGTTCAGGATGTCGCGGAGTGGTGCCACCGCCGACTTCATCTTGGTGATGAGAGACTGCAGGTCCGAGATGTTCGCAGAATTGTCCACAGTCATTGGCCCTCACGCTGTTCCTGATCGGCGGGGTCGCCAGTCGGGCGCTACGAAAGCAGTCGCTTGGTGATCTTATGCAGTTCCAGGGTCAGCGGGTGATCGGGAAAGCGCAGGGCGAAGAGCCCGCTGCTCGCCAGGGTTGCCATTTCGACACTGAGCGGCAGCATGGCCAGCACGGGTGCGCCATACGCCGACTCGACCTGCTGCAACAGGAACTCGCGGTCCATCCCGGCCGGTATTTTGTTCAAGACAATCAGCATTTCGTGGACATCGAGTTTGCGAGCCAGTTCGGCGGTGATCGCCGTCCCCTGAAAATCCTGACTGTCCGGACGCATCACCAGCAGCAGGCGGTCCGAGACGGCGATCGACAGCAGCGTTTCTTCGTTCACGCCGGGATGAGTGTCGATGAGCAGATAGTCGAGATCGAGTGCGCGAATCAATTCGTGGATGCCGTCATTGAGCTTCCCGATGTCGTATCCCCCGCGAAGAATTTGCGCGATTTCCCCCGTGTTCACGCTGGAGGGAATCAGAAACAGTCGCGGACGCGCCGCCGACTCGTCGAACTTTCCGATCGCAGCGGCGGTCACATCGTAAGCGGCTTCCTCAATGCGGCAGCGTCCCCAGAGAAAATCGTTGAGCGCCAGTTTCACGTCGGAGGGCTTCAGCGCAAAGATGACGTGGACGCCGGGTGACTGAATATCCGTATCGATCACTGCGACCCGGTGACCGGCCTTCGCCAGCAACGCCGACAGGTTGGCGGTGAGATTCGACTTCCCGGTTCCCCCGCGAAACGAATGAATGGAAATGATCTGGGACAACGCGGGACTCCTCGCGCGGGCGAAGTGACGAAGGGAGTGAATTCCACTTTAGTTGAGCGGAAGAAGGTGATCCATCGCGGACTGTTGAACAAGGATTGCTGTTGAACAAGGATTGATCGTGTGCCACGGCTGTGCCAGCCGTGCGGATTTCGTGAGACTTTTGACTACTCTCACGGCTCACAGAGCCGTGGCACGCCCTTTTCGTCAGCCCGTTAATCGGAGTCCGCACCGGGCTTTCGAGGCCGTCGCAGGCGTTGCAGGTTTTCGCTGAGGCTTTTGAAAAAGTCCCCGTTCGCAATCTCATCGACTTCGCGCGTCAACTGGTTGCGGTCGAGTTGCAGGAACGGATGAGTGTTTGGATCAATGGACAGGGTCTGCCCCGAATCGGGAGCGGTCGTTTCTTGGATATTCCTGCTGAAGCGCATCGAGCATCCATTCGACCCCAGTCGAAAGACACACCCGTCAAAGAGTTCAACCAAGGCAACCTTTCGTTCGTTCACCAGCAATTGTTGAGTACTGATCGACACGGCCTGCCAGACACCATCCACATTCTGCACATAGGCATGAGCCCGCGACACGTACCCACTGGCCACGACGACATCACTTTCCGAGGCGCGTCCGATGAGGATTCGCGTCTGTCCTGTGAATCGCCAAGTTTGGAGCGGCTGACCGGTCGTGGTGTCCAAGAGATCCAGGACGATCGCCGGATTTTGAGCCGAAGGCATCCCCATGATGACGTGCTCGTGTGATGGTGAATTTGGGCGGACGAAGGCGAAGCAATTTTTACGCCGAATCGCTTCGCAAATCCATGCCAACGAGGTTCTTAGAATCAGCCGGTGAATTTCTCAAAAGGAATGCTCATCGTAGTCGCACCCGGTGCATCTTCAGCAGGCGGACGCAACCGTGGCACGCTGTTTTCGACGGGGCTTCTACGGTCGCGTGATCGTCACCGTGTTGCTGCCCGCTTCGTTGCCCGTGGTGAGGATCACGAACAGCTTGTACGACGCCACATCGCCGGGGTTTGCGAGGCCATCGGTGGTCGAGAACGACGTCGTACCGGGCGGGAAGTTGCCAATGACCGTCGCCGTCGCCGCGTCGTAGCTGGAGCCGCTCGACATCCGCATCTGATAGTGGTCGAGGTTCGGGTTCGAGGAGGGCGTCCAGGTGAAGTCCGCCTGATCCGTCGCCGGGTTCCAGTTCCCCGACAGGTCGCTCTCGTCAGGAGTGCTGCCCGGCGCGGAGGAGAGGGCCGGGAGCGATTGCGTCAGCGGATGATCGGTACCGAACAGACCCTCGACCGCGGCGCGGTACTGGACCATCCGTTCAAACGCGGCGTTCAGCAGCGTCTGGCGTTCCTTGCGAGCGACGTTGAGATTGGTATCGGCCACGCGGATGGCGTGATAGGCGGCACGGATCGCCGTGATCTCTGCCGCGAACATCGCCTGCGTCATTCCGGCGATCACCAGCGGCGGCGTGAAGCCCGGAATGGTCGTGTCGGCATTGATCCGCAGCCACAGGCTGGCGGCATCGTCAATCGGGGCGAGGAATTTCGATTCGTCCGCCCCAAAGTTCGGCAGGTTCGGAGCGGCGGCGGCATACTTCGAATTCGGCAGCACCGCCCGCAGCATCCCCCGGAACTGACCAAACTTCTGCCGCACCGTCCCCTTCAGATTGTCGCGAGTTCCCGCCCCAATCTCCCGCGCATTCTCCAAGTCCTCGAACCCGATCAAAAAGGCGTCGAGCGCATCCTTCGCAGCCACAAACTCGATCAACCCAAACAACCCCTGCAGCTTCAACGCGGTCAACGGCGTCCCACCCAGTTCCGCATCCACCAGCGCCCAATGCAACGCAATCTCATCCATCACCTGCACATACGAGGCAAAGTCACTAATAGGCATGATCCGTTCTCCGTGCTAATAGAAGAAGTGGAAAGCACTTACAGAAACAATGGCTTGGTCTGCTTCCCGACGGGCTTGTCGGCGAAGCAAGAACCTTTGCCGTTGATCAACCTCCGTTTGATGCCAACATTTCGACAATTGGTGGCAAAAAGTGAGTGCCTGCTGATAAAAAGTCGCTGATTTATCTGGAAGTATTAACGATTGGCGACAAAGTTTTGCCGATTGGTGAAAAAAAGTCAGGCCTTGTTCTCGTTGGATTAGTGATGGGTGGCAACAGATCAGTGATTGGTAGAGATGACTTGACGATTGTTCTGCCAACAACCGCTAAAAAAGTCAAAACAATTCTGCACAAAGAGCAAAAATTCATAATCCAGCAGCGTTCAGGGACTCGGGGCGCACCATCCAGCGGTCGTTCCTTGCCTGCGCGAATAACAAAGTTATCCCGCGCGCGGGATAACACGGCACCCCACACAACAGACAATTCAACGCCGTCGTTGACAAATCCATTTGCGATTGACATGTTGCGCCATATGAAGACCACCGCCGAGTCCACGGCTTGGCCTAGTGATCCAGCGGGCGGGTCAATTCACTGTTAGGCCGCGGAATGATGAACAATCTATAGCTGGGATGGCAAACCGAAGGTAACAAGAGGAAAGATGATGACAACGAGAGAGATGGTGACAACAAGAGAGATGCAGGAGTACGCATGGGGTTGGTTCGAGTACCACGCGGGTCAACGTCTAGTTGAATTCCGATATTTTCTGATCATACTTGGGATCCTTGTGCTGGGGCTCGGCAACAGTCTTAAGGATGGAAATATCTCTTTGGCGATTTGGATCGCTTTGGCTGCGGCGTTAATCTCCGGTGCCTTTCTCATGATTGAGATCCGAAACGAGCAGCTGGTGAACGTGGGCAGAGCCGCGCTGAGCAAACTCGAAGACTCCGAAGAACTTCGGAACGCTCCCGCAGAGCTCAAACTGTTCCATGCGGATAGCAAGCGATCCCTTTTTGTGAGCCACAAACTCTGGTTCAGGCTCATATACTCGCTGTGTATTGCGGTATTTCTCTTTGTGGCGTATGCCCCGACAACGATATTGCCACCGACACCATCGACGGCAGTAAAGATCAAGTAGCCGCATATGGCTCTTGATGTCATGCATCACTTCAATTACGACCGGAGACTACTCGAATGCCCTATGTCGACGCAGAAGCGAGAGTCCGCCTAAATGGCGGCGGCAAACCTCAGACACCTGGCGAGCTAAATTACGCGATCACTAGAATTGTGGATGAGTATCTGACTCAGAAGGGGAACCTTCGATACTCGCACCTCAATGAGGTAGTTGGGGCGCTCGAGTGCGCCAAACTGGAGTTGTATCGCCGCGTAGCCGCACCGTATGAGGATCAAAAGATCACCGAGGCTGGAGATGTCTACCGTTCCACACGAGCGACCGAGTAACCGTACGAACGTCTTCCGCGGGGTGGTACAGGTTGCCTTTCGGCTACCTGTGTGCCAACGGCACAAGAGGCGATTGGGAAATGAGCTTCCGTTCAAACAACCTCTTCTGGCTCACGCCACCTCGGTTGCCGAAGCGGCAACCGAGGCCACCCAGCGCCTACTACTGGCTCCGCTGGGAGAACACCAAGGGCGAAACCGGCCCGTGGTCCGCGATGGTCTCGGCAACCATCACGGGATGAGACTCAGTCAATCAACAAGTCGGGTGCGTGGAGTCTTCGAAACGCACCAAGCAAGCGATCATCGACCACGTCACTTTGCATCAATGTCTCGTTGCATTCCATCAAAGAGAGGGCTGAAATGGGTCCGGAAATTATTGGTTTGGCTGCAGCATGTTGTTCCGCAGTTGCAGCGATTGGCAGCATCGTTGTCGCATGGCTTATCTTCGCAGGCCAAAAGACATTGTCGCAGCGTCAATTGATCGTTCCACTTTGGGAGTATATGACAAAGGTAGAATCTGTAAGAGATGCAAGCGGACTGGTCATTCCGGCCCAGGTCATCAGAACTGCCAACACACTGGAGCTTATCGCCATTTGTTGTGAGGGAGAAATGATTGACAAACAGGTAATTCTGCGGGTATTCCGAAACCAGTATATGTTTCACTTTTTGTCAATCGATTCGATCGTCGAAGTTATTGACGGGATCGGGAAGAATGGACATGATTTTTTGATGGCTAACCATCGCGCATCAATCGCATTTTATAAACAATTGGAAGAACTTCATCTCAAAGGGGATGCATTATGAGCAGCATGCAGCCAGCACCACAGCCGGAACAGACTCCATTGAGGCAATTCGGGCATACTCAAATTCAAAATCCTGAGACAAATAACATGGACCCACAAGATTGCGTCGATTCGACGGAACTCGAAACTGGTTTGTCAGAGCGTCTCATTGAGTTCTTGCGGTCCAAGAACTTTTCCGGTGATCGATTCATACTAAAGCTCGATTTTGATCTTTCGGACCCTAATGACTCAACCATACGAATCAGTATGCCTTTGCCAGGCACACAATGCCCACAATGCAAAGGCAGAGGAACAATCCCCAAATCACTTTGAAGCTTGGTAGCCAGACTGTGCCTGGCGGGTGGCCCGGACGTAGCTTTGGACGTCTGGGTGACGAAGGCGCAAGAGGTTGATGGCCAGTCGATCTGGTTGAACTTTAGCCTCCTGTCGCGTTGCGACCCGGACGCTCAAAGCCGCGTCCGGGCTTCCCAACTAGCCGCCGGCGATGGCTCCCACGATGAAGAAGGGTTCGGTGCCCGAGGCGATGGCGGCGGGGAGGGGGGCGTCGGGGGGCTCGTGGGACCAGTCTTCCGAGCAGACGAAGAAGCGCAGGAACGGGCGGCGTTTGTGAGTGGTGTGGTCGCGGATGGTGCCTCGCAGCATCGGATAGCGGGCCTCGAGGGCGTCGAGGATGGAGCGCTGCGTGAGCGGACCCTCGACGTCGAGTTCGACCTCGGCTCCGACTTTGGCCAGGTTTCGCAGATGGTAGGGCAGGACGACTCGGATCATTTCAGTGTCTGGACTTCGACGGAGAGGACGGCGGGAAGGTCGTGGACGATGGTGTTCCAATGGTCTCCGCCATCGGGGGACACGTAGACCTGGCCGCCGGTGGTGCCGAAGTAGATGCCGCACGAATCGAGCGAGTCGGTGGACATCGCGTCTCGCAGCACGTTGACGTAGCAGTTCTCCTGCGGCAGTCCGTTCGTGAGCGGCTCCCAATCGTTGCCCCCCGTGCGGCTGCGGAAGACGCGTAGTTTGCCCTCGTGGACGTAGTGTTCCGAGTCGCTCTTGATCGGGATGACGTAGACGGTGTCCGGCTCGTGCGCGTGAACTTCAATTGCGAAGCCGAAGTCGGTCGGCAGGTTGCCGCTGATGTTGGTCCACAGATCGCCCGCGTTGTCGGTCCGCATGACGTTCCAGTGCAACTGCATGAACAGCACATTCGGCCGCGACGGATGCATCGCCAGCCGGTGGACGCAAAAGCCGATCTCGGTGTTTGGGTCGGGCATGTATTTCGACGTCAGCCCGCGATTGATCGGCTTCCAGGTCGTGCCGCCGTCGTCGGTGCGGAAGGCTCCCGCCGCCGAGATCGCGATGTAGATCCGCTGAGGATTGCTCGGGTCGAGCAGGATCGTATGCAGGCCCATGCCGCCGGCACCGGGTGCCCACTTGTCTCCCTGTTGGTTGCGCAGTCCGGGAAGTTCGTGCCACGACTGCCCGCCGTCGGTCGAGCGGAACAAGGCCGCGTCCTCCACCCCGGCATAGACGGTATCAGGATCGGTCAGTGATGGTTCGAGATGCCAGACTCGTTTGAATTCCCACGGGTGCTGTGTGCCGTCGTACCATTGGTGCGTCGTGAGCGGCGTGCCGGATGGCGAACTTGTGTCATAGACGAAATTGTTGCTCTCACCCTTGGGCGTTCCGTCCGGAGTCGTGGTCGGTTCGCCGGCGGGAGTACCGGGCTGGTGCCACGTCTTGCCGCCATCATCCGATCGCTGAATGATCTGTCCGAACCAACCGCTGCTCTGCGAGACATAGATCCGGTTTGGGTCCACGGGCGAACCCTTCAGGTGGTAAACCTCCCAGCCCGCAAAGTGAGGTCCGCTGACATCCCACTGTTCGCGTTTGCCGTCCGACGTCAGGATGAACGCACCCTTTTTCGTACCGACCAAGACTCGTACTTCAGTCACGTCTACTTCCTTTCTGAGTTGTTGGAGATGCTCACCGCGAGCAGTTCACGTTTGGGCAGGTCACCGAACTCGTAAGTGTTCGGGTGTTTCAGCAGCGCTCAATCATTCAAATGCTTGTGAATTTGGCCACGTCCCATCTTGAACGGCGATCTACCTTCGCAAAGGAAGGAGTGCTCGCAGCCGGGCGTCGCGCAAGAAAAGGCCCAGCCAGACGACCATGCCGACGATGACCGGAGCGATGAACGGATCGCCGACGCGCACATGAGTCGCAGTCGCGCCCCCGAGATAGCCTGTCAGCAGGATCGCGCCGAGCACGGATGTTTGCGGAATCACGTAGAGGATCGTGCAGGCCAGCTCGACGATGCCGAGGGGCAGAGCCAAATCCTCGGGCCAGCCGAGTTTGGCGAATCCCTCCACGAAGGGAGCGGGCTTCATCAGCTTCATGACGGCGCTCATGGTCAGCATCAGCACCGGCAGGGCGCTGACGACTCGTCCCGCCCAGATCAACTTCTTCGAGGTGGGGGCAGTTTGAGTATCCGATGACATGAGTCTTTCCTTTCCGGAAACTTCCAGGCGAGAACTTTTGGACGAGTGATCCGTTGCGGCCGTGCTGAAACTCGTCAAATTCTGAAACGATTGGCGGCGGGTATTCTGTGTTCCGGATCGCGCGAAGGAAAGTGAGCCGATGCGAAGATGTGGGGTCTCCCGTCGATCAGCCTCCGACCCAGGGCGAATTCGACTCCACGGCTTGACTTGTTGAATTTCGGTTACCCGCAGAATCGTTATCTCGTGCAGATCTGTCCCGATTGTTTCGGACGTCGCCCCTGGGGGATGTCGCGCGGACTCACCAACCGTGACGTAGGTTTGCACGACGAGAAGTTGTCTCCGTGGCGGAGGCGGTTCTCGACCCTGTGGAGCCGTGTCGTGACCGAAGTTTTGTGGTTGGATCGTCCGGAGTTGGGTGAGTGTGCGGATGGGAGTCTTTCTTGCGAGGACTCGCCCCTCACCCTAACCCTCTCCCCGCCAGTGTTAGATTCTGAGAAGACAGGGCGGGGCGAGGGGACAAGAGATTTGCCGCCGAAGGCGGTGCTGCCGCGCACGGTGTTGATCTGTCATGCCGACGATCCGCTGAATCGCGAGGGGTTGGCTCGCTGGCTGGCGGCGACGACTTCGTTGGTGGGGGTCATCGTGCTGGAGGAGCCTCCGCGCCGGATGCGGCAGCGGGTGAAGCGCGAGATCAAACGAGTCGGCCTGCTGCGGTTCCTGGACGTGCTGGCTTTTCGCGTCTACGACAAGCTGTTTCTCGCGAAGCGGGACCGCGCGTGGGAAGAGCGGACGCTGAACGAACTGTGCGAGCGATTCGCTCCGCTCGGTGAGTCGACGCGCGTCCTGCACGCCTCGTCGCCGAACGCTCCCCAGGTCGAGGCGTTTCTGCGCGAGGCGGCCTGTGACCTGGTGATCGCCCGCTGCAAGACTCTGCTCAAGCCGAGCGTCTTCTCGATTCCGACGGCGGGAACGTTTGTGATGCACCCTGGGATCTGCCCGCAGTACCGGAACGCTCACGGCTGCTTCTGGGCATTGGCTCAGAACGATCGAGCCAACGTCGGCATGACGCTGCTCAAGATCGACAAGGGGGTCGATACCGGACCGGTCTACGGTTTCTACCGCTGCCAGTTTGATGAGTCGACCGACTCGCATCATGTCATCCAACACAAAGTGGTCTTCGACAATCTGGACGCTTTGCGCGACAAGCTGCTCGACATCCACGCGGGCCGGGCGACGCCGCTCGACACGCGCGGCCGCCCCTCCGGCGAATGGGGCCAACCATGGTTGACGGCGTTTTGGAGATACAGACGGAAAAGGATGAAGGATGAAGGCTGAATGGGAGGGGGGCTTGATTGCGAGCTCCAGGGCACTGATTTGCTTCTCGATCGAAGTTCAGGCTTGTTTATGATCACTCTGCTTTATCACGATGTGACGCCAGCGAACGCCGACGATTCCAGCGGCTTTGCGGGACCGGAAGCCGCGCGCTACAAGCTGACACCCGAGGAGTTCGTGCGGCACTTGAATGCGGTCGCGTCCAAGGTATCGCGGTCGCCGATCTCTGCGATTTCCGCGGACGAACTGCGTCGTGCGGCGAGTGGCTCGTGGCTGATGACCTTCGACGATGGAGGCGTCTCGGCCATCACCGACATCGCGGAGCAACTCGAACATCGCGGCTGGCGCGGCTGGTTCTTCATCGCCACCGACTACATCGACATGCCGTCGTTCTGCACCCGCGCCCAACTGCGCGAACTGCACGAGCGAGGCCACGTGATCGGCAGCCATTCGTGCAGTCATCCGGAACGAATTTCCAACTGCTCGCGCGAACAGCTTCTCGACGAGTGGCAGCGCAGCAGGGCGGTTCTCTCGGAAATCATCGGCCATCCCGTCACGACGGCCTCCGTCCCCGGTGGCTTCTACTCGCGCAGTGTGGCTCGCGCCGCGGCGGCTTCAGGAATCGAAGTCTTGTTCAACTCGGAACCAACCACCAGCCTGTTCGATGTCGATGGCTGCCTGATCGCCGGACGCTACAACGTCTATCGCGGAATGCCCGCCAGCGACGCGGCCTCACTGGTCAGCAGCCCTTTCCGACGCTGGCGACAGTCGGCGTTTTGGAACGCGAAGAAAGTCGCCAAGACAATCGCGGGTCCAGCCTACAAAGCCCTCCGCCAGGGACTGCTTCGTCGCGCGTATTCGATCGATGGCCCCGTCATCAATGCCGCGCTGATTGCACGCTCACGGCTTGAGGCCAGTCGCAGGCTGTGAGTTGCCCGGAGTCCTTGGGCTCTGTTGACGTCGAGCGCAGAACTCGGCGGCTTTGTGCCACATGGCGGCCAGTTTCTGGCGGCCCAGCGCCTGGCAGACTTTGACCAACTCGCGTCGGGGAGCTTCGGCATTTGGATCGGAACTCGCCTGCTGATTGAGCTCGATCAAACGATCCTGCAATCCCCGATACCGGTTGTACTCAATCTGCTCTGTGGCTCGTTCCTCGTTCTTTCCGAGAGCTCCGTAAAGCTGCAAGAGTTGGTAACGCGCGTCGAGATCGAAGGGCTCCTCCACCAGAACCTTCTGCAGCAACGGCACGGCCAGCTCTCCCTCTCCCGCTTCCTCGATAAATCGGGCTTTGAGCTTGAGTGCATTCACATGCTCGGGATGGTTGGCCAGGACTTCATCCACCAGTTGTGCGGCTTGTCGTGCGTCTCCGAGACTCCAAAAACATTCGGCTCGCTGTGTGTCGGTGTCGGGGGATGGTTTGGTGTCCGACAGCGAGTCCAGCGCTCCCGGGAAGTCTCGAAGACGGATCAAGACCTTCGCCAACTCCTGCTGCATCACCCGTCGCGGTTCCTCGGGAGGGGTTTTGGACAGGCCGAGTCGAAACTGCTTCGCCGCCGCCACGAAGTTCTCGTTGTCCATCAGGATGACGCCGGTCAAATGATGCGGCCGGTAATCAAGCGGTGCCAGCCGGATCACATGATTCAATGCCTTCAAGGCCAGGTCGGGCGATCCAAGATCGTAGTACATCGCCGCGAGAACTCGGTGGGCATCGACTTCGTCGGGGTGTTCAGCCACCAACTGGACGAGCAGGGACTCGGCCCGGTCAAGCTCACCGAGATGAAACAGACATTCACCCGCCAGTCGCAGCACATGCCGATTCAAGGGCCCTGCAATCATGTCGGGCGTCAGGCCATTCAACGCCTGCTGATATCGAGCTCGACGAACCAGCCAGGCACATCGCACGACAGCCGCTTCGTCCCGGGCTCCACTCCGCAGGAGTGCCTGCTCGATTCGATCGACACCTTCTGCATCGGCGTGCTCGACGCGGCGAAGCCCTTCGTCAAGAGTCGGTTTCGCCGGACGGAGCAACTGCATGCCAAGCAGGCCAGCGCCCGCCAGCAGTCCGGCCGCGACGACGCCCCCCATCATGAATTTCATCGCTCGACGATCCACCGGCAGCGTCCTTTCGCAGTCGAAACACACCCGAGACATTCACGTCGCGGCGTCAATTATTTCAAACAGTCGTTCTGCAGGTGCCCGTGTGAAATCGAGTCACTGGCCCGCTGCTGCGGAGTTCCTGGCAGGGACTGGTCCGTTCGTCCCACGGGTCTTTCGGTTCAAACTCTGTCACCACCTGATTGCAGGGGAAGTTTGTCAACCGAATCACGCGCCCTGATGTTCCTGTCCCGACCAAACTCATCGACGACTAGCGCGGCACCACAGCCAAAAAACTGCCCGGGGATGCCGTCCGAGTTGTGGATGATTCTTTTCGCTCGTCCTGCTGACCGCGAATGGTCTGGGTCGACGGAGTCTGGCTGCCTGACTGTTTGTCACGACAGTCCGCAATCATCGCGAGCACGATGGCAGTCGTCCGGACAAGCCGGCCGGATGAAGGTGATTCTTTGGATGAAGGTGATCGTAGTGCGGCTTGGCGGGGGTGAGCAACCAATCGGGTGGAGTTCGAGAATCTTGAGATTTTGTGTTGAAATTCGTGCGCAACATCGGCATGCTCAAATCCGTCGCGTTCTGTGACAGTGTTTCCGAGAGTCGCGGAGCAAATCAACGCTGGTAGTTTCCCATTTCAGATTTCTCGTAAAACAACGATACTGCAGAGGTTGGTTTCGGGTCTTCGCAGTTTCGAGTGTGCGTGCAGATGCAAAAGCTTGTTGTTCTGTTTTTTGTTTCTCGTTTTTGGAGGAGCGGATCATGTTGAGAAGTCGGCGGGGTCTACGGGGGTTCACCTTGATCGAGTTGCTGGTCGTCATCGCGATCATTGCGGTGTTGATTGCGCTGTTGCTGCCGGCGGTGCAGCAGGCGCGCGAAGCGGCCCGCAGAACACAGTGCAAGAACAATCTCAAACAGTTGGGCTTGGCGATGCACAACTACCACGACACTCATCAAATCTTCCCCTATAACAGCTTGGAAACGATCTACTGGACAGCCCAGCAAAAGGGAACCCAGTTGACCATGATTCTCCCCTACATTGATCAGGCCGGGTTCTACAATGCCATCGACTTCAACACGTTCAACGCCGAGACGATCAGCATCCGGGGCAAACCCGTCTACCAATTGGTGGTCACAGCCTTCCTCTGCCCCAGCTACGGGGGGCCTTCTCAGAGACCGGGCGATTTGCGTGCAATGACAAACTATGCCCCGTCCATGGGGGCACAGCAAATGGACTCGCCCAACGCCTGCCAGCGGTACTCTCCCTACGGTGGGTACGGCCCCAATGGCTTTTTTAATAATGGTTCGGTCGGTCATGGTAATACGATGGACATCGGCCAAATTTCCGGCATCTTCGGCCGGATGACGCCCGCAGCAAAAATGGCCCAGATCACCGATGGAACATCGAACACCATTCTGATGGGTGAAGTCCGTCCCGATTGCAGTGACCACATCTACAACGGTTGGTTCCACAATAATTCACTCTGGACCGCGACGACGCCGCCTGTCAACTTCCCAACTTGCCCGGAAAGCCCGGTCCTGGCCGATCAATGCAATCGAACCGATACCTGGAACACTTCGCAGGGATTCAAGTCCCAACATGCCGGCGGGGCTCATTTCGTGCTGTGTGATGGATCGGTCAAGTTCCTTGGCGACAATATCGACTATGCGACCTACCAGAAACTCGGTGATCGCCGCGATGGTAAGCAAGTCGGAGAGTTTTGATCAGCTTCAGTGGCAGGTCTCACGAGTAATCGCTTTGAACGTCGGTGTGACACTGCCGAGGTTGAGTTGTGATCGCAGGACACGAAACATGGGTTTTCAACCCAGACGTGTTTGATTGATTCCCCTGCGTTGCAGTCGATGGCTATTCGGCTGCAACGTTTGTCTTTTTGGCGTTCCCTTGCAGCTTCTCCAACCTGCTGAATGAGTGAACTCGAATCCCGACCAACGATTGACAATACTTAAGGAGGCCAGAATCACATGCCATTCAATATCCCGAATCGATGCTCGATGATTGCCTTGTTGATCGGACTCTCGATGTTTCTTGGGTGCGGCGGACAGCCCGCAGGTCCAAAGACAGCCAAGGTTACTGGTGTTGTGACCTACAAGGCTCAACCCGTCATTGGTGCGACGGTGACATTCACTGCCCCCAAAGCTCCTCGCACCGGAGTCGGAGTGACAAACGACAAGGGAGCATTCACCATCGGGACGTTTGGGGCCGACGATGGAGCCGTCCTGGGCGATCACGTTGTGACGGTGGCGAAGCGTCCGGCGAGCACCGAGCAAATGAAGCCCGAAGACTACATGAAGAAAATGTCGGGTGGTCCGGGAGACGCTGCCAAACCCGCGATACCGGGTTCGGACATCAAGAACGAACTGCCCACGAAGTATTCGACGACCAAAGAATCACCGTTGAAGGCCAAGGTTGAGGCGGGGGCGAAGAATGAGTTCCAATTCGATCTGACTGATTGATGTGACGCCATTGCTTCCCGATTGCCATGCCAGTTTGGTCCCCGTCGCTGCTGAGTTGATGGATCTCTGTTGCCTGAAGATTCCCGCATGAATTCAATGTGCACAACTTGGCGATGACCTCTGGCAGTGCCGCGCTGGCGAAGCAATTGTTTCGCACACGTCTAAGGTCACCGCTCCACTCGTTCCACGAGGCGGGGTAGAAACAGAAGTTAGGCACCACCTCGGACAACCCTCCCAGTTTGCGTTTCCGCATCACGGCGGCTTGAAAACGGCAGTGTGGTGCTCGCTGTGATGTTGTGGCTTGAAATGCAGCATTAGCGTTGAAGCTGTTGAGACTGCGGACTCGCGGAGGGCACTTTCGGCGAGTTGTGAAGATCCAGCAATCGACGAGCCCCCGCATGTCCGGGAAAGATTTGAAGCACGCTTTGCAACCAACTGACGCCTTCAGTCTCCCGGCCTTGTCGAATCAGAAACTCTCCCAGTTCAAACCGAATCTCGGCATCGGCGGGATTGGCCTGTGATGCGTCCGAAAGTCGTTGGATCTTTTCCGAGACGCCCCTGGCTTCTTCCACGAACGCCATCTCGGCCGCAGCCTCTTCGTGCCGGCCACTCATCTGGAGAGCCTGGCAGAGACTGTATCGCATTTCGAGCTTTGTCGGGTTCAATTTGCTGGCGCGTTGAAGATGCTCGACGGCCGACTGCGCATCTCCAGCCTCCAGTTCGAGCAGTCCCAATTCGTAAGCCGCATCCGCCTGTTCCGGACTGTTCGCAACGAGCTGTCGCAATTGTTCCCGCGCCTTGTCAACCTGACCGATCATCTTCAGCGAGATACTGCGACCGATCCTGGCTGGATTTGCCAACTGCACATCACTCAGGCACTTGTCATAGTGTTGGATCGCCTCCTCCGGACGTTTCGATTCTCTCAGCACTTGTGCCAGCTCAAATTGTGCTTCCACCAGATTCGGTGAATTAGTCACCGCACGACGCAAATCGGTCTCGGCTTCGTGGGCGCGATCCAAGTGACGAAGCACGCGTCCGCGCAGCAGGCGGGCGTAAGAACTCTCCGGATAGTCCGCCAACCAGGCGTCGAGAACCTTGATGGCATCGCCGTATCGATGCAGGCGGACGTACCCGGCCGTGTACGCCTCGCAGATTTCATGGATGTCATGGCCAGGATCGCTGACCAGTTCTGCAAAATGGGGTTCCGCTTCCCTCATCTGACCCGACTGTGCCAGGGTCATCCACTGTTCACGTTCCAGCCGTTGTCGGGCAACTCCGCACTTGTGTGCCTTTTCAAGATAGAACCGCACACCCGCCAAGTCACCGAGGCGGCGTTTCCAGCGTGCTCTAAGAAACGTCGTTTCGGGGTGGTTGCTTACGCCCACTTCGGCGGCATCCAACCAGAAGCTCGCCGTGGTGGTATCACGAGTTTGAAGTGCGACACTCGCCCTCCAATTGGGTATTGCAGGCCACAGCAGCCAGGCCAGCACGGCGAGACTCAAGAGGGTGATCACCAACCATTTCTTGCTCCACTTCCGGGTGTTCGCGGGCTTTTTGGCCGTGTTGCCTTCTGAACGCTCCTGGAGGGAATCTTGATCTGCGGTCTGCGTCATTGCCAACTCACAATGAAATCGTTCGGGATGACAATGACGGGGAACAACCGTCACGACTTGTTTGTTACGAGGGCGGTGACACGATCGCGGATCGGTGGAGAGCCAGATTGCGGCAAGGAACCTCTCCTGCCTCAAGTCACGGCGAGCAGCGTGGGCTCGTCGTCGTCGGGTATCCTACCGGAGTGCAACAGGGCGATGAACTCAACTGTGGCCAGAACTTGGGCTTTGGGAGATCCCGTTATGATGGCGCTTACCGGCCGTTGGATTCGCGTCCGTCCATTCTCGTCCTGAACCCGTCTTCCGCGCCAATCCGGTGGAGTGAGTCACGGCACGAAAATTCGCAGGACTGTTCCTGATGCGGACCTTCCCAAGCAGGCTCGTCCCCTTGGTTCGACATCACGAACTCTGGCCAGTCCGAATCGGGTCAGCTAGGTTGGTGCAAATGGCAGCAGCATTGTCCATCGATTTGAGAAGGGCACGATGACGGACGGAAATGTACGAACGAAGCCGGGCGCAGTGTCATACTTCCAGTCGTGGCTCATGCGCCGGTGGGTGCTTGGAGGTTTGGCGGGCCTCGTCGTTGCGTTCTGTAGCGTGACTGCTTTTTGGTGGCGGCCGAGTGGGGAACCGTTACCTGTGGTCACATCAACTTCCGATCCCACTCGATCAACGATCAATCCCCATGGTTATCTGGGTCCACACGCGTGCGCAGCCTGTCATGCGGATCGCGTCACCGACTTCCTCGCAACCCGGCATTACCTGGCGTGCGTGCTGCCCGAGTCCAACGCCATGCCCGTTGGGTTCGCTCCTGGAAAGGGTGCATTCATTCCTCACGGTGGTTCGGTGCGATTCGAGATGACTCAGGCCAGGGGAGAATTTCTGCAGACGGCCATTCGCAGCACCCCAACGGGTGAGGAGCGGATCTCGTCGCCCATCGGTCTGGTTTATGGAGCCGGAGCCGAGTCGGATGAGGTCTATTTCACCTGGCACGACGACCGTCTTTCTGAGTTGCCCATGTCGTGGCTTCATCCGCTGGGTGAATGGGGAACGGCCAGTTTTGATCGCGATGGCAGCGGAGACTTTTCGCGTGGTACGACACCGCGGTGCATGGAGTGCCACAACACGTGGATGGAGCACAAGCCTGGGACCCGCAACCAGTACCAGCGGGAAGCGATGATCCTGGGAGTCACCTGCGAAGTGTGCCACGGCCCCGGGCGAGATCATGTGGCCTTTCACCAAACGCACCCCGAGGCTCGATCTGGTCAGGCGGTGATCCACCCGAAACGCCTCTCACGCGAACTTCAGATGGACCTCTGCGCGCAGTGTCACAGCAATGCACTCAAACACCGTGGACCGGCATTCAACTATCGGCCGGGGCAACCACTGGCGGCTCATTACAAGACGCTGGTGACAAAGAACCCGGAAGACGACCACGTGGCCAACCAAGTGACTTACCTGCGCGAAAGCAAGTGCTTCCAAAAGAGCGAGACGTTGACATGCGTCACCTGTCACAACCCACACAAGGCGAAAGCCCTCCAAGATCGAGGAACGGGACGCAGCGCGTGCCTGGAGTGTCATCAGGTTGCCGATTGTCGAGAACGCGACCGGTTGCCTGCCGCCGTGCAAGACAACTGTGTTGGCTGCCACATGCCCAAGGGAAACAAGATTCAGGTCAGTTTCGACACGGCAACAATCCCGTACTACGCCCCCGTTGCAAGATGGGAGCATCGGATCGCGGTCCATCCCATCGCGCGGGATGAGGTACTGCTGGCGTGGTATCAGACTCAGTCAGATGCACACAGTTTGGAGTTGGCGACAACTCTTTCAAACTCGCTGACCGAACACTGGCTCAATCTGGCGGAACAGTGTCGTCGCGAGTATCGCTTCCTGGCGGCAATCGAAGCCTACCGGCAATCCCTGCGACTGACGTCGACTTCAGCCACGCAAGAGAAGCTCAACGAAGTGGTGGCGATTCAAACGGCGTTGGATGCCGACATGACGAAGGCTCTGCACCAGATTCAGGAAGGTCGTTTTGATGAGGCACTCGAGATTGTGAAACGGATCTTGGCGGTCAAGCCCACTCATGCCAAAGCTCACGGCAGCCTGGGAACGCTGTACGCCCTCAAGGAACAGAACGAATTGGCCGCAGAGCATTGGCAAATGGTGGCCCAATACGACCCAGACGACCCGTATGGGGAGTCGATGCTCGGTTGGCAGGCCTACTTGCAGGGCAGACCAGAAGCGGCGATTGAGGCCTATCGGCGAGCGGAGGAGATCGAGCCGTATGACGCGAAGATCAACTATCACACGGGATTGGCTCTGGTGAAGCTCGAACGCTGGCCCGATGTCATCGCTCGTTTTCGGAAGTTGCTGGTCATCGACCCCAACCACATCGAGGGCTGCCTCGGTCTGAACCGCGCTCTTCGCGTCCAAGGTCAGCCGGATGAGGCACTGCCCTTTGCCGTCCGAGCCGCAGAACTCTCGCGCGACGAGAACCTTGATGTTCTGCTCGCACTCGCCGAAACCCATGCCGAAGTGGGGCAGTTCAAGGATGCTGAAAGCACCGCGAACAAGATGTTGAAGGTCGCCGTGATCCGCAACCCGAACATGCTGCCTGAAATTCGGCGACGCCTCATCGAATGGCGAGGACGCTCCGCGAAGGCTGCGCCGTAAGGCGCGAGTGCAGAAAGAATCTCGCGGTAAGTCTGGCGGACGGGATCGTCCACCCCCAACTGCGTCGCAAGATTGCATCCCGCAGTGGCCATCAGGCAATGTGTCAGGGGAGCTTGCCTCGCTGTTTCCCCTGAGAGTTACGGGGATTCTTGCTCGGGTTCAATCATCGTGATGACGCGGTTGCACGCGACGTTTTGGAGTTTGACTTGCCGACCGGACAACCATGTCACCGTCAGCTCGTCGATTGTGGTGACGGCCCCGCATCCGAAATGCAACTTCGTGTCGCTCGCCGAAGCGTAGCTCGAACCCCCTCGAATTTGGCGAGTCAACGATCTGCCCCCGATCTTGGCGATGGCCACTGCACCGACTGCACTGCGGCAGGAACCTCTTCCAATGATTTGCACGGCGACCCAGTTTCGCTTCGGAGTCGTCTCGTTCGACACCACCGCGACCGGTTCGTTCAGGTTCGACACCACAAAATCCTCATCGCCGTCTCCATCCAAGTCGCCTGTCGCCAGACCGCGACCGGCATGGGGCGACGTCATGTAATCGCCCGCCTGGTCGGCCACGTTGACGAACCGCCTGCCTTCCAGGTTCTCCAGCATCAGCGGACGTTGCAGTTTGGGCGAGTGCGTTGGGAAGCGAATGACGTGACCGTTCGAGACGACGAGGTCTTCATCTCCGTCCAGGTCGGCATCGAGGAATCGCGTTCCCCACCCGACGTAAATGGACCCGATGGCTGCGATCCCGACGGACTGGCTCACGTGTCGAAACATGCTGTTTCCGAGATTGCGATACAGGGCGAAGTTTTCTCGTTCGTAGTTGGCGACCCAGATGTCGGGCAGACCGTCGAGATTGAAGTCACCCACATCGGTCCCCATGCTGCCGTCGGGTGTCCCGCGATCGCTGACCGCTGTGCCGCTGAGCAGCGACACGTCCTCCAGATGACCGTGGCCGTCGTTGCGATACAAAAAATTGGGGACCGTGTCGTTGGCCACATACACATCGAGATCCGCGTCCAGGTCGAGGTCGGCGATGACCACTCCGATTCCCTTGCCGTCTCCCCTCAATCCCGCTTCGGAAGTCGCATCGTGAAACGTACCGTCACCGTTGCCGAAATAGACGGAATGAGGAAGCGGTTCAAAACGTCGTGGTGGGCAGACGTCTCGCGGATGACCCGGTGGCCCCGCGCAAACAGGGCTCTTTTCCAGCGACCAATCCACGTAATGGGCGAGGTACACATCCAGCACCGAATCCCCATTGAGATCGCCCCACGCGGCGCTGGTGCTCCACGATCGGTCCGTCAACCCCGAGTCGGCCGTGGCATCAACAAAGCAGCCGTCTCCCTGGTTCACGTACAGCATCACGCCGCCGTAACCCGTCACCAGGACATCCGAAAACCCATCCTCGTTGACATCCCCCACCGCCGCGCCGTGGCTGTAGTGTTCCGACTGACCGATCCGGGCCGGTTGTGTCACGTCTGTGAATTGCCAGTTCCCCAGGTTTCGGTAAAGGGCCGATGGCACGCCGACAACCGTCTCGGCGAGGTAGCGACCTCCACCCGGCACGAGGATGTCGAGCAATCCGTCCTGGTCGAAATCAAAGATCGCGATGCCGCCTCCCATGGACTCGATGATCGCAAATTTCCCCTGTTCCTCGTCATTCACATTGGTGAACCGAATGCCAGACTCGTGAGTGAAGTCTTTGAATCGAATGCCGCTGCGATGAACGGGGAGGGGCTGCCCCGAAGTGGCACTCATCGGCGGGGCACTCGCATTGCCCGCGGAGTTTGGATTCGGCGGCTTTTCGAAACAGCCGGACGTCCACAACAGGACACCAGACATCACCCAGAGGACTTTCATTTCTTGCTTCCATTTCCCGCAGGCACCCGTCTCGTCATTCTCACCGAAATGCCAGTTGTCATTGAGACGGATTTGGTTCCCGCCGTGACTCAGGCGCCACGGCGTTGGCTGCCAGCCGCCACGACTTCGCCAAATCGTGCTTGCCAAGTTGATCGCAGACTTTGGCGATTTCATTGAGTAATGCCGCATCCCGAGGTTGGGTCATTGTTCGGGCACTCAGCGCGGTGAGTTCTTCGAGCAGACCACGTGAATTGGCGACCTTTGTCATCTCCGACTCGTAGCGGGACACGTCTCCAAGTTCTCGCCGCGCCAGGGCGAGTTGATACCGGCATTCCACGTTGTGAGGTTCCAGAGCCAGAATCTGTTCATAGAGTTCAGCGGCGTCGCGAGGACGTTTTTCGTCCGTGGCGAGGTCAGCATTCAATCGAAGTACGGCAACGTCATTGGCAGCGACCGCCTTGACGCGGTCCAAACATTGTCGAGCCAAGTCTCCATTCCCAAGAGCGCGGTGGCACTGCCCCATCAGCGAAATGGTCGTGGCCGTTTCCGCAGAAGAGGCCAAGACATCAAGGGCTTCTTGATATTCATGGCATCGAATCAAAACGTCGGCCAGCTCGATCACGATTTCCTGGCGAGCACTGTCTGGCTTCAACAATTTGAGGGCCTCCCGGTAGTCACGTGCCGCATCGACAAACTGCTCAAAATCTCGATGGATCGAACCCATCATCCGCCAGGGGCGATGGTCCTCGGGTGAAAGTTGTGTGAGTCGTTCCAAATGCTCGACAGACCGGTGGAGTTCGCCGAGATCGTGGTAGATGGCAGCCAGCCAGCGGTGGGCCTCGGTACTGTCCCGGTGGATTTGGAGCAACTGCTGAAAGCACGACTCGGCTTCGGTCAGTTGCCCGAGTGCGTAGAGACACTCGCCGGTCCATAGCAGGGCAGAAGGACGAATCTCTCCTTCCGGTTGCATGCTGGCAAAGTCCTTGAGTGCGGCCGAAGCGTCTCCTCGCCGCAGTCGAATCGCCCCCGAAAGGAGGTGAGTTCGGTCATCACTCGGATGGCTGCGACGCAGCCGCTGGAGCGATTCCAACGCCTCCACGAATTCACCGCGATTGACTGCCGCCATGCCCGAGGAAAAGTCATCGACGCCCTTCCGGCTGTAGACGACCGCAGTGCCTGCGCAGCACAGCACCGCCACCAGCACGAACCAGCGAACGCCTCGAAATCTCGATGGACAAAAAAACATGATCCGCCGCCTCGCCCATCAGTCCAGACTCAACTCCGGCATTCCCTACGCTCGACTCATCAGAATCGTGAAACCGAATCAACCAACGTGTGAAGATCGAGTGGATTGCCGGACTGCGTGTCATCCGTTCCATCAACGATTGTGGTGGCCGCTCTTCCTCGCATCGTGGAAAGTGAGGCATTTCGCCGGAGTTTTGGCCGTCGATCGGGTTTCACTTTGAGCTGCGAGAGGAAGGCTTGGCTGTTCCATCATGCGCCGCGAGTGCCTCCCTCGCCAATTCATGACCTGGTTGAATCTGCAGAGCGGTCCGAAGCCAGTCAGCCCCTTCGTCTTTCATGCCAAGGTCCATCATGATTTTTCCGGCCTCATAACGCAGATTGGCGTCGTTCGGAGTCTTCAGCAGTTGCCGAGTAATCTCATCGACACGATCCTGCTGGGCGCGAATTTGCTTGGATTGCCCAAAGAGTTCGTTGGAACGGGCCTGATCACCCGACTGAGCGTAGGCTTGCGACAGCGAGTAGCGGATCGAGGCTTGAAAGGGGGCCAGACGCGCTGCTGCTTCCAGCTTGTCGATGGCCTCTCGTGAGCGGCCCTCATCCCCGTCGATCTGTCCCAGCTCGGACAGGATTGCCGCGTGTTCAGCGACGGTGGGAGACAGGGTCAAGGCTCGATTCAAGATGGGGACGGCGGCCGGTCCCTGAGCGAGCCGTCGATGGCATTCTGCCAATCCAATCAGCACGTTGGGTGTCGCCACGCCCGCAGCCAAACATCGCTCGTACTCTTGCTTCGCCTCGTCAACCCGATTGGAATCCTTGAGGACATCTGCGAGGCGTCGGCGCGATTCCGAGTGCTTGGGATCAATTTCCAAAATCGCCCGATACTCCGTTTCTTCTCCGGAACGGTTGTCGATTCGCCGACAGATGTCGGCCCGCCAAAATTTGGGAAACACGGCACGCGGCTGCCATTCGCTCCAGGCACTGAGACACTGCCAGGCATCTTTCAGTCGGTACGTTTTCAGATAACCGATGGCGAGTGCCTCGTAGATTTCTTCCGCGGCGTCGTCACCGACGTCTCGGGTCATGATCACCTTCAGTCTCGCATCGACGGCATCAACATTGCCGTCCTGGGCAATCGTCAGGAGTGACTGCCGTTCGACATCGTCCCTGGACCAGCCGAGTTGGAGCGCACGCTGCAAAGGGGACGAGACGCGGTCCAGATGTCCCGATCGCCGTTCCGCGACGGCAAGCAGGTAGTGCGCCTCGGCGTTGTTCGGTGCAAACGATGTGGCACGGTTGAGGAGTTGAAGCGCAACCGCCGGTTTGGCTGTCGACAGTGCGTGACGCGCGGAGATCAGTTGTCGCCAAAACCAGACCTGCGGGCTGGCAATTGCCACAGTGACAACGAGCAGCGCAACGATCACAAGCCGTCGTCGCGTTTTGGTCCGCGAGGTTTGTGCTCCCTCCGCGGGGGGAATCAAAGCAGGACGAATCGCCCTCGTCGGATGCGTCACGGGCCAAAGCCAGCTCATCAATGGCTGCCACTGCTGAAGGGGCGCAAGACTCCTGCGCGAATCACAACAAACAACAACGTCACCTCGGAATCCCACTCACCTGGTCGTCCTCATCACGACGGTCAGCCACGAAGGTACCAGTGCAGGATCACGGATAACATTTAGACACGATCAGTCCACGAGAGGGAATTCAAACACGTTCTTGGATTCGTTGGCACCGACATCGGCCGTCAAACCACTCTTCGTCGG
Source organism: Planctomycetota bacterium (assembly GCA_038040225.1). Lineage (GTDB taxonomy): Bacteria > Planctomycetota > Planctomycetia > Planctomycetales > Planctomycetaceae > Schlesneria. The sequence continues at coordinate 68,549 of JBBPIS010000007.1, forward strand.
GTCTGCGTACTTCTCGGGAATCGCGGGCTTCGGCGGTTCCTGCTTTTTTGTCGTGCCACCAGCGGCCTTCTGCAGCTTCATCATGTCTTCGGGTTTCATATCCGTTTTGGCCGCGCCGCCAGTTGTGTCTGCCGCCTTCGAGATTCCAACGCGCGCCTTTCCAACAGGGACTCCGGCGCGACCGCCGGTGGTCATCTTGAACTTGCCCGATGAGTCGGTGGACCCCAGGGACGCCTGCCCCTTCACACCCTCCGTTTGCATTGTCACCGTTGCACCGGCGAGCGGTTTGCCGCCGTAGGTCACGGTTCCCGTGACTCCCGCCAACTTTGGGCCACTGTCACCGCCACAACCGACAATTCCAAATCCAAGGCTTGAAACAACGATGCAAAGAGTTGCTCGAAATAACACGAATGAGTCTCCGTAGCAGGGGGCGTAACCTCAATAGCCGGACTTCAACGACAGCACCGGAATGCAAGAAAAACCCTGCCGGGCAAGATGACATCTCGCCCCGCAGGGTTTGTTCAGATTAGAACTCACCGACGGTCAGGCCCTCCATTCGGCCGCCGAGCCGTTGGTACGTGTTGTAGTCGAGGTTCTCATTGACGAACCGGACGCTCCCATCCACCATGAGGAAATGCACGCCTCCCGCATGCGTCGATTTGAATCCCCACGAGTAGTTCCAGTTGCACATCGCCGTGCAGGCCGGATTTGAGATTCGGTTTGAATTGGGGCAAGTGGTAAAGTCGTTTGGCGGAACCGAGGTCGATGCGTGAGCCGATCCCATCCCGTTGAGGTTCCACCACCCGGCGGTGTGATCGTGGCAGGTGGGATTGATCTCACCGACCAGAAACGTGTTGGTTGTTCCATCGAGCACGTGCTGGATCTTGATCGGTGGGCCAAGGCGGGCAAACATTCCATTGACAGCATTGGCAACGGTCGTATTGCCGTGGTCTGCCGTGCCTGTCGCGGCATCGTAACCAAGCAGCGACGCGGAAGCGTTTGGAGGTCTCGGATTCAAAAACGTGTTGCAAGCTGCATCACAGGAAGGAGTTCTCTGGGAGCCCAAGCTCCCCGTGTAACAACTCTGAGCCCAGTCTCTATTGACACCCTCCGCATCGGGGTTCGACGGGCAAATCGCATAGGGAACTTGCTTGAAACGAGCTTGTCTGCCAGTGTTGGGAAGGATCGTGTCCCAAGCTGAAGGGCCGTTGCCTTGAAAGGCATTCGCATCCATTCTCAATCCATTGTAAAGCGCTGCCTGATCCATGAACGGAAGGATTTTCACCTGCCAACCGATCTCCGGTCCGTCGTTCCAATTGCCTCCACCCGGCGCAAACATCAGATGCACATCGTGGTAATTGTGCAGTCCCAGCCCGTACTGCTTGAGGTTGTTCTTGCACTGAGTCCGGCGGGCTGCCTCACGGGCCTGTTGAACGGCCGGGAGCAGCAGCGCGATCAGAACTGCGATGATGGCAATGACCACCAGCAGTTCAATTAGGGTAAATCCAAACCGCCGCTTCGTCGCAGTCATGTGTTACCTTTCCGATGAGAAATGAGAACCTAAAGGGAAATTTCGATGGAGACAAGATAAGTCCAGTTGGCAAGAAAAACGCGCAACTGGCAGCGAAGTCATGGGATCTGCGCGAAATCTTGACAACTCATAGGGAGCCGAAAATGAGTCTGACGCTCAGATCAGGATTGTCAAGCGCATTGTTATCGGCATGGTTCGAGAAAAAAAATTACGTGGGATTTGGAGGATGTCGCGAAACTTCTGGTTCAGTTCAACGATTGAGGGGTCTTTCGCCTTGGGCAATTGGCGGAGTGCGCTGCCCGGTTGACAACCTGTAGACATACGTGGGATACGCTTCAGCGCGGCCGCTTTCTTCGCAGTTCGGGTACGATTCCATCGTACGCGATGTATTTCTCGACGGACAGTTTTGGCCAAGTCGCCAGGTGCTCCCTTTGTCGTTCGATTGAATTGTCCCGCAATTCCCCCAAACTTCCGGCGTGGTCAATGGATCGTCTCATGTGCTCGGTCGGTTCAAGACAGTCAAGACGGGGTTCCGTCACGAATTTGTTGTTTGCCTGTGTGATCTCGATGGCGTCCACATCGTGTCAACCGACCGCCGTCACCCCTCCCGCCATCAACACGACGAGCGCGACACAGCCGACGAACGAGACCGAACAGCAAATCGTCGACTTCTGCAGTGGCTGCCATGCCATGCCGAAGCCAATGAGTTTTCCGCAGTCGGCTTGGTACGACGAGGTCAAACGCGGGTTCGACTTCTACCACCAATCGGCGAGGAAAGACCTCAGTCCGCCTCCTGTCCAAACGGTGGTGGAATACTTTCGCAGGCGAGCTCCGAAGTCGCTCGTGGTTCCGAAACCCGACTCGGAGCCCGGTCCGAGTCGGCTGCGATTTCGCCCCAGCGAGATGGTCCTTCCGACGACGGAGGGAATTTCCAAGCCTGCGGCGGTTTCGTTTGTCGCACAGTGGCCCGGAAGCGAGACCTCCTCGAAAGACCTCCTCGTGAGTGACATGGCGGCGGGAGGCGTCTGGCGCTGGCAGCCGCTTGTGGCGAACCGGCCGCCTCAAAAAGTGGCCGCGCTGCGAAATCCTGCCGTGGCTCGGTTTGTGGATCTGAATGGAAACGGTGAGCCGGATCTGGTGGTCGCCGATCTGGGCAGCTTCAGTCCGGCCGATCACGATCGAGGTCGCGTCGTATGGCTGCCGGATGTCGGCGTGGGGTCATCGGCGCAGCAAGGTACTCCACTCATCGAAGGCCTGGGGCGCGTGGCCGATGTGCAGCCCACCGATTTCGATGGAGATGGCGACACGGATTTTGTGGTGGCCGAGTTTGGCTGGCACAAGACCGGGCGAGTGATCTGGCTGCGCAACGACGGAAATGCGACGTCTCCAAAATTTGAACTCGATGTTCTCGATCCTCGGCCGGGCGCGATTCATGTGCCTGTCACGGACCTGAACCGCGACGGGCGTCCCGATGTTGTGGCGCTCATCAGCCAGGAGTTTGAAGTCATCGAAGCCTTTCTCAACCGGGGCGACGGCACGTTCGAGAAGGCTCGCGTGCATGCGGCCGATGACCCCTCCTTCGGTTCCAGCGGCATTCAACTCATCGACATGGATGGCGACGGCGATGAGGACGTGCTGTCTGCCAACGGAGACACCTTCGACAGCAAACTGCTCAAGCCGTATCACGGAATCCAATGGTTGGAGAACACCGGCGGGTTTCCGTTTGTGCCGCACCGCCTCACCTCGATGCCGGGTGTGCATCGGGTGTTGGCCGGTGATCTGGATGGAGATGGCGATCTCGACATCGTCGCGGGGGCGCTGCTGCCGACAGCCAACCTTGAAGAGGCCGTCTCACTCAAACTGCACTCACTGATTTGGCTGGAGCAACGCGAACCGGGGAAATTCATTCGGCACGCGATTGAAACGGCGAACTGCGTTCACGCGACGTTGGAACTGGCGGATTTCGACGGAGACGGTGATCTCGACATCGCCACCGGTTCGTTCCGGGATCGCGGTTCCGTGGAGCAGAGCGCCGTGACCCTCTGGTGGAATGAGCGGCGTTGAACGGCGAACGGCAAGATAAGTCTTACCGAAAACAGAAGCCTGACGCGCCAGCGAAGGATGAGTCACCAAGCATCCTTCGCTGGCGCGTCAGGCTTCCATGGGTAAGCACGCCAAACTCCCGTTCGCCCTCGTTCCCAAGCTCCTGCGTGGCGTCCAAACGATGATGAGAGCCCCGCCACCCGTCGCCGAATTATCCGAGCGTTGTCTCCCCGAGTTCCGGCGGTGTCCCCAAACGTCCGAGCGGTGT
>JBBPIS010000007.1:72490-72592 GCA_038040225.1 Planctomycetota bacterium
CCCCAAGAGTTCCAGCGCTGTCCCCAAACGTCCAAGCGGTGTCCCCAAGAGTTCCAGCGCTGTCCCCAAACGTCCAAGCGGTGTCCCCAAGAGTTCCGGCGC
>JBBPIS010000007.1:72692-106644 GCA_038040225.1 Planctomycetota bacterium
TGTCCCCAAACGTCCAAGCGGTGTCCCCAAGAGTTTCCGCGCTGTCCCCAAACGTCCGAGCGGTGTCCCCAAGAGTTCCGGCGCTGTCCCCAAACGTCCAAGCGGTGTCCCCAAGAGTTTCCGCGCTGTCCCCAAACGTTGGGGACAAGGGCTGAGGTTGGTCATCGGCGGGTTGGATAATATTGTAAAGCCATATCTGTTAGTTGTTTGAGTCAAATTCGTTCCTTCGGCGTCAAGACAGCCGGATGGTGTTGTCAGAAACGGGGCGATGGCCACCAGCGAGGGCCGATCCAACTCTCCGGGGCCTTCCCGTTGGTCAGATCCCGCCACCCGACAGCCGGAACTGAGGATCATTCGGCGGGCTGTCATTCGCTGACCGCCTTGCGAACGGCGCGGTCGCTGATACTTTGAGTCGATCGTTGCAGCAGATTCGATTGTGGTACCAGAGGTCTCCCGCATGCGCCGGTTCGTCTCGCCAGCCGTCATCCTGCTTGGCATTCAGATGCTGGGGATCGGGATCTTTCTGCGGGCCGTTGGAAAACTGACGCCCCTCATCACGCCGGATACGGCGAGCTACGTCGAATTCTCGTTCGGTTCGTGGACCGAATCGCTCGGTCGCTTCCGAACGCCGGGCTATCCGCTGTTCCTGAAGGTTGTCGGATGTGTGACGCCGGACTACTCGGCCGCGCCGCTCCTGCAGTTTCTGGCGTACTGCCTCGGCGTGATTCTGTTCCATCGCGGCCTGCGTCACGTCTGTCCGGGGGAATGGCGGCGCGTGGCGATCAGCAGTTCGCTGTTGTACGCCAACATCCTCCACGGCTACGTCGATACCCTCGCGACGGACACCCTCGCGGCAGCGGGTGGGATCGGAGTGGCGGGTCTGTTGTTGGGATGCCAGACCGGCCCCGCTCGCAAGTGGCCGTCGCTCGTTGCAATCGGCCTCGCCACGTTCTTGACGTGTCTGATTCGTCCCGCCTACCTGTTCCTCGTGGTGTTCGTGCCGTTGGCGGGAATGTTGCTCTCCATGATCTGCCTCGGCCGCACCGACACCACCCTGCGCCAGGGGAGGAAGGCCCTTGCTGAGTTATTGCCGGTCACGCTGGTCCCCCTGCTCGCGTATTGCTTACTGAGGTGGTGCGTGGTTGGCCAATTCGGTCTGGTCTCCTTCGGTGGATACAACCTGATCGGCCTCTCGGGCCAGTGGCTCGACGAGGAGGTGTTGCCGGAACTTCCGGCGGCCTCTCGTCCACTGGCGGAACTCGCTCTGCAACGGCAGCGCCTTGTCCGGGAACAGACGCCGGTGCCGCGCGCCGGCGATCGGATGAGCTACACGACGCTGGAGATGCGATACGACGAAACGATTTGGCGCGTCTTTCAACCCGCCGCCGAAGAGCTGTACGGCGCGGACCATCGCCGCATCAACACCGAGTTGCGACGATTGGCGACCGCCCTCGTGTGGGCACGCCCGAAACTGTATGTCCTCTGGCTCGCGAAGTCGGCACGTCAAGCGGTGCGCATCACGGTGTCGGATCTCGTCACCAATCCGGTGTACCTGCTGCTCACCATCACCTGTGTGCTGGCACAGATTGCCAGCACCCTGTCCTCATCCACTGCGAGACCACAGCCGGAAACGGAGCAGACAAATCGCGAGGGGCCGGATGGGGCGCTGCTGTTGCTCGCCGTGTCGTATGCCGCCTTCAATTTGCTGCTGGTCATTCTGGTTTGCCCACCGCTGGGACGACTGTCCGATGCCGCCGCCGTGTTGCTGCCGACCATTCTGGTGAGTTTTTTGGTACGGCCTCGACGGCACTGCGGTGGACCAACGGCCTGATCTGACGTGATGTGTGCTCAAAACCCTTCGCCGGACGTGAAGCCTCCGCCGGTCGGAGGGCGGCCGCGGTCCATCTGTTGCTGGTGACGCGCGGGGGCGCGGCGCTCGACGCTGCTTTGCGCGAGCGCATCCAGCGCCGTGCCCGCCACCGTCACCATCGCGTTCACCAGGACACGCGACATCATCGGGTCGCTCATCACCTGCGCCATCGTTTGTGCCGCGCCGGTTGCGATCACCTCGGCCTGCGTCGGCTCGAACTGTTGCTGGCGGCGGATCGTCTGCCAGAGTTCCTCGGGCTTGAGCAGTCCGTCGCGATACCGCGCCAGTTCGCTCGTCACATCGAGGGCCGGCGAAAATGAGGACCGTTCCGAATCGAAGTTGTTGTGCCGGAAGCGGCTGACCACCAGTTCCGCCCCCGCCGCGAGATCGTCCGCCAGTTTGCGGTCGAGTGCCCCCTGCGCGAGGCGCGGCTTGAGTCCCTCGATCTGGCGGTTCAACTCGGCGATGCGTCCGACGATCTCATCGTCGCGCGGATCGGCCGTCCGCTGTGCCCGCGTCTGCAACACGCCCGTTTCGGTCTGTCCGAGAAACTGCTCGAACTTCTGAATCGCCTCCGTGTAGAAGCGGTCCTGCGCCTGATCGAGTTGCCGCAGTTCGTCCTCGACGCGATGCTGTTCGCGGCGAGTCGTTTCCAACGTCGCAACGCACTCGTCGCGGCGCGCTCCCAATTTCTGACCGACTTCGCGCACGGCGGTCAATCCGGCCGCGTCGTTGTAGCGATCCTCAATCGCCTCGATCTGCTGCATCAGGAGCTTGAACTCCGCCTGCCTGCGCGCGACCTCCCTTGCCATCAGCCCCGGTGTCGTCGTGAGGAATTCATAACCGTGCTTCGCGCGCGGGAAGTCGATCAGATCGGCGACCCACTTGTCCCAGCGCCGCTTCCAGCCGCGCTCTGTGTACTCGACAGAACCGTACTTCTGCCGCAGCAGGTACTGAAACAACGAGCTGCGCTGATACGGCGGCAGCTTTTCCTTGGCGCTCCGTTGAAGCTCCTTCACGCGGGCTTCGTTTTTCTGCAAGACCTCCTCGGCCAGGGCCGCGTCGCGCGTGAGCCGCTGGAACTCAACATCCTGCTTGAGTTGCCCGCCCACTGTTGCTTCGAGGCCCTCGCGCTTTCGCACCTGTTCGTTGAGCTGGGCCGTCACGTCCGCAAGCTGCTGTTCGAGTGTGCGGCATGTCTCGACGAAGCGACTCACCCGCGCCGTCAGCTCGGCCTGGGTTCGCTCTTTGCGACCGAGCACGTCCAGCAGGCTCGACCGAATCTCGACAAACGTCGCCTCAATCGCGGCGCGGCTGATTTCCGGCAGATAGTGTCGCGCGAGTTCCAGCAGCGAGGCTCCCTTCCGCGCGACCAGTTCGTTCATCTGTCCGTCGAGCAGTTCGAGAGCCTGCTTGACGCGCAGCACCGTCCCCCGCGCTTCGTCGAGCGCCGACTGCAACTGGCGGAAGATGATTGAACCGGGTTGAGACACGGAGGGGAAAACTCCAAACTTCAAGCACGAAATCTGAAACGAATCTCAAATCTCAAGGCCAGAAATTCCAAACTGCCAGTATGGGGCGGCGACATTCTGTCGGGCCTCGCCGCGCGCGTCCACTCGCGCGAGTTGGTTGCGGCCCGCGTGAGGGCTTGGTATCTGTGCCACCCGTCATTCGACTGGTTCCGCCGTAGCACATGCTGCCAGCTTGTGCGTCTTCTCGTCTCTGATAAGAAATAAACGCACAAGCTGGCAGCATGTGCTACGGAGAACGCTCATGGCTGGCCTCGATCACGGTTCGACTCATCCGAAGGAACAGGAGGACATGGTCCTCGCCGCGCGGAACTCGCGCTACGGCATGGTCCTGTTTGTGGCCTACCTGCTCATCTACGGCGGCTTCGTGGCCATCAGTGCGTTCTGGCCCGAGGTCATGGCGCGCGAGGCTCTGTTCGGCGTGAACCTCGCCGTGACCTACGGCTTCGCGCTGATCGCCGCCGCCATGCTGCTGGCCCTCGTCTATACGTGGCTCTGCCGGGGAAGAGCGAATAGCGGTTAGCTTTTAGCTGTTAGCCAGAAGTCGCTGAGCCAGCTTGAGTCGCAGCCATCCATCCAGTGTGTTTAGCACGTGTTCCAGTTCCATTTCAGCTCCTAGCTAACCGCTAAAAGCTAACCGCTAAAAGCTCCCCCATGATTCACACTCCCTCGACAATGTCGGTCGTCGTGTTTGCCATTTTCGTGGCGTTCACGCTGGGCCTGAGTTTCTACTTTGCGGCGAAGACCAAGTCGGCGGCGGGCTACTTCGCGGCGGGAGGCCAGATTCACTGGTTCGTCAACGGCGTGGCGTTCGCCGGCGATTACCTGTCGGCGGCGTCGTTCCTCGGCATCTGCGGGCTGGTTGCGTTCTACGGGTACGACGGTTTTCTGTACTCGATCGGTTATCTCGCAGGTTGGGTCGTGGCGTTGTTTGTTGTCGCCGAACCGCTCAAGCGGCTGGGCAAGTACACGTTTGCAGACGCGTTGAACAGCAAGTTCCAATCACGCGGCATCACGCTGTCGGCGGGAATCAGCACGCTGGTCGTGAGCGTCTTCTACCTGATCCCGCAGATGGTGGGAGCCGGTTCGCTGATCAAGCCGCTGCTCGGGTTCCCGCACGAGGTCGGGGTGGTGTTGGTCGGAGTGATCGTCGTCCTGATCGTCGCCACCGCCGGCATGGTGAGCACCACCTACGTGCAGTTCATCAAGGGATCGCTGCTGGTGCTGTTCAGCAGCATTTTGACGGTGCTGATTCTGTCGCGCGGGCTGACGGTGGACGATCGTCCCGAGTCGATGCAGCCGCAGACGATTCTGACGCAGAAGGACGAGACGAAGATCGTCAACGGCAAGCCGCAAGGTCGGGGCGAGGGCCAGGCCGATCTGCGGCCGGTCGGGCACATCAGCGCGCTGCCGGGCGGCATCAAGTCGACGGGGCCGCTCAGCCCGACAGCCTATCTCGCGACTTTGCAGCGGAGCGAAGTCGTCACATGGAAGAAGGAGAAGACCAAGACGGAGGCGGGTGACCTCGAGACCTTCACGCCACAGGTGACTCCCGGCGAGAAGCTGCTCCGTCCCGGCAACAGCCCGACGTTCAAGGGGCTGCAAACAAACTCACTGATGGCGAGGTTGGATTTCATCTCGCTGATGCTCGCGTTGTTCGGTGGGACGGCGTCGTTGCCTCACATTTTGATCCGCTACTACACGGTGAAGGATCAGGCGGCGGCGCGGCTCTCCACGGTGGTCGGCATCGCGACCATCGGTTTCTTCTACGTGCTGACGCTGTTCCTGGGACTGGGAGCCATGACGAGCGGCACGCTGGACCTGACCGACTCCAACATGGCGGCTCCACTGCTCGCGAAGAGCTTTGGCGAGTTATTGTTTGCCATCATCTCGGCGATTGCGTTCACGACGGTCCTCGGCACGGTGAGTGGCCTGATCGTGGCGGCCAGCGGCGCGGTGGTTCACGATCTGCTGACGAGTGTGATGCGGATCGAGATGAACGACCACAGCAAGGTCCGCATCGGCAAGATCGCGGCCGTGGTCGTGGGGATCGTGGCGATTGTGCTCGGCATCCTCTTCAAGGGGATGAACGCCAGCTTTCTGGTCGGCTGGGCGTTCAGTGTGGCCGCGTCGGCCAATCTCCCTGCGCTGATGTTGCTGCTCTTCTGGAAGGGGACAACGAAGCAGGGGATCACGGCGGCGATCTTCGTCGGGATGATCAGCTCACTCAGTTGGATCCTGCTCAGCGCGGAGACGTTCGAGAAGGTCTACAAGTACTCGTCCGCCCAAGCCGCCGAGTTGGCGTGGGTTCCGTTCAGCCAACCGGGCCTGGTCACCATTCCGCTCGGGTTCCTGACGCTGATCGTTGTGTCGCTGATGACACGAACCCGGTCAACAGACTTGGTGAATGCTTCCGGGCCAGCTTCTCGATGACCGGTCGGCCAAGACTTCCAGAACGCAGTTCAACACCGGCTCCGTGGCTTCTGCCCCCGTTTATTCCGAGACCGTGGATCGCTGTCGATAGAGACTGGCCTGACAGGCAAACGGATCGTCGGGAGTGGGAATCACACGCACGAGTTCTGCGTTGAGTCGACCCGGCATGTCGACCATGTGCGGAAACCGGCCGCGCACCAGCCAGTCATAGGGAAAGTCCTGGGCGCGGAAATAAAACGGGACGGTCTGCGCGATGATGGTCTTGCGACCGGCCACGTAGAAGTCGAGCGCGTAGTCGATGTCGACCGTGTACCGCGCCTCTTCGGGCAGTTCGCGCAGCAATCGTTGAGCGAAGCGGGGCGCGTTGTAGTTCTCATCGGTTGCGCGGGTCAAATAGGCCCAACTCGCCCGCAGTCCCGAACCCTGCACCAAAGCCGCCAGAACGACGATGGTCGGCAGGGTCAGGGTCAGACGACCAATGGCCGTGCGCGGCGAGGATTCTTCGCGAGGCAGCCTCATTCTGCGTTCGAGGAACCGGCCGGTCTCCAGGCAAACGCGGGCCAGGCCGAGGCAAATGAACGCGGCCGGCCAGCACCAGTAGCCTTTCGTCGGGTGCACGCCCGCGCACGCGGCCAGCAAATAAGTGCTTGACCACATCCAGTAAGTACAGGTTCGGCGGCGGGAGTCACCCGAGCGAAGATCGAGTACCGTCGAACCGATCAGTCCCACCCCAAGCAGCAACCATTGAACGATGCCAGCGTGATCGAGCATCAGCAGGGCGTGGTGGCAGAGCGCCTTCCAGGGCCAAATGAGTCTCAGCAGCAACCCCCCCCCGGCGGGCTTCAGCAGATTGTTGACGATCTGAACGCGGGCCGCGTCCGGGAACGAGAGGATCAACGGAACCCACAGCAGCACGGGCAGCAGACTCCAACCGACCAGCCACAAAAACGAACCCGCCTTGCGTCGCCAACCCTCTTCCTGCCAGAGCACGAACAAACCGATCTGAATCGAGTAGGCGATTGCGAACGGGTGGGTGATGCCTCCGAAACCGAGCATCAAGCCGGCCAGAGCCAGTTGGATCTTGGATCGCCGTTCCAGCCAGACCGTCACCAACAGCAGGGCCGCCAACCCAAACACGTTGCACAGCATGTCGGGCCGCGCGGTGATCGCCGGGAAATAGAAGAGCCTCGAAACGGAGTAGATTCCCGCTCCCAACAGCGCCACGGCATGACTTCCGGTCCAGCGACGCCCCAACTCATGGACCAGAACGATGGCGAACAGACCGGCCACCAGGGAAGCCAATCGGGCCGTGCCGTAGACCGGTGGGAAGACCAGAAAAAAAAATCCCTGCCAATAGAACGAGGCGGGCGGTTCCGCAAACAGGCACTCATCCGCCTTGTAGTACACGCTGTCGAGATCGCGGCTCGGATAGTACGGGGCGCGCGGAATTCCCTCCTGCGAGACCGTGTAACCGGGAATGGCGTATACATCCTCGTCCTGTCCGCCCGGCTGGCAATAAATGACCGGCAGGCGGACGATCAGCATGAATCCCAAAAGAAGACCCAAAACCAGCAGCGAGCCTTGGAGTCGTGAGGGCTTCAAGAGTTGATCCTGGCTCACGGGGACCGTCTTTCCATGTCTCCGGGGACAACTTGTTCGTGTGGGAAATGACGGACCCGTGGAATTGACAGGCTGTCCATTCCACGGGTCACGTCGGCACTCGCCCGGTAGAACCCGGAAAACTTCATGCGCCGCATCAGTACGACTGTCCCCCGAACCGGATCTCGCAGTCGGGCAGCGACTTCTTCAGCAGTTGCACGCCCTTGAGAGTGCATTTCGTCGTTGTGCCGATTTCCAGCAGTTTGAGCTTCTTGTGCCCTTTCAGGAGAGCGATCGCAGTGTCATTGATGCTCGTGTCAAACGCACGCAGCGTCTCCAGGTCTTCAGCCGCCTTCAAGGCCGCGAATGACTTGAGTCCGGTGACGAGTTTGCATTCGGCGATGTTGAGGTACTTCAGTTGTTTCATCCCCGTCACGATCTCCACGAGGCCGACATCATTCATTTGGGAGGTTTGCTGCAAGTCGAGGTATTCGAGCGACCGAAGTGAGTTGATCGCCTTGGCGCCCTTGTCCGTGAGCGGTGCCACGGAGATGCCCAGCAATTTGAGCGACTTCAATCCGCCCTGCTTGGACACATTCAAAAATCCCTCGCCCGTGATCTGGCAGCGATTGATGTTGAGTTCTTCGAGGACTTCGAGTTTCCGCATCGCGCTCAGGCCCTTGTCCGTGATTCCGCCACAGTCCCTCAGATGAAGTCTTCGCAGCGTCCGAGCCTCGCACATCAAATCGAGCGTGACGTCGTTCAGTCCCGGTGTGACGTCCAGATTGATCTCTTCGAGTGCCGGCATCCGGCCGATGGCGGCAAAGCCTTCCGGCGTAAGCTGGCAGTTCTTCAGTTCCAGCTTCTTGAGATTCGGCAGCGCGGTGAGGGTTGCCACTCCGGCATCGGTGATCGGCGTGCTGTTGAGGTTGAGCCATTCCAGCGACGAGACCTGAGACAGATGCTGCATCCCCTGATTGCTGATCTTGGTGCTGACCAGTTCGAGCTTCTTCAGTGCCGGCAACTTGTTCAGGTTGGCGAGCCCGTTGTCCGTGACGGAGCCCCCGCTGGCGTTGATTTCGGTAAGGTTTTCGAGCCCTTCTGTCAACGAGGCAAGTTTCAGGAGCGATTCATCGCCGACTTGGAAGGGGGGCAGCGCCTTGAATTGGGCAATCACCTCGACCGCGTTTGGCTTCGGCGGTTCAACCGGTTTGACGGGCGTTGAAACGGACGGGGGCTGGACGACCGGCACGACCTTCGGCGGCGGCGCTGGCGGCGTCTGCCCGGTCAACTCCCCCCATGTCGGAATCTTGCCGCAGCCCGCGGCCATCGCGAGAACCAACATTGCACCCAGCCCTCTGACCCATCGGCAGTCACGTTTCATGACCAAACCGCGTTTCATTGCAACCTCCTCGAAATTCTTGGAATGACGAATCGAACACCATGAGTAAAAACAAGCTTTATCAGATGAGGTGAGACGGTCTCGCTCCCGAAGGCCCGGAATGAACGCGGGCATCTTACGAATGAGTCCCATGCCAAGTAAATCCCGGCGTCAATCGTTCGCAGCCGGGTTTCAGGAGAACTTCACCGTCTCCTGATTGGCCCGGGTCTCCCGACCCCGCCGAAAGGGCTGACCGAAGGTCTCCTCCTGAAGCGGCAATCAGGATGGCAAACACCTTGCAGGCACGCGATTCGACTTCATTCCCAACAGTGACAGGCGAACCTAGAATGACCGCCCTGTTGGCTCGGCCCCTTCGTGACAGTCTCCCTTCCGAAAACCGGGGCCGCATTCACCACGCCGCGTTCCTCTGTCGAGCTTTCTTCGCGCCATCCTGACGGTTTGGTCGCGACGAAGTTCCCGCCCTTCACGAGACCTACCGCCGATGTTTCAGAAAGTCGCCGACGCCGAGTTCATCAAGGGCGAGCACGAAGTCCTCAAGTTCTGGACGGAGCGTTCCATCTTCGCCCGCCTGCAACGGCAGATCGCCGGACGGAAGACCTGGAGTTTCCTCGACGGTCCCATCACGGCCAACAACCCGATGGGAGTCCACCACGCCTGGGGCCGCACGTACAAGGATGTCTTTCAGCGCTACCGGGCGATGACCGGGCATGACCTGCGCTATCAGAACGGCTTCGATTGTCAGGGCCTCTGGGTGGAGGTCGAGGTCGAAAAGCAGCTCGGTCTCGGCGCGAAGTCGCAGGTCGAGGCGTTCGGCATCGACAAGTTCGTCCACACGTGCAAGCAGCGAGTCCTCAAGTACGCGGCCATCCAATCCGAGCAGTCGATCCGGCTCGGCTATTGGATGGAGTGGGACGATCCCGCCAACCTGCGCAAGCTGGCCGCAGCCATCGGCACCGACCAGGCCGTGACGATCACCACGCCCAAGGGCCAGACCGTCACCGGCCCGGCCGAGGAGCTTGTCGCGCGGCTCGGCAACCCCGACTGGGGCGGCAGCTACTTCACGTTCTCGACCGAGAACAACGAAACGATCTGGACGTTCCTCAAGAAGTGCCATCAGCGGAGCAAGGTCTATCGCGGCCACGACGTCATGCCGTGGAGCGGCCGCGGCGGCAGCGCGTACTCCCAAATGGAAGTCGCCGACGGCCGCAAGCTGACGGTCCATCGAAGCTGCTTCGTGCGGTTTCCGATTGTGAGGGAGGTTGATGGTCGAGGGTTGAAGGTTGATGGCCAAACAGACTTTTCTTCACCCTCAACCCTCAACCCTCAACCCTCAACCTCCGCCGAATACCTCCTCATCTGGACGACAACGCCTTGGACGTTGACCAGCAACGTTGCGGCGGCGGTCAACCCGGATCTGGACTACGTCAAACTGAAGGCCAAGCGCGACGGAGCGATCTATTACTTCGCAAAGGACAACCTCGACTTCCAGCGGCTGGCGACCGAGTTCAAAGACGGCTTCGGCCGCGAGGAATGGGCGTGGCCGAAGTCGGTTCCCAAGTTGAAGACCCTCTCGCAGATCTTCAAAGAGAACGGCGGCTTCGACATCGAAGGAACGCTCAAGGGAGCCGAGATGATCGGCTGGCAGTACGCCGGTCCGTTCGATGACCTCCCCGCGCAGCAGGAGCCGGGGGGCTTTCCCACGTCTGGCCCTCAACCCTCAACCCTCAACCTTCAACCTTCTGCTGTCTCGTGCCATCGCGTAATCGACGGGGGACGCGACTTCAAGGGAAGCGCGAACGTTGTCGCAGGAGAGGGAACCGGCATCGTTCACATCGCGCCGGGATGCGGCGACATCGATCATCAGCTTGGCGCGGCGGCGGGCCTTGTGGGGATCGCGCCGCTCGGCGAAGACGGTTGCTTCATCGACGGCTTTGGCGAGTTCACGGGCAAGTCGGCGACCGACCCGGCCACGGCGGACCTTGTGTTTGCGAAGCTCAAGGAGAAAGGACTGCTCCTGAACGTCGAGCAGTATCCGCACATCTATCCGCACTGCTGGCGCACGGGCGATGAGCTTGTCTTCCGTCTCGTCGATGAATGGTTCATCAACATGGACTGGCGGGACGAGATCATGGGCGTCACGGACGCGATCCGCTGGCTCCCCGAGAGCATTCAGGGGGGCGAGCGGGAGCGCGAATGGCTGACCAACATGCGCGACTGGATGATCTCGAAGAAACGTTACTGGGGCCTGGCCCTGCCGATCTGGATCAACCCCGACGATCCGAGCGACTTTGATGTCATCGGGTCGCTCGCCGAACTCAAGGAGCGCGCCGTCGAAGGTTGGGAGGCGTTCGAGGGTCACACGCCTCACAAGCCGTGGATCGATGCGGTGAAGATTCGGAGCGAGAAGACCGGCGCGGTCCTCTCGCGCATCCCGGACGTCGGCAACCCGTGGCTCGACGCGGGGATCGTGTCGTTCAGCACGTTGGGCTTCAACACGCACCCCGACTATTGGCGCAAGTGGTATCCCGCCGATCTCGTCACAGAATGCTTCCCCGGCCAGTTCCGCAACTGGTTCTATTCCCTCCTGTCGATGGCGACGATGATGAGGTCGGAGCAGTCTGACCCGGAACAGAAGAAACCGTTCAAGACGCTGCTGGGCCATCGCCTCGTGATGAACGAAGCGGGCAAGCCGATGCACAAGACCGATGGCTCGGCCATTTGGTTTGAAGAGGCCGCCGAGCAACTCGGTGTCGATACGATCCGCTGGATGTATCTCCAGCAGAACCCGGCCAGCGACCTCCGCTTCGGTACGCGGCACCCCGACCAACCGGTGACGCTGCAAACCCCGAACGGCCCGACCGACCTCACCATCGATGGCGTGAAGACGCATCTCGTCACGAGCACCCCCGCCGACGAAACCCGCCGCATGGTCCTGATCCCGCTCTGGAACAGCTACGCCTTCTTCGTGAACTACGCGCGGCTCGACGAGTTCGATCCGACGCGGCCTCAGATTCCTGTTGCTGAACGTCCCGAGATCGACCGTTGGATTCTCTCGAACCTCCAAGCCCTGACGAATGGGATGCGTTCGGCGCTCGACGACTACAACTCCCCCGAAGCCTGCCGCCTCGCCGCCGCCTTCATCGACGATCTGTCGAACTGGTACATCCGCCGCAACCGCCGCCGCTTCTGGCGCTCGAAGGATGCCAGCGATACCGACAAGCTCGCCGCGTATCAGACGCTGTACGAGGTGCTCGTCACGCTGACGAAGCTTCTCGCGCCGCTGATCCCGTTTCTCAGCGAGCGGATGTACCAGAACTTGGTCAGGAGTCAGGAGACAGGAGACAGGAGTCAGAATGAAGGGGGCAGGAACGGCGACTCGGGCGACGGGAACAACAACGGCGGCTCTTCCTCAGCACTCAGTACTCAGTACTCAGCACTCAGTATTCCCGAATCCGTCCACCTCTGCGACTACCCCGAGGCCGACGCCGCTCTGCTCGACACGGACCTCAACGCGCGGATGGCCACGGCGCAGGCGGTCGTCGCGTTGGGTCACAAGCTGCGTGACATGGCCGATCAGCGGGTGAGGCAGCCTTTGGCCGAACTGCGAGTCTCATCGAGCGACCTCGCCGCACGGGACGCCATTGAGCGGTTGGCCGATGTCATCCGCGAGGAACTCAACGTCAAACAACTCACCGTCGTCGACAGCCTCGCCGACATCGTGAAGTACACGTACAAGGCGAACCTCAAGACGCTCGGCCCGAAGTACGGCAAGCTGTTGAATGTCCTTCGTGAAAAGCTGCCGACCGTCGAAACCCCAAAACTCGCCCCGCTGAGGTCCGGCGAATCGGTCACGATCACGCTCGACGGCCACGAGATCACGCTGGCCCCCGACGACGTGCAGGTCGGCACCGAGCAAGCCCCCGGCTGGGTCAGCGGCGACGACCGAGGCATCCAACTCGCGCTCTCCACGTCGCTCACACCCTCCCTCCTGCGAGAAGGGATGGCCCGCGACTTCATCCGCCAGATCCAACAACTTCGCAAAGACGCCGACCTCGAAATCGAAAACCGCATCCGCGTGAGCTACACCACCACGGACCCCGAAGTCCTCACGATGCTCACCGAATGGAGCGAACTCATCCAGGGCGAGACGCTGGCCGACAGCTTGGTCTCCTCCAGCGACGCCCCCGCCGACGCCAAGCCGGTCAACGTGGGAGATGCCAAGGTGTCGGTGTGGATTGAGAAAGTGTGACGACTCCGCAACGGAAGCCGGTACAATCTGCAGCGATCGTCTTTCCGAAGGAACAGCCATGCCGATGCACGATTGGACACGGGTCGAGGCCGGAATCTTTCATGCGTTTCATCACGATTGGTTGACAGAAATATCTCGGACACTCAATCGTGGATTGCTCCCCACTGAGTACTACTCGCTGCCTGAGCAGGTGACGGGGCGCTTTGGTCCTGATGTTCTGACCCTTCAAGTCGGCGATAATTCTGACGGTCTGAACGGGCACGACGATTCAGGTGGCGGGACGGCGTTGATGGCTCGTCCGAGAACGCGGTTTGTGATGGAGTCAGAAGAGGCGTTCTATGTCCGGCGCCAGAAGTCGATTGTGATTCGCCATGTCAGCGGGGATCGGGTGGTTGCCGTCATCGAAATCGTTTCGCCGGGGAACAAGTCCGGTTTGCAGCCGTTTCGCGACTTTGTCAACAAGGCGTGCCAGCTTCTCGAACGGAGCATCCACCTGTTGATCGTCGATCCGTTTCCGCCAACTCCGCGCGATCCCAAAGGAGTTCACACCGCGATCTGGGAATTCATCCAGGACGCGCCGTTTTCACCGCCAGCCGACGAACCGTTGATTTTCTCGTCGTATGAATGCGACATCGTCACCCGGGCCTACCTTGAAACGACCGCCGTTGGAAAGCCGCTCCCTGAGATGCCGTTGTTCCTGGAACCGGGCGGCTGCGTGATGGTCCCGCTCGAAGAAACCTATACGACCACGTTCGAGGCCATGCCCCGACGCTGGCGCAGCGTGCTGGTGGCCGACTGATTGCGAAACACTCCGCCGTTCCTCAAGGACATGTTTGCCAAGAGGTGATGCCATGTTGCAGACTCGGATCGACGACGGTGGGCGGCGCGGCGGGCTGACTCGGGTTGAGGTGGTCGTACTGTTGGGATTGCTGGCGCTGCTGGCGGCGTTTGTTGCTCCCTCGCTTCAGGTAAGGCACCAGCCTTCCCGAAAGTTGACATGCCTGAGCAACATCAGGATCGTTGGCCTTGCGATGCAGAACTTTGCATCGTCGAACAACGGAAATCTGCCGCCGTTGGTCGACAATCTCGTGGTCAAGTCAGACAAGGATGCACCTCAGACAGGGACGCTCGCAAGTGGCTGGCCGATGCTCATCATGCCCGCGATGGATGGTTCTCCCGTGTGGAAAAACATCAAGCGCAATGCGGTTGTTGAATCGGGGCAGGCACAAGATGCCGTGCTGCGGGTTGGTGAGGCAGAGCGGATCTACTTCATGGGCTACGCCTGTCCGGACGACGCCGATTCTCACAAGCAACCGGGCGGGTTGAGCTACGTCGTGAATGCCGGGTTTCTGTCGAGGAGCCTGTCTCACGGCGACCCCGACGGATTGCATCGGGTCGGTCACTTCAGTTGGGATGGGAACGATGTCGCCGGAGAAACGGCCGACATCGAAGTGGCCGCGGCCACCGGAGTCTTCTGGCGGAAGAGCGAGGTGTTTCAGTCGTCGTTGGACTACGTGGGGGTGGGCGACGGAACGACAAACACACTCATGCTGTCCGAGAACCTTCAGGCCGGGAACTGGTGGGACACCGACACGACTCGCATTGCGTTCGGAATTCCCATCGAGACTGTCGGCGTTCGAGTTCCCTTCGGACGCGGGACGTTTTTCGAGTCGGTCGAGCGACCGCTCAATATGCAGTTCGACGGCGGCACTCTTTCCACCGTGTCGCCTCTCGGCTGGCGGATCAACAGCGAACTCAAAGCGGCCACCGGCACGCGGCCTCGTCCGAGTTCCAATCACGAGCGCGGTGTGAACGTCATCTTCTGCGACGGCTCCGGCCGGTTTATCAATGACCGAATCGACCCGCATGTCTACGTGAAGCTGCTCACACCCAACGGCGTCAGGTATGGCGAAGGGGAACTCAAACAGTCAGAGTTCTAGGGCGAGCGGCAGGACAAGAATTACCCCAGCGCGTGGTGGTGCCGCGAGTCGGCGGTTAGACAGACACTGTGCTCCGCACGATCGGACGAGAAGAGGGTTGACTCATGCTGCTCGAAGGACGTCCCACCGGGTTGTTGACCTCGAACGTTGAACTGCGGCTGAACGGGCGTTCGGTGGGCGTGGTTCGAGCCCGGTGGTTCAGTGAAGGGATGGATCTCGAACTGGGCGGGCATCCCGTGCGGTTTGAAAAGCCGTCCTGGCTGAGGAGCCATTTTGTGCTGAAGGATGCCGAGGGGAACGAACTCGGGTCGGCAACGTTGAAGGGATTCTTTGGGTTGGGCTGGGCGATGAACCTCAAGTCGGGAGAGGGATCGCTCGAACGAGCCGGTTGGTTCACGACGGGCTATGTGTTGAAGCAGGGCTCGTCGATCACCGCGCGAGTCCATGTCACGGGCTGGTTCACTCGGGAGTGGCAGGTGGTCGCGGATGATTCGCTGGCTGCGGAGGATGTGTTGCTGATCGGTCTGGTCTACACCACAATCCGCCACCGCGAATCGCGACGGCACCATCAGCATTCCGGCTGACAACGGCATCGCTGGACCTCTCTCGCTCGGGAGACAGCCTGCCGCAGGGGCCGCGTCGATGGGGGGAGTTCTCGAAATGAACCGTCTCATGAGCATCGTGTTCGCCGCATTGGTCTGGTGCGGACTGGGGCAGGAGCCCGCGTCGGCTCAAGACGCGATCGGCGTCACCAACGGACTGGTCGGTCACTGGCCGCTGGTGAAGGACGCGAAGGATGTTTCGGGACACGGGCGCGATGCGAAGGCGAGTGAAGTGATGTGGCGAGCCGTCTCGTTGAGGGATGAGGATCCTGGCGGGGCCGTGTTCGAGGGGCGAGGGGCTTCGTTGGAGGTGGCCGCTCATCCGGAGATGAAGCTGGGGCGCGGAGACTTTTCGGTGGCGGCGTGGGTTTGGGCGGATGCGTCCACCGACGATGTGCCGGGAGACATTGTCAGTCAGTACGACCCGGCGACGCGGCGCGGGTTTCATCTGGGAGTGAAGACGAGCACGGGGGTGACGTTCAATCAGGCGAACTTCCGGCAGCTTCAGTTTGGAATCGACAACGACCGGATCTCGAACTGGCGCGACTGCGGTCGGCCGGGGAAGAACTCGCTGCTCACGTTCGGGCTGATCGCGCATGACGGGCGATTGTTTGCGGGGACGTGCGAGCCGGGCGCGG
Source organism: Planctomycetota bacterium (assembly GCA_038040225.1). Lineage (GTDB taxonomy): Bacteria > Planctomycetota > Planctomycetia > Planctomycetales > Planctomycetaceae > Schlesneria. The sequence continues at coordinate 88,955 of JBBPIS010000007.1, forward strand.
GTGACTCGGGCCGCGTGTCCATGTACTCGCACGGCCAGACGTGGACCGATTGTGGATCGCCCTCGCCGAGCAACGCGATCACAGCGATGGCCGCATTTGCTGGCGAACTGCATGTCGGCACCGGCAAGTACCGCGTGGCGGGTTCGGCGCTGGCGGAATCCGAAAACGCCAATCTCGGTGGCCGAGTATTTCGGTATGGCGGGACGTCGGCGAATGGCGAAACCAAATGGACCGATTGCGGGCAACTTCCCAATGCCGAGGCGGTTTCGGGAATGGTCGTCTTCAAGGGGCACCTGTATGCGGGATCGCTCTACAAACCGGCGGGTTTCTTCCGGTACGACGGCGATCAGAAGTGGTTCGACGTCGGCGTCCCCGATGGCAGGCGGGTCGAGGCGCTCGCCGTCTACAACGGCCACCTCTATGCCTCGAGCTACGACAGCGGTCACGTCTACCGATTCGACGGCCAGACGTGGACCGACCTCGGGCAACTCGGCAACCCGGCCGAGAACACGCAGACGTATTCGTTCGCCGTCTACGAAGGTCGGCTGTACGCCGGGACGTGGCGCAGCGGGAAGGTCTATCGCTTCGAGGAGGCGAACAATTGGACCGATGTCGGCCGACTCGGCGAAGAGTTGGAAGTGATGGGAATGCTCGTCCACAACGGTCGGCTGATGGCGGGGACGCTGCCGCTCGCCGAGGTCTATCAGTTTGACGGAGGCAACCGCTGGCGAAGGCTCACGCAACTCGACACGACTCCCGACGTGAAGTACCGCCGCGCGTGGACGATGGCCGAGTTTCAGGGCCAACTCTTTTGCAGCACGCTCCCCAGCGGTCGTATCCACTCGTGTGAGGTCGGCAAACTCGCGACGTGGGATTACGAGTTTCCCACCGGCTGGCATCACGTCGCCGCCTTGAAGTCGGGAGGCAAACTGCTGCTGTTCGTCGACGGCAAACTGAAGTCGAGTTCCACCGACTTCGATCCCGAGGACTTCGACGTTTCAAACGATCGGCCGCTGCGAATCGGTTCCGGCCCGAATGACTTCTTCCACGGCCGCCTGCGTGAGGTGAGGCTGTATCGACGAGCGCTGACTATTGGCGAGGTGGCCTCGCTGGCGGAGTCGCGTTAGCCCGGCAAGTGCTACGCGCCCGAGAGCTGGTTCACCACGTGCAACTTGCCGCCACAGAATCGGCAGGCCACTTTCACTCCGATGTATTTCCTGGCAAACCTCAGTTCTTGCTCGCAGTGCGGGCACTTGGAAAAGACATCGGCCTCGCTGACGTTGGGGCTGGCGGGGTCGAGGCGGAAGTCGACGCTGCAAAACTTGCACTGGACTCGCTGGCCCAGGTACTTGCGGTTGATTTTGAGTTCCTGAGCGCACTTCGGGCAGCTCGCGAACAGGCCTGTGGGGACGATTTCGATCATCGCGTCGAGCTCTTGCAATGGGATGAAGACGGGAACTTCCACGCTGTCCCGTTCAAGATCCGGATTGAGCAGCGTGCGACAGTTGCGACAGTGAATCATGCTCGGCGGCATGTCATCGCCGCATTGTGGACAGGGACCACCGGGCCAGGCAGGCATCTGATTGATTCCAAGAACAATCTGGTTTGGACGACATTCGATCCGCGAGCAGCGGCGATGATGCGCGGAAGCGTGCGATTCGAACAAAAACGATTCTGTCAAAGTCCGCATTGCCGCGACAAGGGACTTTTCACTCCGGCGATCATTGCGATGAAGCAGGCTTGGCCTGTTTGGCGATCAGGCACGAGAGCTTGTGGAACGATCGAAGGTACAAACGGTCATTGGCAACAGCCGGCGTCGAGTAACTGGGGTCGCCCAACGGATTCTCACCGAGCAACTTGAATTGGGGGCCGGCCTCGACCACGATGACCTTGCCAGACTCTTCGATGCAGTACAGTTTGCCATCAATACACACGGGTGATCCGCTGAAGTTGCCCCCCACTCGCTTTTCCCAAACGGTCTGGCTGGTCTTCGGGTCCAGGCAGGTGACGACGCCGTTGTCGTTCCACAAGAAGAGCAACTCGCCGAAACCGATGATCGCGGGAACGTAAGGCAGTTCTTTGTCGCGTCGGATTTTGATGTGGGTCTCACCGACGTCGCCTTTTCCGGAAGGATCGACGCCGATCAGCCGTGTCCCTTTGCCTCCCTGTCCACAGGTGGCGTAGATCAGTCCCTGGGCGAATGCGGGCGAGGCGACCGTTCGCTGCGGCAATTCACCCGATGACCAGTTCGTTTGCCCGGTCCAAGGGTCGAGACTCGTAAGGCCGGTCGCTCCCGAGAGACAGACCAACTGCGGCTTTTGATTCTTGGTCTCGATCAGGAGCGGGGTGGCATAGGATGCTTCTCGCGCATCGCGCATGGTACTCCACACGACACGGCCCGTGCGGCGATCGCAGGCCACGATGGAACTGGGCCCGTCCTGATCGTTCGCGATGATCACGAGATCCTCAAACACGAGCGGGGAGGCTCCCTGACCGTGTTGGCTGACAAACGGACCCAGCCAGGTTCTCCAGTTCAGTTGTCCATTGATGTCATACGCAGCGAGTGCGAATCGTTCCTGATCCGCGAACGCAACGTACACTTGCTCGCCATCTGTGGCCGGCGTGCTGGAGGCAAAGCTGTTTTTGTTGTGCTTGCGATTGGAGTTGTACCCTGCGGCCCGCGACCACTTGATCTCACCCGTGACCGAATCCAAACAGTACAGGTGGCGAACTTGCCCGGCATCCGTGGCTGTTGTCAAAAAGAGATGCTTGTTCCAGACGACTGGTGACGAATGGCCCTCACCGGGCAAGCTGGTGACCCAAGCGTAATCGCCCTCGCTCCACTCGACGGGGATTCCGGATTGGGAGCTGACACCAACTCCGTCTGCTCCTCTGTAGCGAGGCCAGTTCTCTGCGGAACTATTGGAGGCCAACACGTTGGTTGCCAAAACCATGACAAGCCAAAAACAATCGTTCAAGGGAGCGGGGAGCCTGGAATTCATCGACAAAGGCCTCGATACAAGCGGGTAGAAGCATCGCTTCAGTCGTGGAACACACACCGAAAACCAGCATGACGCTCAATGTCCGCGACTGCAAGAGTTTGGGGAGAAGTCGTATGCGGGAGGTTGCAGCATGTCCACAAGTCGAGTTCGAGCCTCCCGCACTGACCGGTGGGCGTATTTGGGCGAAGCAGAAGTGTTGCAGACGTTCAGACCCAGGCCGATCACTGAAAAGAGACCATGTGTGATTGCGAATGGATCGCAACTTTTTGGATGTCATTCCCGCAAGGGACGAAAAATTCTGGGACGATACACTTGAATGAAATCGAACTTAACAGCATTCTGCCAAGATGCGGTTTGGGCAGGATGGTGGTCGCAATGGCTTGCAAACGAACGTTTGGCTGACGTATCCTGAATTCCGCATGGGAGTGGATTGCTGGATGATTGCGATCACGCACTCGACATTCCATAAGCCTCAAGATTACGACTCGATACTTTACTTTGGATTTGAACATGAGCACTACCAAAGAAGACGTGGCCAGCCAGAATGTGACCTCGGCTCAAGCCCCAGCGGCAACGGCATATCTGGTTGTTCTAAACGGCCCGATGGATGGGATACTGATTCCGCTTCAGGCGGGTCACATCGCGACCATTGGGCGTGCGACGACGAATCGAATTGTGATGCCTGACGAGATTTGCAGCCGGAATCATTGTGAGATCTTTTTCGACGCGGGGCGCTGGAAGTTGCGAGACTTGGGTAGCCGTAATGGGACGCGAGTTCGTGGTGAGCCAATCTCGGGGGACTTCATGCTCACGGAAGGCCGACAATTCCAGATCGGCACCACGATTCTTTGCTTCACCTTGGACCGGAGCAAGTTCGATTGCGAAGAGTCTCGTCAGCGGCTTGATGTGGATACCGCCTCTGAGATCCCCGTGGTGACAGACGGCGTTGTTGCCCCGGGCGAATCGGAATTTCGCCCGGAGATCGTTCATCGGACGGGAACGACTCGATATTCGCGGGCCGATGCAGAGTCCATTTCATCCCGGGATCGAGCCGGTCAGGAAGCTCAGCGTTTGGTTCGTTTGGGACTCAGAATGGGAGCCGCTGGCGACATCCGCTCACTTTCAGAAATTGTCTTGGACGGCTTGTTTGAGGTCACGTCTGCAGATATCGGAGCTGTCCTGCTTCTTCCGACGGATGCAATCATCCAGCACCCTGTTCCCGGGCACTTGGAATTGGTGGCGTACAAATCACTCGATTTGAGGCCATACGAGCGCACCTCGGACTACGTTGCAAGTGTCGTTTTGGAAACACGAGTCGCCGTTGTCGCGCAGGACGTCAATGCGAGTGACCGATTCAAGAGTAGTGACAGCCTCAAGGCCATGCGTGCCGAAAGTATCATCTGTGCTCCGATTCGAACTGGGAATGTTCTGTTCGGGGTGATCCAACTCTATTCGACGAACCCCGATAACCGTCTCGATGCTGAAGACTCTGAATTTGCGTTGGCCGTCGCTGACCAGATGGCACTAACCTTGGAGCGGATTCACGAACGAAACCGGCTGGCGGCAGGACTGGCCCGCGTTGAGACGGAGAACCAGACGTTACGCGAGCAATTGCAGATCGAAACCGAGCTCATTGGTGACAGTGAGTCCATCCGCAAGCTGCGCGAGAAGATTCTGCGTATCGCACCGACTGGTGCAACAGTCTTGATTCGAGGTGAAAGTGGAGTTGGAAAAGAACTCGTCGCGCGCGCCATTCACGAACACAGCGGCAGAAAGTCCGGACCGTTCGTTACCATGAACTGTGCAGCCCTCAGCGAGAGTCTGCTTGAGAGTGAACTGTTTGGGCACGAGAAGGGGTCGTTCACCGGTGCCATTGGCCGAAAGATTGGAAAATACGAACAGGCTCATTCAGGAACGCTGTTCCTCGATGAGGTCGGAGAAATGAGTCCGGCAATCCAAGCCAAGTTCTTGAGGGTTTTGGAAGGGCACCCGTTTGAAAGGGTTGGTGGTGGCAGCGAAGTGAGAGTCGATGTCAGAGTGGTCGCCGCAACCAACCGCGATCTTGAGCGATCGGTGGAGCAGGGGCAGTTTCGCAAGGACTTGTATTTCCGATTGCAGGTCATGGAATTGCTCGTTGAACCGCTTCGAGTTCGCAGGTCGGATGTCGCGATTCTTGCGAAGTACTTCCTCGAACGAGCTGCCAAGAGGACCAAGAGCCAAGTGATGTCGATCTCGCCATCCGCAGTTTCGACTTTGATGAACTACCCGTGGCCGGGAAACGTACGCGAGTTGCAAAACACGATTGAACGGGCCGTCATCCTTTGTACGAGTGACTCAATCGGAATGAACGACATTCAATTGTCAGCACTTGGATCTGGTGAAGCAAAGGCTGTGGTTCAAGGGCGACAAGAGGGCTTTCGCGCCGTGTCGCTCGATCTCATTGAACAAGAGCAGATTCTTGGCACGCTCGGTTGGACAAATTGGAACAAGTCACAGGCGGCTCAGATTCTGGGAATTGAGCGATCGACTCTGGATCGAAAACTCAAGAAGTACGAAGTCGAGCGTCCGCGATAGTGAGTGGTTCTTTGGCTCAAGTGCAACCGTCCACGATTCAGTTCCACATTGATCTGAAAGTTGGATCGGTCTCTTACCCGGTTTGCTCCCGTATTGGCGGCTGGTTGACCGCGCGCCGATGATTTCCAAAGAATCTTGTTGACATTTGCGAAAATCGGCAGAGAATACGTCTGCTTCGTCGTATAGCCCTGCCTGTTGTTTGTCTCCTGTCCACAGAAGTTCGGCAAATCAGTTCCCCGCAAACTGCGTGTCGGGTTCGCCGTGTTGAGTGTGGCTGGGTTGATGCTGGTTTAGTTTGGCGATGGCGGAGATGTTTACGGGGTGCATGTTCTGGGGTTCCTGTTTCTTGGAGACATAGCGAATGTCGTTCGATTACGACGTTGAAGAAGTCGAAGTGGAAGAGAATTGCGTTGTTGAGAGCGAAGGGGACGAGTTCTCCTCAGAGTTCTCGGACAAGTTTGAAGAAATTGATTTTGAGGCATTGGGGATTGATCCCAGTGGGCCAACGGCTGCCAAGCCCGGAACGGAAGAGAAGGTTCTGATGCTGGCTGCTCGCTACGCCGCTGGTGTCCCGCTGTGGCATGGCAGTGATTGCTATGACCACGGACCGGGTCAGTCGATTGCGAGGCTACTTCGCAAGGGCTGATCGCCTTGTCATGACATCGTGTCGAGACGAAATGGTCCCTCTTGCTGTGCGTCAGTCATGGCAAGGGGGACTTTTCTTTTCGGACGACCTATTGCAAGGTTGTGCTCATTTGCCTAAAGGACTAACCGAGACTCGCGATTCATCACTTGAATTCAGTGCCGTTCGTTGAAGAGTCATTCTGTTACGGTCGTTGAGTATGAACCTTCATTGGTTAAGGGACACAGTGGTTCAAGTCCGCCCCTGCCATTTGTTCATGGACTCGCGGTATGGCAACCAACGTACCTTGTGATTCACAGGCAACTCCGATGAGGATCGTGGTTGCCTTGTTGTCCGGGAGTCTCTGTCCCTCTCTGATCGTTCTGGTCCTCATTCGATCGCTGTTTGTCGGCGCAGGTCAAGTTTTGGCTGATGAAAAGCCAATCCCGACTGCGGTGTGGAGTCAGTGCTATCGCGATCGAACACTGGCGACGGCGATTGCACAGGCTCAAGATCGCCTTCAGGCGAGAGCCACGGCAGACGGAGTCACACTCCTGCAGTGGGTTCTCGACCAACCATTTGATGGTTTCATCGAGACGAAGGCGGGTATCGCCTCTGCAAGAATGAGAGCAGAGCAATTGCTCGGTTCGACGCCGTTGGCTCAATACCGTCGGCAGTTTGGTGCCGATTCGGAATCACTCTTTTCAACGGCCAAGTCAGAGGCGAATGAGGCCGATTTGCTGGCTGTCGTTCAACGGTTCTTTCTCACTGAATCTGGCTTTGCCGCAGCAGAGCAAGTGATTGCCAACTGGCTTGATCGCGGTGAAAATGACCTCGCAGCCGCGTTGCTCGCTCGAGTCATGAGTGAACCCTGTCACGCGCCGCGAATTTCATCACGCTTTCGCAAGCTGGCGGAAGCCTTGAAGAATTCAGAGACGCGGCTCGATGACGTCTCACCCCATGGGGGCTCACAATCGCCGCCGTCGGATCAGTCGGGGGAAACTGCCAGCCGAACTCGTCCGACATCAGTGGCAACTGACCATCTGTTCGCGTTCGGTTGGATGTTGCCTGGCGGGGATCTGGGCCGAAATCGCTTGGTTGTCGGAAGCGTGCCATTGCTGCGGCCCGCGTGGATTGTGCCCGCTCAGTCTTCGCGGCGGCATCAGGAATTTGAGGCTCTGCTCAAGAGCCTTGAAAGCCGCCAACGAGATCAGGATCGTCCCGTATGCGCGGCTTCGTTTCCAATTGTGGTTCGAGACAAAATCTTCGTGCGGAACATGGATGAAGTTGCCGCGATCAACATCGTGGACGGAAGAATGGCATGGGCGCTCGCCTGCGAATCCAGTCCCATGAGTTCGGCTGACAGAAACGATTCCGGAGGCTTCCAGCGCGGGTTCGGCAGGCAGGCCAGTTTGCCGTTCTCGCCCGTCGATTCCTGGTTTGAGAACTCTCGTGCGGGGATGCTTTCGTCGGACGGACGTTTCGTCTATGCGATAGCTGAGTTACCAGAGTCGATTGCCGAAGAAGAGGACGCGGCGCTGCGGTCCGAGTCGGCAATGACCGCGTTGGGTCAAACGGTTCGCAATCGCCTGCTGGCTTTGTATGTGGACCAACCCTCGTCGACCGATCGTCGAATCGCCTGGGTAAATGACGGCCTGATGCCGCAGCGGCCAGGTTTCTCAAAAAAACGAGCGACCTTCCTGGGGCCACCCTTGCCGGGTGCGACCGAGTTGTTGTGCGTCACAGAACAACAGGGCGAGATCCATCTGACTTCGCTCGATCCCAGCTCGGGAGTGATGCGTTGGACGCAGCCGGTTTGTGTGATGGATCGATTCGCCGCGAGTGATGCTGAGCGACAGCTCATGGCCTGCGTGCCAGCGAGGTCGAACGGCGTCGTGGTTTTTCCCACAAATACCGGCTTGATGGCGGCCATCGACTTGGCTCGGCGCCGGCTACTCTGGGTGTCGTTTGTTGATGACGTGCCTGACGTCCAGCAGCAGCGCCAGCAAAGAAGCTACCGGGCACCGACTCTCGGTTACGCGGGGTTTGCTTCGCACGTGGTGATTGCCGACGGGCGAGTGGCCTATCTACCGCCTCGATCCGGCCGAGTTCACTGCCTCGATTTGATGACCGGCAAGAGTCTGTGGACCTCTCCACGGGGTGATGGCGAGTTCGTGGGCAACATCGTGGAGGGACGGGTGTTGGTGGTTGGACGCCAGAGTTGTCGAAGCCTCGCGCTCTCCGATGGCAGTGAGCTCTGGAACAGTCCGACGGGACAACCTGCCGGACGCGGACTTTGTCTGGGAGATCGTTATGTTCTCCCGCTGGATGACGGTCGTTTGGTCACGCTCGACATGGCCACGGGCCGCAACGTGGGAAGTTCGATTCCGACCAGCGATGTTCCGCTCGGGCATCTCATCGCGGACAGAGGCCAGATCTATTCGCTGAGTCATCGCGAACTGATCGCATTCCCACAGGCTCACAAAGTCAAAGCTGGACTCCACTCGCCGACCGCCTCGAAGCGAACTCAGGCCGAGCGAGATTTGATCCTGGCAGAAGTCGACTTGGCCGGTGGCCAGATGGCCGATGCGGAGCGACGGCTACGCAGTGCGTTGGCCGGTGAGCTGCCCGATTCACAACGAACTTGGGCGCGCCGGCATTTGAAGTTGCTGCTGTTCGCCAGCCTGACCAGTTCACCAGCGCCTGCTGACAGCGACTTGCTCGAACGGCTGATCGAGACACCGGCCGAGCGATTTCAGTTTCTCGCGGCACGTTTCCATCATTCCGCGCAAGAGGCCAGCGACCGACAGTCGATGGGATTTGTCGAGGGAGTCTACCGGCTGCCTTCCGGTCTGATGTCTTCGTCGCTTGAGGACGCGCGGTGGTCGATTTCGCCGGCGGTGTGGAATCGTCTGTTGAAGACGACGCCCGCGCGCGCCGAAAGGACACTCCGGCAACAGCGGGAGTGGCACGCTCATGCTCTCGCAACGACCGAGCCCGCTGAGCAGAGACGATTCGTGCGGGCGTTCGATGACGATTCGATGACCAGGCCGGTTCGAGCCAGCCTCGCGGCGAAGCTCGTGGAAAATGGCGAGCCTCAGTCGGCCGAGACATTGTGGCTGCGGAACAGGATGTCGGACGATCCCGCCTCGGCGGCCGAGTCCGCAGCCCGACTGAGCGAACTGTGGGAGCGAGCCGGCTTCCTCGACGAAGCGGCGGAGCAGTTGGATTCACTCGCCACAGAGTTCGCTCGCGTCAGGCTGCCCGATGGATCGACGGGGGCCGAGTACGTGGCTCGTCTCTCCCCGCATCGACTCGTGCGGCAAGCCTGGCAGCGCTCGCAGCGTCCGGCTTGGGATGTGGATCGAGTCGAGATCGTCGGGACTCGCGCCGACACGGGCTTTGTGCAGCAACCGAACTTTGTGGGAGACGCCCCGAACGTGCTTGGTCGATTCGTTCCCGAGCGGGCTGGATCCTTCAGCCGCCAAAACAGCAAGTCGCCAGACCAACCGTGCGAGTTCGTCCTCAGCACAATCGAGTGGGGGGCGGGGAATCAACAGATTGTCTCCGTGTTCGATCGACGCACCTCGCTGCCGCGCGGTGCGGTGCGCGTTCCGATGTCGCATGTGTGGCCGAACCAGGGCAAGTTGCCGTCGGCCGGTCATCTGATTCCGCTCGGGATGTCGGGTGGAGTGATCGGCCTCTCCACGTTGCAGCTTGGAGATGGGGAGCCGGTCTGGAAGCAACTGCCGGCCGACTTGAAAGACCGCCAGAGTGCCACCGTTCCCGGACCGAGCGGGCCGAGCTTTGCTTCGTTCTTGTCTCGCAATCGACTGTACGTGGTGGATCCATTGGACGGTGAACTGCTGTGGCAGCGCACGCTGTCGCTCAACTCGCAGGAGAGTCCGTCGAACCAGCGTTTGGAGATTGTGGGCGATCAATTCGCGCTGGCCGTGCAGAGTCCCGACCGCACGACGTATGAGGTCTTCGAGACCTCGACCGGCCGCGCCCTGAAGACAGTTCGTCCGGGCTTCGATTCGCGCCAGTGGCAGGCGGTGTTCGGACGCCATGTGGCCGCAGTCGTCGAGACACCCGAGGGCCGTCGGCTACAGATCCTCGATCTGCTGAAGGAGGCCCCCGATGTCAGCGAGCCCGTCGGTGATAAAGTTCTGAAGTTTCCGTCCGGTCAGTTTGAGTTCTTCGGTCGCGGCGAGATCGCCCTCTGTGGCAGCAATGGCGAGATCAGGATCTTCGATGTCCCGCGCGGCCTGAAGACGCTCGACGTGCCTCCCGGCGAACTGGAAATGGAGGGCTTCGGAGCATTCAAAGTCCTGGCCGATCACGATCGGTACTATGTCAACGTGCAGCGACAGATGCCAAACGCGATGACATTGAATTACAACCACGCCCTGATGGACTCGCCACTTCCGGGCGTTCACCTGCGCGACGACATCTACGCCTTCGATCGAACCACCAACCGCCTGCTGTGGAGGCGATCAATCCCGTTTCGGACCGTGCTGCAATTCCCGCGCAGCAAAGTCCCGTTTCTGGTTGCGGTCAGTCTCGTGAAGGACCGCCAGAACACGAATCAGCAAAGCCTGACCGTGGAAGTGCTGAGCGGCACCACGGGTGAGACCATCGGATACCGTGAAAACCTGCCCAACGACCGCCTCCTCGCCGCCGACTACGACGCCACCGCCGGCCGCATCATTCTGAGCGGCCAGACGACCAACATCGAACTCCGTTTCGGCCCGAGCATTCAGCACCGCGCCGATTGACGATCAATATCCGACGGATTGCCTTGCGGAGGTCACCGCCCGTCCGGCACCTCGACAGCGATCGCGCCGCTTGACCCCTGTCGGAGTGATTGCTAGCTTAGCCGCGGTTTTGCGGGTGTGGTTCAATGGTAGAACGAAAGCTTCCCAAGCTTTAAGCGGGGGTTCGATTCCCCTCACCCGCTCTTTGACTGGTTCCCGCCAAACCCGGCATTCTTCGGCCGGGTTTGTTCGTTTCTCTGAATGTTTGTTCTCTCAATCCTCGTTCGCGAAAGTCGAGTCATGATCTCTCCGCTCGATGGTGTCAGCAGCGATGGCGTCCGTGACATGGTTCGAGTTGGCCGCGCGACGACCGTTGCGTGCTGGTTGCTCGGTTGGCTTTTGCTCGTCCCGGCAGTCTCGGCTGAGGAGGGGATGAAGTATCCGCTGGCCGCCGCCGTGGGGACGGATGGCGTGGTGTATGTCGCCGATCGCGATCTACCCGGCGTCTGGAAGTTTGCCGACAACAAGTGGTCGATCCATTTCCAAGGCTCAAAGAAATTTCGCACGCCGCTGAACGCTGTCCGCTGTCTGGCGATCGACCACCAGGGGAAACTGCTGGCGGGAGACTCGGCCACGCGCGAGATCTATCGTTTCGACGACGCGGGGCAACCGCAGCCGCTCACGAAAGGGAACGTCGGCATCCCGATGGCACTGGCTGTGGCAAAGGACGGAACAATTTATGCCTCCGACATTGAGATCCAGCGAATCGTCAAGATTCCGGCGGAGGGTGGTGAACCGAGCGAGGTTGCGGAGTTGGCCGCCACGCGCGGGCTGGCCATCGATGCGGGAGGCCGCCTGATTGCGGTCTGTCATGGCAAGAATGCCGTCATCCGGCTGTCGGCCGATGGCAAAGAGCGCGAGGTACTGGTGGAGGGGCGTCCATTTCAGTTCTCGCACCACGTGGTGCTCGGCCCGAATGGCGAGGCCTACATCGCGGACGGCTATGCCAAGACGATCTGGAAGGTGGAGGGGAAGGCGGCGCCGGTGGCACTCATCGCGGGCGAACCGCTCAAGAATCCCGTGGGTCTGGCGTGGCAGGGGGCCGATCTGCTGATCGTCGATCCGCATCTGAAAGCGGTTCTTCGCCGAACGGCCGACGGCAAACTTGACACGATCGGCGAGACGAAGTAGTTGGCGAGCCGGAGTTCAAGACTCATCCTGCCGGAAGATTCCGGTCTGGCTCACCGGTTGACGACACCCGCCGGGTCAGATGACGAGGTCTCGGTGAATTCCATGGGGGACGCTGAGGACGTTGCGATGAGACTTGGCCGCGACATGCTCCACGCGGTTTCGTGTCCGTCGGCGTAGCCCGACTGGTAGCCGCTGTACCAGCAGAGATACAGGCCCCACAAACCGAACGGCACCAGCCACAGCTTCCAGCTTTGATTCGCCATGATTCCCTCCACGGACGCCAGCGTCGGATGACGACTCGAAGAACTCGCTCGCCTCAATTATTCACCGAGTCTTCATCCGATATTCACAATTGAGTCAATTTCCGTCAACGGCGTTTCCGGAGAATTCACAATCGGGTGAGCGGGCGACGTTCCGAATCCGGTCGCGAGTCCTGGGTCAGGCCACATGTCTCGGAGCGGAGTACGGGTTGATCCGGGCTGCGTGCGAACGAGCCTCTCAGCGGTCAGCGATTCGCTTCGGCGGCCGTATCGCGGAAGGGCGGGAACCGCAGTGCCGAACTCCCCTTGATGATCGTCGATGAGCGCATCGGCGGATCGCAGTACGGACAGACTTCGCTGTAGACGACCTTGCTGCACTTCGGGCATTCGTGGACGCCGTACACGGGTGTCGTGGCCGTGACGCGCTGGTAGATGAAGAAGCCGAACGCAAACACCGTGAAGCCGATCATCACCAGGGCTGGCACCAGGTGGGCGGCACCGAACATGAGAAAGGTTGTCGCGCTGATGGCCGCACAGCAGACGGCATAGAGCACCACATCGGTCATTCGAGCCCGGTTGAACCTCACGCGGGCCAGTTCTTCATTCACGCGGCGGCCCAGTTTGCTGCGGAGCACGTCGAGCTTGCGCTCTTCGATCTCATCGGCCTGCTCCAGCGCGCCGATCGCCAGGAGGAGTCGCTGCGTGCTGTCGAGGACTCGATAACTGTCGTCCTCGGAGAAGGCAGCCTGATGCGCCCAGCGGTTGCGAAACTCACGCAGTTCGCTGACGAGGCTCCGTTCGGACATTCCCAGCTTGTAGCGGAAGACGTTGTTCCACTGCTCCCACATCACGGTCAGGATGGCGTGTGCGTCCCAGTAGTTGTTCTGCGCGGTGCTGGCCGACTGTCCGCGAATACTGGCGCGAGCCACCTCTTCCCACTTGTCCCCGTGGACGGCCTGCATCTCCCGCTCAAAGAACGGAAAGATGCCGCGCGTGAGCGCATCCAGGGCACCGCCAATCCGCTGATGTTCGGATCGCACACCAAATCTCCCACGAAGTTGCCGTCACGTCCCTGAAAAGACAGCGCAGCCGAATCTTGCAGGGCGGCCCTCCAGCAATTCAGGCAGATGAACGGTCAAGTAGTCCGAGACAGAGTAGCCCTCAGACCAACTCGTGAGAAGAGGCCGATTCGTCTTCGCAACCAACAAATTTCAAGGAGTCCGGACAATCCGGCCAACCGGCACAACCGACCGCGATTTGGCGATGCGGGAGAGGTTTTCGGTTGGGTGAGAGCGTGCGGCCTCCGCAGACTGTTGAGCGGATCCGCGTCAGGCAAGCAGTTCGGGGACGACGCGACCGTGTACGTCGGTGAGGCGAAAGTCGCGGCCGGCGTATCTGTATGTCAACTTCTCGTGGTCGAAGCCGAGCAAGTGGAGCATCGTCGCGTGCAGATCGTGCACCGCGACCTTGTTCTCGACCGCGGCGAAGCCGAACTCGTCGGTCGCGCCATGAATCTGGCCTCCCTTGACCCCGCCGCCGGCCAGCCAACAGGTGAAGCCGTGGTGATTGTGGTCGCGGCCGTTGATCTTCCCCGCATTCGATCCCGGCGTGGGAAGTTCGACGGTCGGTGTGCGACCGAACTCGCCACCCCACAGCACGAGCGTCTCATCGAGCAGCCCGCGCTCCTTCAAGTCCCCGAGCAGCGAACCGATGGCTTTGTCACACTCACCCGCCAGACGGCGGTGATTGACTTCGAGGTCGTCGTGGTTGTCCCACGGCTGCCCTTCGCCGTGCCAGAGCTGCACGAACCGCACGCCTCGTTCGATGAGGCGTCTCGCGATCAGAAGCTGCCGCGCTTGGACACTCGATCCGTAGGCTTCGAGGACGTGTTTCGGTTCCTGTTGAATGTCGAAGGCATCGGTCGCCTCCATCTGCATCCGATACGCCAACTCGAACGAATGGATGCGGGCTTCGAGCGGGGCCTCGTTCGCGCGGCGATCGGCATGTCGGCGGTTCAGCTCCTGCAACAGATTGAGCTGCCGCCGCTGTTCGCCCCGCCCGATCTGGTCGTTGCGAATGTTTTCGAGCAGCCGTTCGATCTGAGTGTGCTTGGTGTCGATGTGCGTTCCCTGAAAGACACCGGGCAGGAAGGCCGATCGCCAGTTCTGCGTCCCCGTGATCGGCAGGCCATTCGGGCACATGGCGATGAAGCCGGGCAGGTTCTGGTTCTCGGTCCCCAACCCGTATGTGACCCACGAGCCGAAGCTCGGTCGCACGAGTCGTCCGTCTCCACAGTTCATCAGCATGAGCGATGGTTCGTGGTTGGGCACCTCCGCGTGCATCGACCGAATCACGCAGATGTCGTCGATATGCTTGGCCGTGTGCTGGAAGAGTTCACTCACCTCGATGCCGCTTTCGCCGTATTTCGCGAACTTGTACGGAGACCCCAGGGCGGCCCCTGTCTTTCGTTCGGTCGGCAGGTTTGTCGTCGGTAGCGCCTGCCCGTTGTACTTCGTCAGCGACGGCTTCGGATCGAACGTATCGACGTGCGAAGGCCCACCATTCAGGAAGATGTGGATGACGTGCTTCGCTTTCCCTGCGAACGGGGGGGCGTGAGCCACCATTGGCGACGTACCGGCCAACGCAGCGTGAGCCACGCCACCCGAGCGGCCTCCCTCGGCGAAGAGACTCGCCAGCCCAAGCGACCCCAACCCTGTCCCAGATCGCGACAGGAACTCGCGCCGCGTCGAGGGAAGGGCCAACATTTGTTGCAGTTGTTTCAGTGACATCGCAGACCTCATCAGTCAACAAACAGAAATTCGTTCGTCAGCAGCAGCACTTGGGCCAGTCGGTCCCAGGGCGTCAGCTTTTCGGTGTGAGTCGTCAGGGCCTCGCGCAGGAATCGCAGGGCGAGTTCGCGTTCCTCCGACGAGGGTTCGCGAGCCAGCACGCGGCGGTAGAGCAGGGCGAGCCGCTGGTCGTCGGCACCGGCTGCCGCACTCTCGGCCGCCAATCGTCGAGCCTGCTCCTGCACGAACGGGGCGTTCAACGCGAACAGCGCCTGCTGCGGCACCGTGGTTTGAGGCCGCTCGGCCGCGCTGGCCTCGGTGTCGGCGAAGTCGAACGCGCGGAAGACGCCCGGCAGATCGTTGCGGTTGACCAGCCCATAGATCGTGCGGCGGTTGCTCTTCACGTCCATCTGATTCTCGAATGGACGGCCTCCCAACGACGTGTCCAACTGGCCGGAGACCGCGAGCAACGAATCGCGCATCGCCTCGAAGTCCAGTCGCTGGCGAGGCATCTTCCACAGCAGACGGTTCTCGGAATCAACGGCTCTCGCGGCGGGGTTGTCTGCGGACGACTGGCGATAGACGGCCGAGGTGAGGATCGCGCGGTGAAGACGCTTCACAGACCAGTGCGGAGCGCGGAGCGCGGAGTGCGGAACGGAAGACGAAGAAGCGTTGTCGGGCTCCGCGCTCCGCGCTCCGAGTTCCGCGCTGCTCGCCACTTCGCTCGCGAGCCAATCCAACAGTTCGGGATGTGACGGCGGCAGGCCGCGGGTGCCGAAGTCGCTCGATGTGGGAACCAGTCCCGTTCCAAAGTGATTCTGCCAGACCCGGTTCACCAGGACGCGCGGCGTCAGCGGATTCTTGGGGTCGATGATCGCCTGAGCCAGCTCCAATCGGCCGCTTCCCTTGTTGAACGGCTTGCGTTCGGGACCGGCGACGACTTCGAGGAACTGGCGCGGGACTTCGTTTCCGGGGCGGCCGGAGTTGCCGCGAATGAAGACGCGTGGATTCTGGAGGCCTCCGTCACGCATCACCATCGCGCGTGGAGGTGCTCCCGGCGAGGTCACCTTGAGGTTTTCAACTTCTCGCTTCAATTTTGTGATCTTGTCGCGGACATCGCGCCCAATCAGTCGGCGGGCTTCGTCGAACGAGACCATCGCGGGCGAGCCGTCTCCGTACAGGATCAGCCGCACCTGCTCGGTCGCTTCGTCGGGGAGGGCCTTCGCGTCGGGAGTTGCCTTCTTGAGTGAGTCCCATTCGCCGCGAACGGCATCGAACAGCGAACCGTACAACTTCGCGAGGTCGATCAGCGTCGCGGGCTTCTTCTCGGAGATCAGTTGCCGCACGCGGGCGTTCACGCTTTTTGTGGCCGCAGCGTCGGGGTTCGACCACGACTCGACGAGCTTCTCGACCTCCTTCGGGAAGTCGGCCGCCGACGCCTTCGCCAGCGAGTGCCACGGCCCGAGCACCGGATGCGGCATCGCAGCCGTTCGCTTCAGGAACTCGTCCCACCGCTTCACGACCTGCTGTCGCGGTTCGTTCTTCCCCGCGAAGACCGGTTGGATTTTCTCGGCGATGCCAGCCGGAAGATTGAGCCAGTTGTTCGACTGGCGAGCCACCTGTTGCAGGCAGTCTCCCACCCGTTCGCGCAGTTCGTCGTGGAGCTTCGTCAGGCTTTGCTGCTCAAATTCCGAGACCGCCTGCTCGCGCTTCGTCAGTTCCTTTTGAAAGACCTCGTAGGCGGCGGCTCCCTTTGGCGTTCCGATGATCGGGAGATCATCCGGCTCCATCGACGAGGCGAACACGCCGTACAGCGAGTAGTAGTCGGCGGTCGGTACGGGATCGAACTTGTGATCGTGGCAGCGGGCACACGTGACCGTCAGGCCGAGCAATCCGCGCGAGACCACGTCGATTCGGTCGTCGATGATGTCGTGGTTGTTGTTGAGGAACCGCCGTCCCACGGTGAGAAAGCCCATCGCGGCGAGGGCCTCCGAATTCCCTTCCAGCCCGAGTTGATCGGCCGCCAACTGTTCGAGGACGAACTGGTCGAACGGCTTGTCGGCGTTGAAGGCATCGACCACGTAGTCGCGGTACGTGTACGAGTACGGATAGCGCGGCTCCTGCGTGAAGACGTAGCCCTTGGTGTCGGCATAACGGGCCACGTCCAGCCAGTGCCTCGCCCAGCGCTGGCCATACAGCGGCGAAGCGAGCTGCCGGTCGGTCAGCCGCTCGTGCGCATCGGGTGACGAGTCCTCTTCAAACTCGCGCACCTGCTCGAACGTCGGCGGGATGCCCCACAGGTCGAGGGTGACTCGGCGGATGAACGTGTACCGATCCGCAGGTGGCGAAAGGTGGAGCTTCTTTGCCTCCAGAGCCGACACGATGAACGAGTCGATCGGAGTGGGGGGTGGGGCGGGGGGGGTGGGGGGTGTCGAGGAAGTGGGGGGGGGGGGGGGTGGGTGGGGGTGTGGGATGAGATTACTCGACCCACCCCC
>JBBPIS010000008.1:0-101104 GCA_038040225.1 Planctomycetota bacterium
AAGAAAAACTCGCGGTAAGATTTGTGGGCGAACCCATAGTTCCCTTCGTCATCACGTGTCAGAAAACTGGCAGTTCTAATCTCATTGTCCATTTCAACAAGTTGCCGCGCATCTTTGACACGTGATGCGAGCTCTCTTTTTAGATGATCGGTCAAGCTTGAATGGTGAATGGCGGTTCTTTCCTCAGCAAATAGGGATCTAGATAAGCCCGTCAGAAACTCTAGTTTGTCATCTGGCGTAAGTACATCGCGCCATTTGTCCCTGTGAATCCACGCGTCTGTAAACACCTGATACAGTGCCGCTGCAGAAATGTTACGTGCGTCGATCTTGTCGATAGACTTCACAATCATCTCCAGAAGGAGTGGACGCTGGCATAGCTCTTCAAGATTGTAAATCTCGCGAATCTTTTTTATTGCTTGGGGGGCATCCCTGCCCTTGACGCGGTTGACGTACGATTCGATCTGCCAAAGATTGAATGGGCGAAGGTAGGCGATGTGAAATCCCTTTCGTGAAATCAAATCCCAATAAAGGTCCCTGGCGAACTCTGATCCATAATTCCCAGTGTCACCGAGAATAACCTCTTCTTCTTCTGATCGACTTCGGAAATAGTGTGTGCGGCACGTTAGGAGAACCTTGGCATGTCCCGTCGCGGCATGGGCAAGTTCCTGAAAGTTGCGCTCTGTTACTTGTGGCGTGACTCTTGCGGCCATTTCATCAAACCCATCGAGAATTAGAACGATGCGGCCGCGAGACAGTGCGTGTTTGAACACATCAAATGTTACATCGGACATTCCGACTTCAGCGAAATGAGAAAGCACCAGCGTCTGTAGTGTGAGCTGGCGATCTGCATTTCGGAGGTCAATGCGAATTGGTAGACGTGCTGTTAGCGGATCCGCTATGAATTGTTCGGAAAGGCGATACGACAGCATCCTTGTCAAGAATGTCTTGCCGGTACCAACATCGCCGAGAATTGTAAGCTGATTCCATAATGGATCTGAGAGCCATTTATCTAGTACTTCTGACGCAGGATTACCCGCCCCTCGAAGTTCTTCTCCAATTTCCGGCTCAATATACATCGAACAATTATATCGTGCGTTGTGTTCGATCTCGTCATGAATCTGCTTCGCGTACGTGTGACCATCGAAAAGCTGCGCCTCTAAATCGCGAGATGAGGTGAGTTGGATGCCTTCGGCATTGGCCTGTAACTGAACATCGGCAATGAATTGCTGACTACTGACGATTGTGCCCTGGGCTGCGGGGAAGGACTGACGAACTAATCGCATTGTGGCGAGGAACGAATCGACATCGCTCGCGGCTACTTCATTGGAAAATGTTGCAATGGCACGCTGGATCGGGAAATCTCCAACTCTACGTTCGATGAAATGGTCGACTGTTCGGCCCGCAAACGCTTTGTCTGTCGCCACTGAATAGTGTAGAAGACGGTAAAGCTCTGCCACATGCTCTTTGAAGTTGCTTTCGTGCTTTGAGATACCCAAGAACGCCTTCTGTGTCGCTGTTAATGTCTCATTCCATTCGGTCTCGGACTGAGATAAGTCACGCTGGATATCGGGCAAGTCGCGAAATGACGAAAGGACAATGGACGCAGGGATCGCGCGTCCTCCAAGGTCGCTACTCCTGTCGCGAGTTTTTCGAGTCACACCACAAACACCGCCCGTACGAAGATTCAAGAGTGGTGATCCACTAAACCCCGGAATCACTTGTGCTTGTTTGAGCTTGATCAAGTATGGGTTTCGAGTGATTCCTTCGATTTCTGGCGTAAATGACTCTCCATTAACGTACGCATCCGTATACCCAAAACCATATAGCTTGTCGCCCACGTCGAATGTGTCTGATAGAAGTACACACGGATGTGACTCGACGGCGTATTTGTCGATGACTTCGAGGAGCGCGAGATCGATATCATTTAGGAAGTCAACGACCCGTGCAGCGATCGCTGTACCTTTCCAGGTGACTGTGACGTTCGCGTTGCTCTTATACGCCTCTTCGACTACATGGGCGCATGTAATGACAAGCCCTTGTCCAACCCAGAACCCAGTTGCAATGCCGCCTTGGAGATTGATCGCCAAAGTCGTATCGTTCAGCAACTTAACAAGGGAGTTTTCTGTCTCAAACATTGCAAGCCTCGCGGGTCAGTCTGACTTCTTTACTTCTCCCCACTGTAATGCAATCTTGAGACTCGCGTCGCCTTTTGCGCCAACAAGCAGAGCGGTCAGTTTTCCAGATTCAACCGAAAGGCTAACGCCGAATTCGACGGTTGCTTTTTGCGGCTTGACCGAATCGAAGACGCGACTCAATTGCTTGGCTATGCCCTCAATTGCCGAAACGGCGCCGTCAAATGAAAGCGTACTTGCAGCAACGTTTTCCTCACCACCAAGCATTTCTACGGATGCTAAGATCACTCGACCATCGTCAAGGCGAACTGGAATGACTTGTTGCTGGCTCATTGTTACTCCTTCGGGGATGTTGGATCCAATCGGCGGAAGTCTTGTTTAGCCGATGCCTGAAACGGATAAGTTTCATGCCATGTCAACATGACAAAATAACCCGAACACTGCGAGCGTTCGGCCAACTGGGAATTCAAAGCAGCAGCAATTATGTCGCGACATGCGTGACATGGTTGCTTTCCGGGCCGTCGCCCTGGGCGTTGTGGCCGACGACCCAGAGTTCGTAGGTGACGCCGGGGGTCAGGGGACTGAGGCCGACGACGGAGACCGTGGTGGTGGTCGAGGTGCCGCAGACTTCGGCGACGCCTCCCGGGGCTCGGCGGAACGCGCGCAGGCTCGTCGCGTGTTCGGGCCTGGTGGGGAGGGTCAGCGTCAGGGCGGTGGCGTCGAAGGCGGCGGTGCCGGCTGGACCGGGCGTGGGGGGGAGGAGTGGCATCGCCCGCATCGCGGCGGGGTTGGCGGCCGATCCGCGCCAACTCGGGGGTCTGGTCCAAAGCATTGCTTGCGCAGCAGTAGAAGAAGCGGACGCGGCTGTTGAGGATCGTCAACAGATCGAGCGCCGCGTTTCTCGCCGCCGTGGCGACTTGGGAGACGCCCCCCGTTGCAATCGGTTGATTCCCGTTGACGATGTCCAGTTGATCCTCGATGAGCCCCAGCAACGGAGTGGGATAGCGATGGACCGGATTGGCAATCGTCGGTGTCGCGGCAGACGCTTCATTGGCCAGCGACTCGATCCGCGGGCCGACATGACCGCTCTCCCAACCATACGCGGTCATCACCGCCAGCCGCTCGCCCTCGGTGATCTGGTACGAGCCGAGGCCCTGCAGGTAGTTGAATCCGTCCCGTAGCAGAATCCTGAGTTGATCGAGCGCGGTCCGAAGATTGAAGGCCGCCAAGGATCGACCCCCGTCCGATTGAATCGTGCTCGAGTCTGCCGCCTTCAGGGCAACGAACGCCACTCCGAGTTCCGTTCGCAGGGAGGCGAACAATTTGAAGGGATCGGCGGGAGCTCGTGTGCCATCCACCGACAGAGCCAGTTCCGGAAGTTCAATCTCTTCCAAGCTGGCGAGTGTTGCCATGTGACGAATCTCCCGAAGAGAATTGAGGGGAAACGCAACGTGAGGCAAAACGATACTGCTGGTTTGAGGGCAAAGCAATAGCCTGGATTATTCATGGCACGGGCAGTTTCGATGACAGAGTGCCGTATAGAAGCCTGAAGCGCAAGCGAAGGGATGTCACAGCAAACCCTTCGCTTGCGCTTCAGGCTTCTATGGGACTGTGAATAATCCAGGATAGGCTGCTTTCGGAGGGATTGGATCCGTCGGGCCTTCGCCTCGGCTTCCCCTGTTCTCACGCCCGCGAAACCAACAGCCGCGACCGCTGCCACCGAGAAGACCTTTCTCACTCAGCGATGCTGACCAGCGTTCAGTCGCCCGGCGCAGGACGAATCGGTCCCTCGCCACTCCTGCGCGACCGGCGATCAGTGCGTGGTTTGGAATTCGTCACCGCAACTTTGCTAAATTCCGCTGAATTTCCGTTCCCGCATCGAGGCCCGGCGTGACGTAAGCTTCCAAACCAGCAAGGCTTCCCAGCGATTTGAAGAGGCTGTCCGTGAATCCAGTACGATGCCCAACATCGTCACTGGTCTCAATTTTGCGGGCGATCGGCACATCGTGCGGATTACTGAAACCGTGCGGATTACTGAATATGGGTCAACAAGACAGGCAGCAGATGGAATCGCGATTTGTCTGGCCGTTTGAACTCCTCGAAAAGATCGGTGAGGGGGGCATGGGAGTGGTCTACCGCGCCCGGCATGTGGCCAACGATCGCCTCGTGGCCGTCAAACTGCTGCCCGATGAGGTTGCCTCCAACGAGACTCTGCTGGCGCGGTTTGAGCGCGAGCTGGACGTGCTCAAGCAACTTCGGCATCCGAACATCGTCCACTGCTTCGGCGGCACCTGCGAAAGCAAGCAGCGTTACTACGCAATGGAGTTGATCGAAGGGGGCACGCTCGCCGACGTGCTGCGTCTCAAGGAACGCCTGCCGTGGGAGACGGCGGTCGACTTTGCCCTGCAAATGTGCGCCGCCCTTCAGCATGCTCACGAGCGGAGCATCATTCACCGGGACATCAAGCCGGGCAACTTCCTGCTGACCAAGGCGGGGCAGATCAAGTTGAGCGACTTCGGTCTGGCGTCCGTGGTCTCAGCGAGCCGAATTACCGCCGCCGGAAAGACGCTCGGCACCATTCAGTACATGTCACCCGAGCAAATCCGTGGCAAGCCGCCTCTGACCAATCGATCCGACCTTTACGCCTTGGGGTGCGTGATTCACGAGATGCTCACGGGCGACCCGCCCTACCTGGGCGACAGTACCGCCGAGGTGCTTCAGAAACATTTGAAGGGTCCGATCCCGCACGTTGCCGCCGAGATTCTCGACTGTCCGCTGGAACTGGATGAGCTGGTCTTTCAACTGCTGAGCAAGGAAGTCGAGCAACGGCCAGAGACGGCGGCACTTGTCGCGTCGCGCCTGGAGGGAATACTGCAACCCGGCCGCCGGGCGTCTCCCGTCGAGCCCGATTTCTTTGCGTCTCGGACTCCTCAAGTTCCGATGATCGCCCCGTTGAAGGGAATTCAGAGTAGCGAACCAGATCTCGATACGACGACCGTTCCCACTCGACGGATCGCGTCACCTCCCTTGGCATGGGTGGTCGCGGCGCTGTTGCTGGTGGTCTGCTTGAGCTTGTGGTCCGGTGCGAGAGACACCGCCGCGCGGTTGCGGCATGCCGA
Organism: Planctomycetota bacterium; assembly: GCA_038040225.1. Taxonomy (GTDB): domain Bacteria; phylum Planctomycetota; class Planctomycetia; order Planctomycetales; family Planctomycetaceae; genus Schlesneria. Next base: position 5,252 of record JBBPIS010000008.1, read on the forward strand.
ACAGATGTGGGTGAACGTGCTCGAAACAACGGACCCACCAACCCGCCTCCTGGCATTGAGTTCACTCGGCAAGTTCGGCCCGCTCAGTCCCTCCACACTGGAAAAGCTGCGCATCACCGTCGGCTCAACCAGCCAAGGCGACGTCATCCGCATCGCCGCGTTGGAGGCGCTGGCGCAGCATGCGTCGGAGTGCCGTTCGTTTCAGGCTGAGATCTTCAAGATTCACAACTCGGACGGCAGTCCGGCCGTCCGTGGTCAGGCGGGGCGAACGTACGAAGCGATGAAGCAAGCCCGCAGCCGGTCGGCAGGAGCGGTCACCATGTTCGGGGGTGTGATCGCCGCCATCCTCGGAAGCGCGATCGCCGGCGGCTGGTGGCTTTGGCAGCGACTCAAAAAGTTCGCATGACCGCTCCTCACTTGCGAGAAAATGGCTCTGGCTGCAAGCGTAGTGCCTGACCACGCTTCCCCCCGTGAAGATCGCTGGCGCGCCACGGCCAACCGTTGAATGGCTTTCTCACGACTCGGGGTGTTGAGCAAACGGCCATATCCGTCCAGAATGCCCGCGTCAGAACTCCCCGCTCTTTGACTCTGGACATGCTCATGATGAAATCCCTTCGGTTGATTGCGGTCGGGTTGGTGGTGTTGGCTGCAATGAGTCAGGCCCTCTCGGCGCAGGAGACTCCGGTTCGCAGGGGCCGCAACGTGATCTACATCACGTGGGACGGCTTTCGCTGGCAGGAATTCTTCGGCGGAGCACAGCAGCTTTACATCAGCAAGGACGCCGGGGTGGCCGATGTCGACGGAGTCAGGAAACGATTCTGGCGCGAGGACGACGCGGAGCGGCGCGAGGCGCTGCTGCCGTTCGTCTGGACGGTGATCGCGAAACAGGGGCAGATTTTTGGAGACGCCACCAGGAACGCTCCGGCCAAGATCGCGAACACGATGAAGTTTTCGTACCCCGGCTACAGCGAGATGTTTGTCGGTTATCCCGACGACGAGCGCATCACGACGAACAACAAGTTCCCAAATCCAAACGTCACGGTGCTGGAGTTCCTCAACCGGCGACCGGGCTTTGAGGGAAAGGTGGCCGCCGTCGCGACGTGGGACGTGTTCCCGTCGATCATCAATCAGGAGCGGAGCGGCGTGTACGTCCATGCCGGCATCACGCCGATCCCCGGCAGCGACCTCACTCCGAACGAGCAGATGCTGAATGAGATGATTGACGACACGGTCGTCTTGTGGCCGGACAACCAGATCGACTCGATCACGTTTCAAGTGGCCACCGAATACCTGAAGCGAAAGAAACCGCGCGTCCTCTTCATCGGCCTGGGCGAGACCGACGAGTGGGGCCACGGCCGGCGCTACGACCGCTACCTGAATGCCGCTCATCGAGCGGACGCGTTCCTGAAACGATTGTGGGAGCTGCTCCAATCGATGCCCGAGTACAGGGACAACACGTCGCTTGTCATCGGCCCCGATCATGGTCGCGGCGGCACGATCCGCGACTGGACCGATCACAACGCGAAAGTCGAGGGGGCCGAGTTCATCTGGTCGGCCGTGATCGGTCCCGACACACCACCGCTGGGCGTTCGCAGCGACATCGAGACGTCGCTCAGCCAGATCGCCGCGACGCTGGCAACACTCGTCGGCGAAGACTTCAACACGGCCAGTCCCAAATCTGCCAAGCCGTTGTCGAATGTCGTGAAGTAAGGCAACAGCGTGAAAAAGAACTACCATTCGCATCGAAGCCTGACGCGCAAGCGAAGGAGCAACATTGCAACCGCCTTCGCTTGCGCGTCAGGCTTCGATTGGTAGCGGCTGGCGGGCGCACTGACCTCACTTGGCGGGCTGAAGCATCCACCAGCGCTGCCTGACGAGTTTCGTACCGTTCGCTTCATCGGGCTTGACCAGAAACAATTCGATCTTCATCGGCGCGGATTGCACGACCGATTCGGGGATCAGGCAGGAGAAGCTGTTGTGGGTGGCACGCAGAGTTTGGTACGAGTCACAGATGATGCCTCCCGCGGCCAGCACGATTTCGGGTGAAGCTGTCGAGGACGAATTGCCGGTCACAAACCCCGCGATCAGCAGCGCCGTGAGATCTCCGCCATTCTCGGCATACGGTGAACTGATGACGAGCGTTGAGTCCCCGGGTGGAGGTTCCTCAATCGTCGCGACCTCACTGACCGCGCGTCCGTGCCAGTCGGGGCGACTGGTGGCGGATCGCGGCAGGTGCTCCCGCGAACCGCTGTCGAAAGACCTGACCCGCCGCAGAACAGCCGCTTCGAGCTGCGGAATCGCCGGTTCGACAACGGTCATTCTGTTCTCGAAGTACAGCGTCTTGCGCGGCCGTCGGACGTCCTGCGATACGGGCAATCCATCGATCGGCTCGGCGAGTTGGATGTGCAACTCCTCGGCAATCGTCGGATACAAATCGACCGACTCGACGTTGCGGTCGTCGATCGCCCCAATTGTCTGGCCGGGGCGTTTGATGAACAGCGGGACACTCAGGATGTCGGCGATGTTCTCGGCATCGGGGACACGGCGCGATCGCCCCGGGCGGAACGAGACTCCGTGATCGGCGGTGACGATCAGCAGGCAACGGTCGAGCAGACCGGACTCTTGAAGTTGATCGAGCACCCGTCCGATGAAGCGATCGGTGTATCCGACTTGCAGCAGATAGCGATGCTCGTTGCGCAGGACGGCGGCTGCGTCGGCCGGCCAATTCTCTCCGAGGTCACCAAGTCCTTCCAGCGGTGCGGATCCGGAGGAGTATTCCCCGTCGATGTAGTGCCGGCCCGAGGGAAGGTACTCCCACGGGAAGTGAGGCAGCATGATGTGGAAGAAGGCAAACAGCGGTCGATCCGATCTCCGCAGACAGCTCAGAAGATGGTCCTGTTGCACGTCGCGTTCGCGAGCGTGTTGGTAGTGAAACAGTCCGGTTGTCAGATGCTGAGCAGAGACCAGTGGCGTGCTCCGCATGCCGAACCAAGGTTTTGGAATGGCAGGGAAGGGGATGGGTGTGTCGCCGGGAAGGATCAGTCGCGGATAGACCACCGCCAATGTCTGGATCAAGTTCGCGGCCCGCCGAGCTCGTGAGGAGGAAATGACCGGGCGTTCGTGACTCATGCTTTCCGGGCAGAGCCGCGTGATTGGCTCGAACACCGCCATGTCGTAGGCACCGGAAGCGTGAATGGTTTGCAACAGGTTGCCGGGATAATTGGCCTCCACGGGACCGCGCGGCGTGGCGGGAAACTGTCCCGACAGGATCGCGGGAACGGCCACGTCGGTTCGAGGATGCACGGTCGACGACTGGCGATACCACGTCGATTGCGACGCCAGTCGAGCGAAGTTCGGAAAGTTCCGGGCGTCAATCTGCAACCGCTCGTCCATCAACGACGTGCCGCTGAACTCGTCGAAGACAATCATCACGACGGGAACGGGATTCGGAACGTAAGTCTGTCTGCGAGAATCCTCGCGCGAGTCCGCCTGTCGGGTGCGCTCGATCTGCCAGACGAACGAAAGGGGAAAGACAACAACTCCGAGTGCGGAGACCGTCAGCCAATGACGGAGACCCCCGAGTCGCTCGTAGTGATGCGCAAACAGCCACGCGCCGGGAAGAGCAATCGCCGAAGAAATCAACCAGGCGCGATGCTCTATTCCCGCGAATTCAATCCTCGCACACGGTCGCAACAACGACAGCAGAACGAGGCCGCTGAGGACGAACAGCACCGCATTGCGACCTCGGCCCGAGAACCGGCGTGCATAGCGGACGGTGACCCAGTCCAACAGCGCGCAACATGAGGGGAGTCCAAGCATGAGCACGCACAAGACTGCCGCGAACTCTGACCAACCGATCTCCTGGTCGTGAAGAAAGACCGTTTGCCGAGACAGCGCCGCCAGGGTCGGCTCGGTGAACGCGAAGGCGCACAGGGTGAAGATGTGCAGCGCGCGGAGTCGCGGTGACGGACGGTCAGGAACGCCCGCCTGTTCGGGTCGCGCAGTCATGGGGCACCTGGCCGAGAGGCTTTGGGAATGGCGTGCAGCAGGGTCCGCTCACCGGATGGCAGTGTCGTCCGGTCACGAATCTCGAACGACCTGCTCAGAGCAAGCTCCAATTGAGCGAGCGTGTAGTCCGGGTACTGATCGCGTTTGTTCCGCATCAGCGCCTGCACCATCGCGTCCTGCTTGGAGGGGAATTCGATGACGACTTCGCCACCGAGACTGGCGAGCCAGTCGATCACTTCAGGCAGCGGGATGTTGTGGCCAATCACGAGATGATGGATCAGCCCAAGACACAGTACGAGATCCGGCCGGCCCCGTTCCTCGAGCCGCTTCCGTTCGCGGCCGCGCCAGCCCATCGCCGGCGACAGATTCGCAAGGTTCACGCACAGCGGCAGGATGCTGGTCGAATGCTCCTCATGCAACGAACGATAAAGCCGCTCGACGCACCCGTGATCGTGATCCATCGCCACGACCGTACCTGCGGTCTCGGCGGCGATTCGCGAGAACCGCCCGTCGTTGCAACCCAAGTCCCACACCAACGGCCATCGGCGACGAGTGCATACGCTGCGGACAAACGCCGCTTTGGCTTCGCCATCCTGAACGACATGCGGCAGCGCGGTACGGTAGTTCGTCCACTGAGTCCCTTCGGGTTTCCAATCGAGTCGTTCGACGAGGCGCGTCAGCTTCGTGACGTTTCGACGGATCAGCTCGGTGCTGAAGCCGCTCGATTGCAGATCGCGCACGGTACTCGTCGAGACAGTCCGCGTGTGCCGCTCCAGCGTCGCCTGCAGCCAGCCGTGCGAGAAGACTCCCGGTCGAAGCAGGTCGCGCCACGACAGCCAGCGCAGGAACTGCCGCGCGGAAACGCCCTCCAACTCGCCGCGCAGCACCGATTGGAAATCGACGTGGCGGTACGCCTGAAGCAACAGCGGGAACAACATCAGTTCGCAGAACTGACGGTAGGCCGCCCAGGGTTCATCGGGAGCCAGCGCGACAAACGAGCCGATGTCGATGAAGACCGGACGCGACCCACAGAACTGCACGTTGTACGGCGAAGCGTCCTTCAGGATCAGCCCACTGTTCAACGCTTCGGTCAGAATTTCCAAGTGCAACAGCGCGGCCTGCCGCAGCATCCCGAACGACCACTCGTAGGGATAGCTGACGAACGGAATCCGCTCGTGCTGCAAAATGGCTGCGGAGTCTTCCGGCAGGTCGAGTTGTTCGATCTCGTCGCGCGAAAGCTCTCGCGTTTCAACGAGCCGCTCCTCAGACATCAGTCGTTTGAAGCACGGCGTACGAGAGACTTGTCTCCAAGTGTCCAGTCCGTCGGCGGTCAGCAACCGGAAGACGCCCTCGTTTCGAACGAGGACTCGTGCCGAACGATCGCGGAACGATCCACCGTCAAACCTCATCATGCACGAGTCGGCGATGGCGGTTGAGCCAGTCCCGTCACGGCTGCAGGTGTTCGATTGCCGCGAATGATTTGCATCCATAGGTAACGTCCCAGCACAACCACTCCGCCAAAGCCTCCCACCAACGCCTGCAACAGCAGACTTCCGGTACTCGGATCAAAATACGCCAGCAGTGGGATCATCATCACCTCCTCGAATTCAGCAGTGGAAGGACTCGGTTCGACAAAGCCGCGAACAGAGCCGTCCTAACTCTCGCGATGGCGAGCCATTTCTGTCATCGCGACGGATCTTAGCCGGGCAATCTGAACTCACCGTGAATCGCGTCTGAAGTGCCAGGCCCTTCAGATGGAATTCAGTCTGAATGACACGAGAAGGTACGGACGATTCGTGAGTGATCGAGCGTCACGCGGTCTCAATCTCGGACTTTGAGCACTGCCTTCACAACACGAGCGATCCTTGGCATCCTCATCCGCCAATGCGATGGCCTCGAACCCGTTTCTGTTCCCGTCGGCGGTCAACCACAAACAGCAAGGAGACTTCACATGAGCAACGTCCGCGACTTTGGAGCGATGGGTGATGGGCTGGCGGACGACACCGGAGCGATCGAGCACGCGCTGCGCGACGGAGGCGACGGCGTGCTGGAGTTTCCTCGCGGCGAGTACCGCATCACGCGGACAGTTTCGTTCGATCTGGCGAAGACACGGACGCTGGCCATTCACGGGTCGGGAGGAACCGCGCGCGTGTTGATGCACGGCGCGGGACCGGCCTTCGAATTCGTGGGCCATCATGGCGGCTCTGCTGAACCCAACAGCTTCAAGCCCGAGGTATGGGTGCGCGAGCGGATGCCGACCGTCAGCCAGATCGAGATCGAGGGAAAGCATCCCGAGGCGGACGGCCTGCGTTTCATCGGCGTCATGGAACCGACGTTGACCGGCGTCCTGATCCGTCGCGTGCGGAATGCCATTCATCTCACCGAGCGCTGCCGCAACGTCCTCATCAGCCACTGCCACCTCTATCACAACACCGGCATTGGTATCTGGATGGACAAGATCAACCTGCACCAGACGAACATCGTCGGCAATCACATCAGCTACTGCCGACTCGGGGGCATCCGCATCGACAACAGTGAGATTCGCAATCTGCAGATCACCGGCAACGACATCGAGTACAACAACTATCGCGCCTTCAACATGCCCGAGGCCGCCGATGTGCCGACGGCCGAGATTTACATCGACTGCTCCAAGGGAGGAACCGTCCGCGAGGGGACCATCGCCAGCAACACGATTCAGGCGACGTACAGCCCCAACGGCGCGAACATCCGCATCATCGGCGGGGCGTCGGAACACAGTCATCTCGCCGGGATGTGGTGCATCAGCGGAAACCTGATCGGCAGCCAGGCAACCAACGTCCACCTGACACTGACGCGCGGGATCACGTTCGAGGGGAACTACGTCTACAGCGGCCACCATCGCAACCTGCTGGCCGAGGACTGCCAGAACCTCGTCATCGGCGCGAACTGCTTCGGCCACAATCCCGACTACAAGGAGAAGGAACTGTGTACCGGCATCCGCCTCGTCGACTGCAAGAACTGCACGCTGACCGGCCTGCAAATCCAGGACGCACAGGCGGGCGAGCACACCGTCGCGGGAGTCGTCCCGATCAAGAGACAGGGCCTCGTCGAACTGGTCCGCTGCCGTCAGATGACTCTCACCGGCCTCCAGGTCTTGGAAGGCTCCCCCTTCGGCCTGTACCTCGAAGACTGCTCCGAAACGATGCTGACGGGCTGCTCGTTCCTCGATACCCGCGAGAAAAAGCAAACCCAGGCCAGCGTGAAGTGGACGGGAACGGGCAAGGCCAACGCGATCGCCCACTGCCGCGCCAACCGGGGCCTTCAAGTCCCCGAGCATGTCAAACTGAACGACAACCTGCTGGACGAGTGAGACAGCCATCGCCGCTTTCGGAAGCGTTGTTGGGCTTGTCTACTCGCGAAGGCTGCCGCAATGTGTTACGAATCTTCGCAGTCGCCAAGTTCTCCGGAGCAGGAACCATGAAGACGGAACTCGACCCTCGCCGCATAGAACTGCTCGATCCCGCCATTGTCGCGATCCTGAAGACGAAGACGCCCGCCGAGAAGTTGTCTCTCGGGTTTGACGGCAATCGTCTGGTGCGACTGCGAATCGCCGGGCATCTGCGATCACAGCATCCTGCCTGGTCTGAGGTCGAGATTCAGTCTGCCGTTTTGAAGAGGTTGGCCAATGGAGCAGCCTGATCTCGTCCGCTTTGTCACGGAACTGCTCGAACGGCTGAAAGTGCCCTACATGCTGGTTGGATCGATGGCCAGCATGGTCTATGGCGAGGCTCGCTTCACCCACGACATCGACATCGTGGTGGACTTCGATTTGCGAACGGTGGAACTGCTCTGCGCAGCGTTCTCCGATCCCGACTTCTACGTCAGTCTGCCCGCAGCGCGAGAGGCCGTTCGCCGCCGCCGGCCGTTCAACGTGATCCACTCCAAAAGTGGCAACAAGATCGACTTCATGGTCTCCCGGCAGGATGAATGGGGACGCAACCAAATTGCCCGGAGACAGCAGACCCTCATTTTTCCGGACCTTATGGGTTACGTCGCTGCGCCCGAGGATGTCATCCTCGGGAAGCTGCAGTACTACCGCGAAGGGGAGTCCGACAAGCATCTGCGCGACATCGCGGCGATGCTTCAGGTGAGTGGCGACCAGATCGACCGGGACGATGTCTCGCGCTGGGCCGCCAAATTGGACGTGCTCGACATATGGCAGGCGATCCTCGCGCGAGTCGATTCCGCGCCGCAAGGCTGAGTGACGCCAATGCGAGTTCATGACCGGGTCAAACGCACAAGCTGGCAGCATGTGCCGCAGCCTTTTCAACGGGCTCCCGGTACCGTTGAGCTAAAACTGCTTCAGGAATCGAAGCTCGTTATCGTAGAAGTGCCGGATGTCGTTGATGCCGTGTCGCATCATGCAGAAGCGGGCAATGCCCAGGCCGAAGGCGAAGCCGCTCACCTGTTCGGGGTCGTAACCGCACGCTCGCAGAACATTGGGATCCACCATCCCCGCGCCACCCAGTTCCAACCAACCGGTGCCTCGCCGCGCGTCGAATTCAACGCTCGGCTCTGTGAAGGGGAAGAACGACGGACGGAAACGGACGACCGTTCCTTCACCGAGGTACGAAGCCGCGAACAGTCTCAGAACCGTCTTGAGTGAGGACATCGTGACGTCCGGGCCGATCATCAAACCCTCCATCTGATGGAACATCAGGTGGTGCGTGGCATCGACGGGATCGGGACGATAGACCCGTCCAACGGACACGATTCGCACGGGGGGAGGCCGATGTTCCATCGTGCGGATTTGGACGGTGGACGTCTGGCTTCTCAGCAGCCGCGCTCCCGGATTCGTGGATGAGGCCACCGACAGGTAGAAGTTGTCCAGCGGATTGCGGGCAGGATGATCGTCGGGAATGTTGAGGGCGACGAAGTTGTGCCATTCGTCTTCAATTTCGGGGCCCTCTTCCACGTCGAAGCCGAAGCGGGCCATGATCCCCTTGAATTCGTCGATCGTCTGAGTCAGCGGGTGCCGACTGCCGAGATCGCGGTACGTTCCCGGCAGCGTCACATCGATCCAGGATTCTGACCGCTTCGGCTTCGCCAGCAGTTGCTGCTGACTTTCCCAAGCCGCAGTGACGCGATCCTTGATCGCGTTGAACCGCTTGCCGACCGCGGGCCGCTGATCCGGCGGAACCTGCCCAAGCACGCCCTGCAGGTCTTTGAGTCGTCCCTGCTTTTTGCCGAGGTACTCAATCCGAACGGCCTCCAGATCACCGGCAGAGCCGGCGCTGGAGATCGCCAGCAGTGCATCGCGTTCATAGTCTTCAAACGACGTGATCTGGTCCATGTGTGCGGCCGCTGAAAGTCGAATCGTGATGATCGTCAAAAACAAACACCGCCAACCGGTGTCCCGTGGCGGTGTGTCAATTCTCTCGCAGCCGACTCGATTCCCCGATCAGCTCTTGCTGGCAACACTGGCGAGAGCGTCACGCACGATCGCGGCCACTTCGTCGAAAACCTGCGGCTCGTGGATCGCCAGTTCGCTCAGCGTCTTGCGGTTCAAACTGACGTTCGCCAGATTCAGACCGTAGATGAACCGAGAATAGGACATGCCCCGCATCTCGGCGGCCGCCTTGATCCGGATGATCCACAAGGCGCGAAACTCGCGTTTGCGAACTCGGCGGTCTCGGTAGGCATAGCAACGATTGCGAACGATGGTCTCCTTGACCGTTCGCAACAAATTCTTTCGGCCACCGTAGCTGCCCTTCGCCTCTCGGAAAAGCCGTTTGTGAGCTCGATGGCGAGCGACGCTGTAGCTGATTCTCATTTGGGATTGCGCTCAACTAGGCCAGGTCAAAAAAACTGAAGCGGTTTGGCAACCAATCCAGAACGTCACGGGGGGGTAAATGCGAGTGAAATGCAGTTTGGCTACGAACCGGACCGAAGTCCCTCGACAATCATTTTTGCATTCGCTCCGACCAACACCGTATCGCATCGGTTTTGGCGTTTCCGCTTGCCAGATTTGTGGCTCAACAGATGCCCACGGAACGGGCTGCGGCATTTGGCCTTGCCTTTGGCCGTGACCGTGAATCTCTTCTTCAATCCCTTGTGGGTCTTCTGTTTCGGCATCGTGGCCTTCCGAATCTGGATTTCAAACGCGAATCTGGGTTTCAAGCGGTCACCCTGCCGCTGTCACTCTGAAAAATCAGACTGCCACTGAGGGGCGGGGAGTATAAGCAACGCAACCAACCGGTTCCAGTCCGTCGCCTCGAAAAACCAACGACGGTGTGGCGCAGACCACGAGAACTAGGCTTTGGGGGCCAAAACAGCGGTCATGTTGCGACCGCCCTCCATCGACGGGGATTTTTCAACCTTGGCCACATCTTGGAGATTGTCGATGATCGCCACCAGAATTTCTCGACCACGCTCGTGGTGAGCGTTCTCGCGCCCCTTGAACTGGACGTTGAACTTGACCTTGTCCTTGCCCGTCAAAAACTCCCGCGCCTGCTTGACCTTGAATTCAATGTCGTGCTCACCCGTCTTCGGGCGCAGCCGGATCTCCTTCAGTTGCACCTGATGCTGCTTGGCCGAATTGGCGGCCTTGCGCTTTTGCTCGTACTTGAACTTGCCGTAATCCATGATCCGGCAGACGGGTGGACGCTCATTGGGTGCCACTTCAACCAGGTCGAGGCCGGCGTCGGCAGCGTGCCGCTGGGCTTCGGACGTGGGAATGACACCCAGCATTTTTCCTTCATGATCAACAACACGGATTGGCGAGAGTCTGATTTGTTCATTGATTCGATGCGTGGTTTCGATTGCTGGCAACTCCCCGAAAACAGAAACCGTCGCAGGCGCACTCGGTCGAGTTGATACTCGTCACATGATCCGGTCGCGTGCGATTGGGCGTGGAAAGAGAGGGATAGTATTAGCCCGGAACTCACACTCCGTCAAGGAGTTGGCGTAATTCGCCGCAAAAGGACGACGCGAAGAAGCTGGACGGGGAGTTAAAAGGCAAGTAAAGCGATGGTGACTGCTGGCAGACGATTCGACACTTACCGCTTTTTCGGAGATTCGTCGACTGAAACTGAAGTCGCACTTGGCAAGAGTGGCTTCGCGAGGCGGACGGCCTTTTTCCCGGTCAGCGTTCCGATCGCCACTTGATACAGCACCCGGTCGGCCAATCGGAGTGTTGCCCCGTCGAGTTGGGCGATGTCTGTCATCAGGACATCTCCAATCGCCAAGTCTGCAATTTCCGAAACACGCAGCTTGAGACTGGCGAGATCCGCCGCAAGTTCGATCTTGGCTTGGTGAGTCTGTTCTGCGAGCAAACCCGGCCCCGATGTTCTGAATTGCGGACCTTCCTCCGTTTGTCGAGTCTGAGCGAAATGCGACCTGGGCAACCAGCAGTGCATCAAGCCGCGATCGCCATCACAGACGATCTCAAAGCTGGCACACAAATAGGGAGTCCCCGCAAGTTCGGGGCGGATTCGGAGTGGACTCGGGACTACGGTCATCTCGTGAGGAGGGCCCAGTGGACTCGGCCCGGCGAACCGTCCCAGTTCATCGAGCACCGCGCTGCACAGGCGATTCAGCAGGCGGACTTCGATTTCAGAGGGGACTTCGGTGGGTGAGTCACTCGGACGGAGCATCGCACCTCCCAGCAGGCGGTTGATGAGTGATTGAGCCAGCGTGGGTTGCCAGGAGATCAACCAAGGTGTGGATTGAGCCGGACTTTCAATCTGAAAAATCAGGTACGGCGACGTCGCATCCGACGCGCACTCATCGAACCTCATCTGGTTCAGTCCCACGGGACGAATTTCGACAGTTGAGTGGAGCAATGAATTGAAGCGGCGTGCCAACTGCTGACACAACCCCGCATGAAGTGCCTGAAGCAGTTCGATGGCTTCGCGAGGGAGTGATTCCGGTTCGCGAAAGTCGTGCGATTCCCAGTTCGATGGTTCGGCGGGCCGCAACTCGGAGCGAGACACCATCTCTGCGCGAGGCGGCAGCGACTCGACGGCCGATAGCAGCGTTTCGATTTCCGACTGGCTGAGGAGTTCGCCCATCCCTGGCCTCGTTCCAATGGCAGCATCATTCACGAATCTGGCCCGCTCCGTAAGCGACCCATTTGTAAGACGTCAGTTCGCGCAGTCCGCACGGGCCGCGCGCATGAAACTTGTCGGTGCTGATTCCGATCTCGGCCCCCAAACCGAGTTCGCCCCCATCGTTGAACCGCGTGCTGGCGTTGACGAGCACCGCCGCCGAATCGACTTCCGCGGTGAAGCGGTTGGCCGCAGCGTAGTCGCTCGTCACGATCGTCTCGGTGTGGTGCGAGCCGTGGCGTTCGATGTGATCGATCGCACCGTCGAGGTCATCCACGACCTTCGCAGACAGAATCAAATCGAGGTACTCGGTGCGATAGTCCTGCTCCGTGGCGCGGCTCGCCCACGGAATGAACTGCTGAGTTCGTTCGCAGCCGCGCAGTTCGACCTTCTCGGCTTGAAGCATCTGCGCCATGAGTGGCAGGAATGTTGCGGCGATCCCGGCGTGGATCAACACGCACTCGGCGGCATTGCAGACTCCCGGCCGCTGACACTTGCTGTTTTGCAGGATCCGCAGGGCCATCGCGAAATCGGCCGACTGGTCGACGTAGACGTGACAGATGCCATCGAAGTGCTTGATGACCGGCATCGTCGCTTCGGCGGAGACTCGCTCGATGAGCGACTTCCCGCCGCGAGGGATCGTGACGTCGATCAAGCCTCGCAACTTGAGCAGTTCCCCGACGACATCCCGTTCGGTGGTCTCGACCAGTTGCACGGCGTGTTCGGGCAGGCCTGTTTCGACGAGCGCGTCCCGGATGACGCGGTACAGGGCGAGGTTGCTGTGGAGAGCCTCCTTGCCGCCACGCAAAATCACGGCGTTGCCGCTCTTCACACAGAGCGAAGCGGCATCGACGGTCACGTTGGGGCGAGACTCATAGATGAAGAAGACGACTCCCAGCGGAACGCGCACGCGGCTGACCCGCAGTCCATTGGGACGGACCGTCGATTCGATCGTCTCGCCCACCGGGTCGGGCAACAGTGCCACGTCGTGCAGGGCGGCCGCAATGTCTGTCAACCGCGAGGGCGTCAACCGCAGGCGATCGATCGCCGCCGCAGTGAGTCCGTATTCGGGAGCCATCGCAATGTCGCGCTCATTCTCGCGCACCAACTCTGCGGAACGATCCTGAAGAAGCTCGGCCGTTCGATGCAGCCAGCGAATTTTCTGCGCACCGGTGACCGTCGCGAGCTTCCGTGACGCGGATCGTGCTCGTTCGGCAAGCTGACTGGCATAAGCGGCCCAGGACGACATCGCGCGAGTTCCGTACGGAGTTCCCCAGTTGGGCTGTGACTGTCGGCAGGCTAATCTTCGTCGATCGAAGTGACCTGGTATCGCAGCGTTCCGCGTGGAACGGAGACTTCGACCGTGTCTCCCACTTTCTTGTTCATCATTCCCGTCGCCAGCGGACTGGTGGTCAGGATCTTCATCACGTCACCGGAGTAGTCTTCTTCGCCGGGACCAACGAACTCGTATTGCTCCAGTGTGCCATCGCTGAGGTCTTTCACGGTGACCCGCGAACCGAACGTGACCACGCCCTTGGGAAGGCTGGATTTGTCGACGATATAGCAACCGTTCAGCTTGCTTTTGAGCTGGTTGATCTTGGCCTGGGTCATCCCCTGCGCTTCGCGCTGCGCGTGGTATTCGGCGTTCTCGCGCAGGTCGCCCTCGGCGCGGGCGTCGGCAATCGCCTGCGTGATCTTGGGCATCTCGACATCTTCGAGGAGACGGACCTCCTCCCTCAGCTTGTCGTAGCCTTCACGGGAAATTGGGTGACGGTCCATGTTGGACTCCTCGTCCCTGCTGCGACCGGAGCAAAGTGCGAGTCAGGTGGTTTCGGTCGGATGAAAACGAAACACGGGCGATCCCGGTGATCGCCCGTGTTTTCCAATTGTTGGCAGGATTATAGCGGCCGACCGGCCAAACGCTATCCGACTTTGGTCCAACTGCCAGACTTCGCACTGTTCAGCACCGCATCGCAGATCTTTTGCGTTTCGAGGGCCTGGCGGAATGTGGGGCTGACTGGAGTTCCCTTGGCAACCCCTTCGAGGAAGTCGGCGACGTGATGGACGAAGGTGTGTTCGTAGCCAATCTGAAGACCCGGCACCCACCATTTGTCCATGTAGGGGTGATCGCCGTCCGTGACGTGGATCGAACGCCAACCTCGAAGATTGCCCTCGTCCCGGTGATCGAACCACTGGAGACGGTGCAGGTCGTGCAGATCCCATTTAATCGAGGCGTGTTCGCCGTTGATCTCAAATGTGTACAGAGCCTTGTGGCCGCGAGCGTATCGCGTCGACTCGAATAACCCGAGCGAACCGTTTTCAAACCGGCAAAGGAACGCGCACGCATCGTCGATGCTGACCTTCTCAACCTTCCCGGTGAGAGTGTGCTTGCGTTCCTTGATGAACGTCTCGGTCATGGCCGTGACATTCTGCACGCTGCCGTTCAGCCAGATCGCGGTGTCGATGCAGTGAGCGAGCAGGTCGCCCGTCACACCGCTTCCGGCGGCAGCGGCATCGAGACGCCAGAGGGCTGTTCCGCCCTGTGGCAGGTCGGCGGAGATCGTCCAGTCCTGAAGAAAGTTCGCGCGATAGTGGAAGATCCGACCGAGCTTCCCCGAATCGACCAACTGCTTCGCAAACGTCACGGCCGGAACGCGACGGTAGTTGTACCAGACCGTGTTCATCACACCGGCCTTCTCGACCGCCTGGCACATCTTCTCGCCCTCTTCGGCGTTCATCGAGAGCGGCTTTTCGCACAGGATCATCTTGCCGTTGGCGGCCGCCGCGATGGCGATGTCGTGGTGGAGGTTGTTTGGGGTGCAGATGTCGATCGCGTCGATATCCTTCCGCTCGACGAGCTTTCGCCAGTCGGTCTCGATCGATTCGTAGCCCCAGCGATCGGCAAAGCCCTTCACCTTCTCGGCGTCTCGCGCACAGACGGCCTTCAATACCGGACGGTATTCCGTGTCGAAGAAGTTCGTCACCCGGTTGTACGCATTCGAGTGCGTCCGCCCCATGAAGCCGTAGCCGACCATGCCGATGTTCAGTGGTTTCGCCATGAGCTTGATGCCTTTTCAAAGTTGAGAGTCTGAGATGACGAAGTGTTCGGGAACAGATGCCATTCGACGGCAGCGACTAAGCTTCCCAGCCGTGAGCGTCGCGGACCTTGATCATTGCGCCGAGGATCGTGTTCCATGTCTTGGGGTTCTCCAGCGTGGCGTTCGCGAACATGCAGCCGTCCCAGCAGATGTGACGCATGCCCCGGTCGGCAGCCCCCTTCAGCCAGTAGCCGGCCGTCGCGGTGATGTCGAGTTTCCCCTTCGGATCATCGGCGAGGCAGTGTCGCCCGGTTTTGTCGTGCGAACCGGAACCATGCACGGTTCCGTCATTCTGAGCCACGTGGAAATCGATCGTCCACGGTCGCAGAGCATCCGTCATCTTCGTGTACGCCGCATCGAACTCGGCCTGCGAGTAGCCTTCCTTCAGCAACGCATGTTCGGGCGCGTTGTAGCCCATCAGATAGAGATACGTGTGAGCCTGATCCGCCTGGAAGCCAACCGTTCCCGGCATGTCGGTCTGTTCGAGCAGATCGACCATGTTCTTCCACGAGTGCATGCCGGCCCAACAGATCTCGCCTTCGGCCGCGAGTCGCTCCCCGTGAGCCGCCGCAACGATGCCCGCTTCACGAAACGTTGAAGCGATCGTCTTCGTGCCGGCAACCGGGTTCTCCAGCCAGTGACTCGGTCCGTCAGCGGCATCAATTCGGATGACGCCGTAACGGCGAACGCCATGCTTGTTGAAGAGGCCTGCGATCCGGCAAGCCTTCTTCACGGCTAACACAAACTTGGCCCGTTGCTCGGGACCACCCATCGCGCTGTCGCCCACAGTGCCCGGCCAAACAGGGGCCACCACCGAACCCACAGCCAGTCCCTTCGAGGCAATCTTGTCGGCCACCCGTTTCACGTCGTCATCACTCAGGTCAATGTTGATGTGCGGGTCGAACAGGAACAGGTCCACGCCATCAAACTTCTGCCCGTTGACCTCAGCCTGAGTGGTCAGTTCCAGCATCCGGTCGAGCGAAATAAAAGGCTCGGCCCCGGGTGACCCCTTGCCGACGAGACCGGGCCACATGGCGTTGTGAAGTTTGGGGAAGGCGTTGGCCATCGTTGTGGTTCCGTGTTGATGTGCGTGTTGTCAGAAAATGCGAATAATGTGAACCACGAAAGACACGAACCACACGAAAGGAAGAGAAGGGTGGGCGAAGAAATCTCGCTCTTAGACTTCCCTGAATCTATTTCGTGCCTTTCGAGTATTTCGTGGTTCAACCGGCCTTACTTCTTTTTGTGATCGCCAACATTCGGCGCGCCGGGTTGGGCATTGGGGCCGAAGTAGCGGAGCGAGACCAGCGGATCGGAACCGGTGTTCTCGATGACCACTCCCTCGGCGGCAGCCTTGGCCGTCACGAAGACTTCGTCGTCGGTCATCTGCCCGAAGCGGATCATGGACGGCGTCTGGATCCTCATCCCGTTGATCTTGCCTTCTCCCTGAACTGTGATCCAACTAAACGCTCCGCCATCCTTCACGGTCACTTTCGTTCCCGGATTGACCGTCAACTCCTTGGCAGTGAAGAGCTGTTCGCCATCGACTTTACCGTAGACGATCCAGCGATCGACATAGCCTTCCTTTTCGGTGGCCGCGACGGGGATTGGTTCGAGGTAATGGTTGTCCTTGAAATTCGGATCGACGTTCTTTTCCCAGTCCAAGGCATCGACGAGGTACTGGTTGTCGTCATGCTTCTCCTTGGGGAAGTCCTTCGTCAGCAGCGATCGCGGCACGGCACGGCCTTCGACCATCGACTGATACATGCCGAAGACATCGCTGCCCCACTGTGGTTCGTACGTGAGCAGACTGCCCGGCGCATGCAGCACGCACGGCGGAATCAGCCAGCCCGTCCCCGGCTTCAATCGATAAGCCTTCGACAGATCGAGGATGCCGTTGTCGCCGTCGTTCCAACGGTTGAGGCACTCGACAACCTGCTGCTTCGTCGTCCCCGGCTCCAGTCCCATGAAGGTGTAAGGAAAGTTGTTGCCGGTCGGGTTGAGCTGCGGCGGGAAGTAGTAGCTCTCGGGCTTTCCTTCCTGTCCGACCAACTTGGCTTGAGCCGCGCTCTGGTGCATGTGATGCGGGATCGGCCCCATATTGTCGAAAAATTTCGAGTAGACCGGCCAGCGCTTGTACTTGTTCCAGATGTGGTCGCCGACAACCTCATTGCCGAGTTCCGCGATGGCCTCCTTGAGCGTGAACCTCTGCCCAGCATGCACGCAGTACGACAGACCCTCATCTGGTGGAGCACCTTCGTTAGCGGCCGCCGTGGTCGAACCAAACCACCTCTCGTCGATGCCGCCACGGTGAGTCCCCAGCGCGTAGTAATCGGCCGGATGCAGCTTTAACCGCCGTCCCGGCTGGAGGAATGATCGCGGAACCCAGGTCGGAGCGAGTCGAAACACGCCCTTGCCTTCGGTCAGTGCGGCTGACGCCAGTTGTTTCACATTGGCCATGATCTCAGCAGTCTCCTCAAGCGGCGAATCAATTTCGGTGGGCAGACAAGTCTTCAATCGAACAACTCGGAGTGAACCAACGAGTTATCGGAAGTGTCGAGACATTCTGATGTTTCTCCGCCGGATTGCAACGCCGCCGCGCAGCATCATCGGCGTTCCTTGTTCGCCTCGCATCGTCCCGGCAGAATGGCACTCCTTCCCGCACTGAAATCATCGAAAGGGACTTCGTTCACATGGTTACCGTCGGCATCCTCGGAGCGACCGGCTACACGGCGCTCGAACTGCTCAAGATTCTCGTCAACCATCCCGAGGCCCAAGTCACGGCGGTCACGTCGCGGCAGGAGGGATCGCCGCTGATTTCGGCCGTCCATCCGAGCCTCACCGGGCGGCTCGACATTCGCTGCGAAGACCTCAAGCCCGCGCAAGTCGCCGAGCGGGCGAAGTTCGTCTTCTGCTGTCTGCCTCACGCCGCGAGCATGGCGGTCGTGCCCGAGTACCTCGCGGCGGGATGTCGCGTGATCGACCTGAGTGCCGACTACCGGCTGAACGATCCCGCCGTCTATGCCAAGTGGTACGGACACGTGCATACCGATCCGACTCGACTGGGATCGACCCCCTACGCGCTGCCGGAACTGTTCGCCGACCAGATTCCCAACGCAGAGCTCGTCGCGAACCCCGGTTGCTACACGAGTACCTCGATTCTCGGACTGGCTCCCGCGCTGTGCGGCAAGCTGATCGAACCGACGGGCATCATCATCGACGCGAAGAGCGGCGTCAGCGGGGCCGGGCGGACTCCCAAACTGAACACGCTCTACTCCGAGTGCAACGAAAGTTTCTCGATCTACGGCGTCGGTACTCACCGCCACATGCCCGAGATCGAGCAAGTTCTCTCCACCGTGTCGGGCCAGTCGGTCGAAGTGATCTTCCAACCGCACCTCGTCCCGATGGATCGAGGCATCCTCGCGACGATCTACGCCACGCCGACGCGGCCCGTCACGCAGGAGGAACTCCTCGCCGAGTACCGCCGGTTCTACGCCGGCAAACCGTTCATCCGCGTCGTCGATCATCTGCCGACGACGAAGGACAGCGCATACACCAACTTCTGCGACATCACCGTCCGCGTCGTGAAGGGCAAAGTCCTGATCGTCTCGTGCCTCGACAACCTCATCAAAGGCGCATCCGGCGTCGCCGTCCAAAACCTCAACCTGATGGCGGGCCTGCCCGAGACGATGGGCCTGCTGCCGTGCGGCCGATAATTTGAGTATTCTCTGCGAGACGACAATCACGTCGAACGTGATGACCCAACTGGCACTGAGGACCGACACATGGCGACCGCCTTGGAGACCACGCTGCTGACCGCCGAAGAGTTTCTCCATTTGGACGACGGCGGTGCATACACAGAACTCGTGCGCGGAAGGATCGTTGAGATGAACAGACCGTACACCGCTCACGGCTATTTCATGATCCGGATCGGGTTCCTGTTCCAACAGTTCATCCAAGAGCACGATTTGGGGCGGATTGTCGGAGGGGATGCGGGTGTCGTCACCGAACGCGATCCCGACACGGTGCGTGGTCCCGACGTGGCGTTCTACAGCTACGAACGCATCCCGCGCGGCCCCTTGCCCGAGGGCTATTGGCCAGCGGCTCCCGAACTGGTCGTCGAGATTCGTTCCCACGACGACCGCTGGAAAGACATCCTCCACAAGGCGTCTGAGTACCTGTCTGCAGGAGTCCTCACGGTCGCCGTCGCCGATCCGGCGACGCAACGAGTTCACCTGTTCTCAGCCGACCGCGAAACGACCGTCTTGAACCTCGACGACGAACTCACCTTCCCCGACATCTTGCCCGGCTTTCATGTCCCCGTGAGCCGACTGTTCGAGTAGCTGTTTCACAAACTCCCCGCAGTCCGAATCCATGCCATATAGAGACAACGCTTCATGACCGACCTGCTTCCTCTCCCTCAGGGCTTTTCCGCTGTGGGCATTCTGTGTGGGATCAAGGCCGATCCGCAGAAGCTCGATCTGGGGTTGTTTGTATCCGACCGGGCGTGTGCGGCGGCGGGGGTGTTTACGACCAATTTGGTGTGCGGGGCGCCGGTGAAGGTGTCTCGCGAGCGGTTGCCTCGGGCGACGGCGCGGGGAGTGGTGGTGAACTCGGGGAACTCGAATGCCGCCACGGGGCTGAAGGGGATTGAGGACGCACAGGCCATGACGGCGCTGGTCGCTCAGCAGATCGGGGCCTCGGCGGAGGATGTGCTCGTCTGTTCGACGGGCGTCATCGGGCGATTCCTCCCGATGGAGAAGCTGCAAGCGGGCATCCCGGCCGCCGCGAAACAATTGGCCTCGTCGCCGGAAGCCTTTCACAACGCGGCCCGCGCCATGATGACGACCGACACGTTTCCCAAACAGGCGACGGCGACGGTGACGCTCGGTGGGAAGACGGTTCGGATCAGCGGAGCCTGTAAGGGAGCCGCCATGATCGCGCCGAACATGGCGACGATGTTGTGCGTCATCATGACCGATGCGGTTCTCGATACCGAAACGGCCGCCGTGATGCTGAAGCACGCCGTCGGAGATTCGTTCAACTGCATCAGCGTCGACGGCCATGAAAGCACCAGCGATTCGGTTATTTTTCTCGCAAACGGAGCAGCGGAAGTTGCCCCTCGCACCGCCGCCGAACGAGCCGCGTTTCAGCAGGCACTCGGTGAGGTCGCGATGAAGCTGGCCACCGACATCATCCGCGACGCCGAGGGGGCTCATCACTTTGTCGAGCTGAACGTCACCGGTTGCCGCACGCGCGACGAAGCCTTTCGGATCGCGAAGGCCATCGCCGACAGTCCGCTCGTCAAGACGGCGATCTGCGGAGCCGATCCCAATTGGGGTCGCATCGTGTCGGCGGCGGGATACGCTGGTGTCCCGCTGAAGGAGGAGGACATGTCGCTCGTCGTCAACGGGTTTTTGCTTTACAAAGACGGTGCCCCCGTCGCGTTCGATCCCAAACAGGTCTCCTCCAGTTTGCGAGACAACCGCGAGACGATGATCCACCTCGCGCTGACGCACGGTTCGTCGTCCGTCCGCTTCTGGACGTGCGACCTGACCAAGGAATATGTCGAACTCAACGCGGACTACACGACATGAGCCAGAGCGGAAATCGAAAGCTCCGAACGCTGCTGTTGTCTGTGCTGTGCCTGGTCGCCTGGCCGTGCGTGGAAACTTCGCCGGTGTTTGCCCAGCGGCGGGTGCCATCCAACTCGCCTCCGGAGACTCCGTCGCAGCGGTGGCTGCCGTTGCCGCAGGGAGGTTCGGCCGATCTCAAGCAGCAGGTGCAATGGCTCCAGCAATTGAAGGGACTGTTGGGGACGGATCCGTTGGGAGGCGAATCGCCTCCGCTCCCGAAGTTTGATCCCGAACAAGTGAAGGCGCTTCTCGACGCGGTGAAGCAGATGAGTGGCGGGCCTTCCGACGGAACGCGGCCTCCGGCGTTGAATGGCGTCACACCCGAACAGGTTTCCAAGGCAATGGCCGATCCCGCGATGCGTGAGCAGGTGCGGCGAATGCTCGACCAGTTCTCGCGGGATGGAAAGCTGCCTCAGGGCGAAGGGGCCACCGATTCCAAGGGCGCGCCATTCCCAACAACCTCCACCGAGCGTGGTAAAGGAACTGGTGACGAGTCGCCCGATCGAAACCGCCCGGCGTCCGGGACCGGCCAGGATTCGGCGGCGATGCCACGGGCCGTGCAGGAGTTGCTGCAACGACTGGCTCAACAAGCCGGACGTCAACCGAACGGCCTTTCCCCCGAGCGCGACTCGGCGGCAGACGGCTCGTCGGAGCGTGAGCCAAGCAGCGACAATCGGAACTCATCGAGACCCGGTGGCCCGAGTGTGAAACCTGGCGATCAGAGAACGAACGCTCGGTTGCCAACGAACAACGCGGCTCCTTTGAACGCGGAACGCATGGACGCGGCAACCCCCGGGGCGAAGCCGATCCCGCGCACTGGTCGTCAAGTGGGCGAGCCGGAAACAGGAGTGGCCGATTCCCCAAACGATCCGAATCGTCCGACGCCATCTCCGGGAGCAGTGCCCCGCCCCGCTGGGTCTCAACCTCGCGGAATAACCCAGCCGCCTGGAGGAACTCCGCCTCCCGGTCCATCTCCGCAAGTCGGAACAGCTCAGCCAAAGACTGCCGAGCGAATGCCGGGAACCGATGTGCGACCGGGGACACCCCGCAACCGTGAGTCGATGCCGGAGTCATCGTTGCCGGCGTCGGTGGCCGAGATGCTGCGAAACATTCCGCGGGACCGCGATCAGATTGAGCCGGGACAGACTGGCTCGCGCGATTCCCGCTCGGGCACGTCCGATTCAAGCTCACCCAACTCGCGCGATTCCCGCCCGGCCAATCCGCCTCAGAATTCACGGCCATCGATGAGTGATGCCTCGAACGGCCCAGCCTCCGGTGCGAAGCGACCGTCGATGGACGTCCGGTCGGAATTGGAGGAACAAGGTTTTGCTCAGACGCTACGGAAAATCGTCGAGCAGGCGCGGGAGGAAAGTCTGATCGCTTCCAATGACTCGTCGGGATCATCCGCCAAGAGCCCGCCCGCGCGCGGCGACTCCGGAGGAGGACTTGAAGGCTCAGCGGCCCGGATGCTCGACGGTCTCCGCAAAAATCTCGTGGAGACCGCGACAGAGCGCCCCGCTCCATCGACGGCTCCGGAAACGATGCGGCCCGAGTCGGCTCGTCCGTCCGCACCGCAGCCCGATGCCGAACGTCGTTCTCCGTCGAGTCCGTTGAGCAAGGCGGCCGAGAACATTTTCTCGGACATCGCGACCGCGCCCGCCGCGAGACCCGCGCCGGTTCAATCTTCACGGACCGGCTCGTCCGGCGCGGTGACCGATTCCCAGGGGGCCGACACGCGGTCGACGCTGGGTCTGCTGATGCTGCTCGCGGCGCTGGGCCTGGTCTGGTACTTCATTCCCCAGTTGCTGGCCGCGATCAGCCAATCGCAGCGTGCGGGAAGCCCGCTCGGTGCCGAGATTCATCCCGCCGACATCCGCACGCGCCGAGACGTCGTTCGCGCCTTCCATCAGTACGCGCTGCGACCGGCCACACCCGCGCCGACCTGGTGGACTCATCGCGAGGTGGAGCGGCGGGTCGCGGCGACAACTCCCGCGCTGCAACCGACCATCCAGACGCTGGTCGACCTGTATGAACAGGCCCGCTACCTTCCCGACGACACGAACTTCACCCCCGATCAGATCGGCACCGCCCGCCACGCGCTGGAACAGTGCGAGGCGAGTCAGTCTTGCGGATGAGTGACAAGGGGGAGCGACAATGTTCTGGTGTGGTGGCGTTCAAATTTCGTGTGAGGCCCAACGGACTGGATTAGGCCAGTCCGGGGCAAGCGACCAACGGGAGCGCTGCCCCGGGTTTGCGATGAGAGGAATCATTCAGCCCCAACGGGGCGCATTAAACTTTCCCGTCCAGCAACGTAACGTAATCCGCCCCGTTCGGGCTTGGTTGTTGAATCGTCTCATGTCCCAGGGCGGCGCTCCCGTTGGTCGCTTGCCGCTGGGCTGGCCTAACCCGGCCCTTCAGGCCTGAGAAGTCCTCATCACATGCCATCAGGTGGTGCTTTGAGAATCGGGAACGCTTGGCTGCTGATGCCGCTCCTTTTGGCGGCTGTTCAGGTGACGAACGCTTTCGCGCAGGAAGGCCGGGTCGCGGGAGCGGGGACTTCGGCGAATGTCGATTGGCAGTTTCGGCACGAGCTGTTTCAGATGCTCCTTGAGGAACGAGGTCTCGCCGCAGTCGAGACGCTCGATGCGGCGCTGGCCTCGCCGCAGGAATCCGTCATCGTGATGATCGGCAAGCTGAACCGTTTTCAGGTCGCCGATTCGAGCAAGCTCGTGCCGTTCGTGGCTCAGGGTGGAACGGTGCTCGTGGCCGCGGACCGTTCCGGCACGATGGGCCTCATCGCGAGTTTTGCCTCGGGCCCGATCACCTCCGTGGATGCGGCGACGCGGTATCAGGATCTGCCAGACTGTCTGCGAGTGACCGATCTGGATCAGACTCATCCGCTGACGCAGGGGATCCACGAGATCATCATCAATCGATCGGGATGGCTGGTGCTGCTCCCCTCCAGTCCGATGACATGGGATGTGGTCGCGACGGTCCCGCAGACCTGCTCGCCCCGGCGTTGCCGCGAGCAGCCGTTGATCGCAGTCAGTCAAAGCAGCCCGTCTGAGGTCGGAACGATGATTGTGGCCGCAGACCCGAGCCTCTTCACCAACAGCATGATGTGGCACGGTGACAACGCCGTCCTGGCGATTCGCGTCAGCGAGTTGCTGTGTCGCGGCGGAAAGAATCGGCTGGCGTTTGTGGTGGAGGGACAGCCGCAGCCGAGTTACCGCGCGAGTCCGCTGCTGCAAGAGACCAATACGCCCTCGCCACAGAACACGTCACCGCCGCCGATGCCGCCTCGACACCAACCCCCTCCGAAGCCGACCTTGGAGATGGCGCTGCGCGTGGCCAACTCCGTGATTCAAAACGTCGAGGAGTCGAACATTCTGAACGAGGCGATCATCAACCATCCCCGCTACCCGAACCGGTGGCTCTATCCGCGCGTCGTGTTGCTGAGTCTGGCAGCGATCACGGCGGCCTGGCTGTTTTCCAAGCTGGCTCACACGGCGGCGGTCAGGCCGCCACCTCCGTCGATCCGCGACATGCAGTCCGCTCACGGCCTGTCGAAGGAGGGAACGGATGCCTCCCGCGACTATGGAGCCGCTGCGCAGACGCTGGCCCGCGAACTCTGTCGGGAACTGTCGATGGGTTCGCAGCTTCCGGCCGAGTGGCCGCATTGTCCCACCGCCCCGTCGATGCTGCCGTCATGGGAGACGATGAAGAAGTCGCAGCGTCGGGACTTGGCAACCGTCGTCGAACTTGCCGCCAGCCGCGACACGCCTCATATTTCCCCGCGCCGCCTGCGGCAGGTCGGCACGATCATCCGAACGTTGAGAACACTGCACCGCGAATCGCTGCTCGTAGCGGCGAGTCCCATGAATGTGTCACAGCCTGATTGAAACAGGCGAACCACGGAAAGCACGGAAACTCACGGAAGTAAAAAAGTAGAGAAGATCCAACACAGGCGATCCAGAATCGTTTGGCGAGCAGGAAGTCATTCAAGTAGACCAAACTCTTTTCATGCCTTCCCTTCCGTGACTTTCCGTGTTTTCCGTGGTGAATCATTCGCAATCGCATCCCGTTTCACTCCTCATCACGCGAGAACCCCGCTTCGTGTCAGCACCCAGTCTCAATCAACTCGCTCAGCGCGTCAGTGATCTTCGCGAACGAACACAACGGGCCGTCGAGCAAGTCGTCGTGGGACTGAGCGACGCCACCGACCAACTGCTGATGGCGCTGCTCGCCGGGGGCCACGTCCTGCTGGAGGGGGTTCCCGGCACGGCCAAGACGACGCTGTGCCGCGCGTTCTCGACGGTGCTGGACATTCATTTCGAGCGGGTGCAGTTCACGCCCGATCTCCTGCCGTCCGACGTCACCGGGACGCAGGTGTTGGATCGGCAGACGAGCGACTTCGTGCTGCGCAAGGGTCCGATCTTCTGCCAACTATTGCTGGCCGATGAACTGAACCGCGCTCCCGCCCGGACTCAGTCCGCCCTCCTGGAGGGAATGCAGGAGCGACAGGTCACGATCGAGGGGAAGACGCTGCCGCTACCAGAACCCTTCATGGTGCTGGCCACTCAGAACCCGATCGAACAGGAGGGAGTCTATCGTCTGCCGGAAGCCCAGTTGGACCGGTTCCTGTTTCGAGTTCAGGTCGGCTATCCGCAGCGCGAGCACGAAATCGACATGCTCGTGCTGCACAGCCGCCCGGTTGCAAAGCTGTCGCCAGTCACCAGTGCCGAAGAAATCGTCGGTATTCAGCGTCAGATCGACTCCGTGTTCGGAGCACGCGAACTGCAGGAGTACATCATCGACCTGGTGCGAAAGAGTCGGCAGCATCCCGATCTGGCGCTGGGGGCCAGTCCGCGCGCGGCCATCAACCTGATGAAGGCCGGCCGCGTTCACGCGCTGCTCAGCGGGCGACACTTCATGACGCACGAGGACATTCAGGCGGTCTGCCTGCCGGTCCTCTCGCACCGGCTCATCATTCGGCCCGAGTCGGAAATGGACGGCCGCACGATCGGCGAAATCGTGAGACAGGTGATCGAGTCCGTGCCGGTTCTCCAGTCGGGGTCGGCGATGGAGATGCGGCGATGATGACAGCCCGCGGCCGCTGGATGGCTCTGCCCGGCCTGGTCGGTTTGTTTCTCGGTGTGTTGCGGGGACAGGCCGAACTGTCTCTGTTGTCTTTGTCCGTGCTGGTGTGGTTGGCGGCGGAGTGGATCCTGTTCAGTTGGCGCGTCTGGTGCGAGTTGCCCCGCCTTCAGATTGAGCGCACGGTCAATGGCCGTTCCGATGCGACGGGCCTGTTGTGGGCGGGCCGAACCGTGACGATCATCGTGAGAGTGACCGTGAAGCCCGGGTTCATCTCCAAGTTGGGCAGCTTCCGCGCATTGAGCGACAGCATCGGTCCTGTCGTCCTGATCCACGATGTCGTCCCGGAAAACCTGGAGATTCTGTCGACGAGCCTCGGAGACCGCCAACTCAAGGGCAATCAGTTCGAGCTGCGGGCGCGAACACCATCCGTCACGTTCACGTACACCGCCCGCGTGCGGGCCGCCGGACAAGTCACTCTGCCGGGGATTCGACTCCGTCTGCGGGACGCGCAGGAGTTCTTCCTCGCCGAGCGGTTCATCAAACTGCCGCAGACGTTTCGTGTCCTGCCGGCCTATGCGGAGGCGGGCGATGTGCAGCCGCTGGTCAAGCGGACCAACTCGCTGCCTCGGCACGGCATTCACCGGTTGCAGCGATCGGGGTTGGGGTCGGAGTTGCTCGAACTGCGCGAGTACGTGCCGGGCGATCCCCCGAAAGCGATCGCGTGGAAGGTCTCCGCCCGGCGCGACAAGCTGATGACCCGCCAATATGAATCGGAAGTTCCGGTGCGCGTGCAGTTGTTCATCGACGGTTCGATGAGCACGCGGCTGGGCGGATTCGGGTGCCGCCTGCTCGATCAGATGACTTATGTGGCGGCGAGCGTCGCGCGGGCCGCGATCTCGGTCGGCGATCCCGTCGGCGCGATCCTGTTCGATGAGCGGGGGGCTCGGCGTCTGTCGTCTCTGACGGGCGAACGGGGCTTCTACCGGCTGCTCGATGCGCTGGCGGACTTCTCGATCAATCCCGCGTTGTCGCCGCAGCCGCTGTCTCCGCGAATGGTCAGCACCGCGATGAGCCTCGCGGGCGAGCGGTATCCGGAACTGCTCGACCGTCGCGTCAATCAGGTGCCGTTCACGCTGTGGCCGCTGTTTCCCTGGAGTCGTCGGCGCTTCCGCCAACAGTTCCTGCTGGCGGGAATATTGGCCGAGGTCTTTCAACTCTCCGCCGCGCAGCAGGTCCGGTTGGTTCACGATCCGGGGTTCCTGTCGGCACACGTACAGCGGTTTTTGACTCAGTCCGGCGTCGCCTGGATGGAGCCCGTCGTTGCCGTTCGCGATGGCTGGGCCCTGGAGGGGGCTCGGTTGGATTCACTGAGCGATGCGCTGGTGAAGGGGGTCAGCCGCGCGCGAGACAACGAAGTGTTTGTCGTGCTCGCCGATCTGCTGGATTGTTCTCCCGGCATCTCGCACCTGCTGCCCGCCGTGAAGATGGCGCTGGGACGGCATCATCGCGTGGCGTTCGTCTGCCCGTCTCCGACGTTTCAGCGTCCGACCGCGTCCTCGACCGAGCCGCAATCGGACTCGCCGGAAGACCTCGTGGCCGCAGCCGAACAGATCCGGGCGCGTGGACTCGCCATCCGACTTCAACGGGAGCTGCGCAGGCTCGGTGCCGCCGTCTCCTGTTCCGGTGAGAAGGAGGCCATTCATCTCGTTCTGTCCGAAATGGAGATTGCCCGTTCCGGTCGAATGAGCCCCGCGGGAGTGCGCCGATGATGCGTGGCAATATCTCAAATGACATCGGCGATCTGCGACTCGTCACACCGAATGCCGACGAGCGCAGCACCGCATCTCAGACGATTCGCAGTCTGTTGCAACTGGCGATCGTGGGACTGTTGATCGGAGTGCTGCTGTTTCACAACGTCAATCTGCCGGTCAGCGTCAAGGGACTGTTCGTGGTCCTGTTGTTGTGGTTGATCGGCCGGACGAGCGCGACGCCGCTGCTGATCGCCTTTCAAATGATCCTGTTCTTTCGCGAACCGCACCGGCCCGCCACGGCGGACGGACTCGGCTCGTTTGTGTTCGTGGTGATCGTCCTCGGGCTGCTCGTGTTCCTCAGCCGGGATCGAACTCTGAGGCGCGTGGCCAGCCGCCGCGTCGGCGATCTCATCCGGAGCCTCTTCGCGAAGCGGGACGAGGACACGGACGCGGCGATGTCGTCCGAGTCGACTCGGCCCGCAACAGCGCCCGCGCACCAGCCGCCGATCTGGTTCGTGCGACACATCGCGTCGCTGATGACCTGCGTGCTGGCGGCGCTGCTCGTGCTGACGACGTTTCCCATCTCCGGAGGTGTCGAGCGCGGGGAGCGATCACTCGCCGCGACCAAACAAGTCCTCGAACCCGTGCCGCTGGTACTGGTCGCCACCCTGATCGCCGTCATCGCGGCGGCGGAACTGGCCTGGCGAACGCTGACGATGGAACAGGCCTCCATGTACCTCCGCTCGACGCAGGTCAACCTGCTTCACGCCGACATCCGCCTGATCGTTCGCAGCCGCTTGAAATATCGACGCCGTCAGAAGCGAACAGCATCCAAGTTGCCGACGATGGCCGTCGAGCATGTTTCATCCGTGGGCGGTTCCGGATAAGTTGGAAGCGTCCCCAAGTTCGGTCCCGTTCACGATCGCAGAAAGTCGCAGCAGCCATGTTTTGGATTCGAGAAATCGCCGGTTGGATCCTCGTGGTCATCGCCCTGGCGCTGATCCAAACGGGCCTCGCGTACGTGACCAACCTGGACCGGCCGAAAGTCGTGGAAGCGGCCGTCATCATGATCGTCGGCCTGGGAGTCCTCCGCGCGGGCATCCTGTTGATCCGTATCTCCACCGCCGCCCGAATCTGCCGCACGGAACGCAGTGCCGACCAACGGTGAGCGTCGGTGGGACATCGACGGAGAGAATGAGAGACGGCGGGACGGAGAGATGCACAACCGTCGCGGTTAGTGTTGATTCGCCGGTAACTCGCAGATCGACACGTACCGGCGCACGGCTTCCGTCATGCCAAGTTCCAAGGCGTCGGCGATCAGGGCGTGGCCGATCGAGACTTCCTCCACATGCGGCACACGCGACAAGAACTCGCCGAGATTGTCGAGATTCAGATCGTGACCGGCGTTCACGCCGAGTCCCAGCCGGTGCGCGGCGTCTGCCGTGGCAGCGTACTGCGCGAGTGAGCCGGCCTTGTCGGTGGTTGGGAACGCGCGGGCATACGGTTCGGTGTAGAGTTCGATGCGGTGCGCACCCGTCGCGGAGACGAGCGGGATCGCGGCCGGATCGGGGTCCATGAACAGGGAGACTCGGATTCCGGCGGCTCTCAGCGGCGGAACGATTCGTTGCAGCAGTTCGCGGTGAGCGGCGACGTCCCAACCGTGATCCGATGTTTTCTGGTCGGGCGCGTCGGGAACGAGCGTACATTGCTCGGGACGGACCTCGTGGACGAGTCGCAGAAAATCGTCGGTCGGATAGCCCTCGATGTTGAACTCAACACACAGCTCGCGCGTGAGCAGTCGCAACTCGCGAACATCACCCGGCCGCGTGTGGCGTTCGTCCGGGCGGGGATGCACTGTGATTCCGTCCGCTCCCGCGGCAACGCACAGTCGGGTGATGCGGGCGACGTCGGGAAGGCCGTTGTCGCGCGTGTTTCTCAACAACGCGACCTTGTTCAGATTCGCACTGAAGACGGTCATCGGAGGATTCCGTGGAAGACTGTGCCGTAGCTGAACTCGCAAGAGTTCAGCGGGTGGAGAAGACGTGGCTGAATTCTTGCGAATTCAGGCATGATTCAAACGCACGCGGCTGCGGAGGTCAGCCGATTCAAAACCTCTTACTCATACTCTTGATCGTAATCCTGATCTTCTTGATCGGATGAGATTACGATTACGATCAAGAGTATGAGTAAGACACAGGGTAAGGGGTCTCCTGCTTGGCTGTTATCTCGACTTGAACCACGCTCGAATTCAGCGATGGTGAGCAGCGAACATGGAACTGCTGAATCTGTGTCTCGCTCACACCCGCCCCAGCAGGTACTCGTGCATGTAGTGGATGGTCACTTCCTGGTTGTTGGCGTGGTAGGCGTTCAGGTCGCCGATGGAGATCAACCCCTGCATTTCGCCTTGGGCATTCACCACGGGCAGGTGGCGGATGCGGTGCTGACTGAAGATACGGCGGGCGTCGTCGATGGTTGTCTCGGGCGTACAGCAGGCGACATCTTTGGTCATCGCATCGGCCACGAGCACGGAAGCCGGAGCCAGTTCGACAGCCACGACGCGTCGCAGCACATCCCGTTCAGTAAAGATGCCGACCAGCCGGTCTTGTTCCATCACCAACAGGGCACCGATGCTGTGTTCGTTCATCCGTTGCGTGGCCGCCAACACCGTTTCGTCGGGCCGCGCGCAACGCAGGGGAGAACCGATCTTTTGTTTGAGGATCTCGCTGACGGTTCCCATGGTTTTGACTCCTGATCTCGTCAAAGGTACTCGCGCGGCTTTCACGACCGAACGGTCGCCGCTGTGACGTGGCCGCTCCCCAACGGGAACAGGTCCGCAGACGCCATCCACACTACAGAACTGCTCGCCGCCACGGAAGGCGATTGGGGAGAGGAAGGGTGCGCACACGGGTTGGGGATTCCCTGGGGGAGTCCCTCACGCGCTCCCGCAGAACCGGGACGGGGGGACAAGAAGGAGAACGCCCAACCGGTGGAGGCACCCTCGTTTTGCCACGGACTATCCAGTCGAATGCCGCGCTCTTAGAATCCGACCTCGAACAATGTCCGCTCAATTTTGAATCGCTCGGCACGGATGCGACCTTGGCCAAGAAGAAGTCTGTCAACAAACCTCCCGATTCGCCGCCGCTTGCGGATGAGGTGGCACGCGCCGAGTCCCCGAAGGGCGCGAAGCCGAAGAACGACGCCGTTCCCAAACCGTCCAAGCGTGCCAAACTCCCGATCGCGAAGGCCAAGCTTCCGGTCGTGAAAGCGGTGCCCGATGATCCGGTCTGGTCGGCGGCCGTCGAATCCGAAACGCAGCGTGTCGGCTCGTACGTGTGGCAGCATCTCGCGCGGCGCAGGCCCTCGATTTTCGAGCGGCGATGGTGGGACGACCGCATCCTCGGCGCGGCGATGGCCGATGAATCGCTCAAGGTGCAGATGTTCCGGTTCGTCGATGTGCTGCCGCGCCTGAAGACGCATGGCGACGTCACGCGGCATCTGCAGGAGTACTTTCACGAGGTGCAGGAACACCTGCCGTTCGCGGTGGAGATGGTGCGGTTCGGTGTCGAGTCCCTCTCGCCGGAGTCGGTCCTCTCCCGGGCGCTGGCCTACAACGCGCGAGCCAACGCCGCGCGGATGGCTCGCCGGTTCATCGCCGGTTCCAGTGTGGACGAGGTGCTCACGGCGGTCGCCACGCTGCGAAAGTCGGGCTTCGCCTTCACGCTCGATCTGCTGGGCGAGGCCGTCATCAGTGAGTCCGAGGCGGAAGCGTATCAACGCGAGTACCTCGACCTGTTGGAAGGGATCGCGCCGGTCGTCAACTCGTGGCCCGAACACCATCAGGTCGATTGCGATCACGAGGGGCCGCTGCCGCGCGTCAACGTCTCGATCAAGCTGTCGGCTCTGGTCAGCCACTTCCGCCCCGCCGATGCGAAGGGGACCACGGAGGCCGTTCAGGCCCGGCTGCGACCGCTGCTGCGAGCCGCCCGCACGCAGCACGCCTATGTGCATGTCGACATGGAGCAGTACTCGTACAAGGATCTGACGCTCGACATCTTCAAGCAGACGCTGCTCGAAGAGGAGTTCCGCGACTGGGCCGACGTGGGAATCGTCGTGCAGGCATATCTGCCCGATTCGGAGCGAGACTTCGCGGGATTGCTCGACTGGGCGAAACAGCGGGGCACTCCCGTCTGGGTCCGGCTTGTGAAGGGAGCCTACTGGGACTACGAGACGGTGATCTCGGCGAGTCGCAACTGGCCGGTTCCCGTCTTCCAACAGAAGTGGCAGTCGGACGAGAGCTATGAGCGGCTGACTCGGTTGCTGCTCGACAACTACAAACTGCTGCGGCCCGCGTTCGGCAGTCACAACCTGCGCAGCCTGTCGCACGCGCTGGCCTGTGCGAAGCAACTCAAGGTTCCCAACGGTGCCTTTGAACTTCAGATGCTGTACGGCATGGCCGAGGAGCAGGCGCGGGCCTTCACCGAGATGGGCCATCGCGTGCGGATCTACACGCCGTTCGGACAGCTCATGCCGGGCATGGCCTATCTGGTCCGGCGGCTGCTCGAAAACACATCGAACGATTCGTTCCTACGACACAGCTATGACGACCAAGTGAAGATCGAGGACCTGCTCATGAAACCTGCCGTTGTCGCCACCAAATCGCCTGTGAAGAAACAGCCGCCCGCACCCGAGTTCATCAACGAGCCCGTTGCCGACTTCAGCCGCGAGGACATTCGCGACGCAATGCAGCAGGCCCTCGACGATGTCGCCGACCATTTGGGCCAGTCCTACGCCATCAACATCGGCGGGAAGGCGATTCACGCCCGACCGATGATCATTTCGCGCAACCCGTCTCACAAGGGGAAGGTTGTCGGCCGCATCGCCTCCGCGACTCACGACGACACCGAGGCGGCGATTGAAGCCGCACGGCGGGCCTTCCCCGGGTGGTCGCGCACCGAGGTGAAGTTTCGGGCCGAGTACCTCGAACTCATCGCGAACGGCCTGCGCGAACGACGCTATGAACTCGCCGCGTGGCAGGTCTACGAATGCGGCAAGCCGTGGGCCGAGGCCGACGCCGACGTCTGCGAGGCGATCGACTTCTGCCTCTATTACGCCTGGCAGATGAAGATCCTGGACCAACCCCAGCCGTTCGATCTGCCGGGCGAAGAGAATCGGTATTTCTATCGGTCACGCGGAGTCGTGGCGGTGATTGCGCCGTGGAACTTTCCGCTGGCGATCCTCACCGGCATGACGACGGCCGCCATCGCGGCGGGCAACACGGTGGTGATGAAGCCGGCCGAACAGTCGTCCGTCGTCGCGGCCAAACTGATGGAGATCATTCACTCCGTCGGTTTGCCTGAAGGGGTGGTCAACCTGCTGACGGGAGTCGGTGAGGAGATCGGGCCGGTTCTCGTCGGCAGTCCCGATGTTGATCTGGTGGCCTTCACCGGCTCGCGCGAAGTCGGGTTGATGATCAACGAGCAGGCGGCCGCCACGCACGGTTCGCAGGCCGGCGTGAAGCACGTCATCGCCGAGATGGGTGGCAAGAACGCGATCATCGTCGACAGCGATGCCGACCTCGACGAGGCCGTCATCGGCGTGATGCAGAGCGCGTTCGGATACGCCGGCCAGAAGTGCTCGGCCTGCTCGCGAGTCATCATCCTCGCCGATGCCTACGACGAGTTCCTGGCTCGATTGATCGAGGCCACCAAATCGCTCAAGATCGGTCCCGCCGAAGACCCCGCGACCGACATCGGACCCGTCATCGACGAAGATGCGGCCACGCGCATTCTCAAGTACATCGAACTGGGAGAAACGCAGGGCGGTCGCCTGGTGCTGGGCAGCGTCGATCCGAAGCTGGCCGCCGAAGGCTACTACATCGGCCCGCACATCTTCGTCGATCTGGCCCCCGACTCGAAGCTGGCCCAAGAGGAAGTCTTCGGCCCGGTCCTCGTCGCGTTCAAGGCGAGAGACCTTTCCGAGGCGCTGTCGATTGCCAATGGCACCGACTACGCCCTGACCGGCGGCTGCTACAGTCGCAGCCCCGCCAATCTCAAGCGAGTCCGTCAGGAGTTCGTCGTCGGCAACCTCTATCTCAACCGCCCGATCACCGGCGCACTCGTTGGTCGCCAACCCTTCGGCGGCTTCAAACTGAGCGGCATCGGCAGCAAGGCGGGCGGCCCCGACTACCTCAAACACTTCCTGATCCCGATCAACATCACCGAAAACACGCTGCGCCGAGGCTTCGCCCCCGCAACTGCGGACGATGTCTGACAGACGGACACGGACAGATCCATCGCCCGCCGTATTGGATCTGTCCCGTTGCTCGCTCCCTGCTCGCTCCATTGTGCTCATGTGGAAACACACAATTGACATCGCGATGGAATATTCGCAGCATTGTCAAAATACTCATCGGCTCTACACAATTTCTTCGTAATTCCTTCGGTCCAAAACACTCGCTCATTTCGACACAGGGCGGCACGGGGGCGCGGCGCATGACAACGATTCGGCAATTGGCATGGGTGTGGGTTTTGCTGGCCTGTTCTTTCGGAGCCCTGGGTTGCGGCGGCGGAGCTGATCGCCCACCACTGGGGTATGTGACAGGAACTGTCACGTTGAACGGCGAGCCATTGGTTGGTGTGATTGTCCTGTTCAAACCGGACAACGGTCGCGCGGCGACGGCGATCACTGATGGTAAAGGGTTCTACAATCTGGAATACGTCTATGGCGTGAAGGGAACGAAGGTTGGACCGAGTACCGTCAGCTTCGAATGGCCCCTGGGATTTGCAGGCGCGAAGCCCCTTCCGGAAAAATACACCACGAAGTCCGAACTGAAAGAAGAAGTGAAATCGGGTCGAAACACGTACAACTTCGATCTGAAGTCGGACGGAACCGAAAAGCCGGCACCAATCGTCGATTGATGCGAGCCGTTTTCGGAATCAATGCCACTCCGTAAATCTTGTGTTGCACGAACTCGCGATGGACGTGGAGTTCGGTCCTTGTGTGTTATTTTTTGGGAGAGCGAGATGACTGTCAAAGCGAGAGTCCGACGCGGTTTTACCCTGATCGAATTGCTGGTGGTCATCGCGATCATCGCCGTTTTGATCGCCCTGTTGCTGCCGGCCGTGCAGCAAGCCCGTGAGGCGGCCCGCCGCACGCAGTGCAAGAACATCCTGAAGCAGATCGGGCTGGCGATGCACAACTATCACGACGTGTTCAACACGTTTCCGTCGGGCTACATCGCCAAAGTCGCCGGAGTCCAGGCCTCGAATGAACGCGGTCTCTGGGGTTGGGGAGCTCTCATTCTGCCGTACCTCGACCAGGCACCGCTCTACAGCCAGTTGAACGTCGGGGATATGCTGCTGGACCAGCAACTGACGTTGAATCTGGCGGCCCTGCAGACTCCGCTGACGGCGTTCCGGTGTGCTTCTGATGTCGGACCCCGCCTGAATAATTTTAACGACAGTATCGGGCCGGCCCAGACGCCCGCCAACGCGTACAACGCACACGTCACGTCGAACGGTACGAACCGCATTCCCATCGCCACGTCGAACTATGTCATGGTCGCCGGGACTTCGGACAGCACGACTCCCCCCGTTGACCCGGTCCAGTACGGGCCTTGCATCGGGCTTGGGTTCCAGAATTCCAAAATCAACTTTAGTGACATTTTGGATGGGTCCAGCAACGTGCTATTGGTCGGCGAGCGGGCTTGGAAATACAACAATCTGACGATCGGTGCGGCCAACGCCCTCGGATTCAGCGCGGAGACCTGTGCAACCGGAGCCTCGTATAGCGTCAAATCGGGTGGGTTGGCCGTATTGGGGATCGGATATAACGGAATCAACGCTACGTTTGGTAGCTTTCATGATCGACGTGGTTTCAGCAGCGTACACGTCGGTGGAGCCCATTTTTTAATGGGTGACGGAGCCGTACGCTTCATCTCGGAGAACATCGACTACGCGAAGTTGACCGTCACCACGGCGCCCTATCCCGGAGGATTCGTGACGACGACGTTTGCCAAGCTGCTCAGCCGCAACGACGGAAAGGTCGTGGGCGATTTCTAATGCCCGGTGTTCACAGCCCGCTGACGAATGACGAATTTCCGTGAACGGGAGACCACGGGCGGTTTCAACTGCCCGTGGTCTCTTTTTTCACAGGCCCGCTCACGAACTCTGTGGTTGAGAACCCCGCCGATGAAACGAAGCCTTCCGTATCTGGTCGCAGTGCTGTTGACGTGTGTCGTGAGGGGTCGCGTGGAGGACTCGTTCCGTGTGCGGCCTTATCTGCAGCATCCGACACAGGACGCGATCACCATCTGCTGGTTCTCCAATACCGCCGAGCCGGGAACCGTGACCGTTGAACAGTCCGGCGGGTCGATCGAGTTTCAGTCGACGCCGCAGCAGGTGAAGACGCTTGCATATAACCCGTTCGGCGAAGAGCCCGGCGGTCCGCATCCGACGCCTCCCTATCGACATCGCATCCGTGTGACGGGGCTGAAGCCGCACACCCAGTATCGCTACACCGTGCGGCAGGGGACCGCGAAACAGGCCGACGTTTTCCGAACGGCACCGGATGCTGACACGCCGATCCGTTTCATCCTGTATGCCGATTCCGAAACCGAGCCGGAATCGTCGACCAGTTCGCCGGTCGATTGGCCACCTGCGAAGGGTTCCAACCGGCCGGAGGGGATCAAGCAATATCTGGTCGATCAGACGACGGGGTATCGCGAAAACCTCAAGGTGATCGATTCTCGGAAGCCGAATTTCATTTCCGTGGTGGGCGATCTGGTGGAGTCGGGCGGCGAGCAGCGCGACTGGGATGAATTCTGGAAGCACAACGCAGGCGAGTACGATTCTTTGGCAGGCCACATTCCACTGGTCGCAGCCTTGGGCAACCACGAAAACTACGGCGGACCGGGAACCTTCGGAGGCTATAGCGCCGCCGCGGCCGACTTTGGCTGCGAGAAGTTTCGGACCTACTTTGAATTCCCGTCGAACAACGCGGCTGACCCCTACCATGAAAGCCGATACTATCGGTTTGATTATGGGCCGATCACGCTGATCGCGGTCGATTCCAGCGACGGACTCCCTGCGAATACGGCGGCCGATACGAATCACTATCTCACAGGCAGTCATGTGCCGGGTTTCCATCCCGGTTCCCCGCAGTACGTCTGGCTCGAACGCCAACTCGCCGACGCTCAGAAGCAGAGCCGGTTCACGTTTGTCCAATATCATCACACGGCATACGGTTCCGGCCCGCACAGCGTCCCCTTCGGCCAACCGGGGTTTTCCGGTCAGTCAGGCATCGCAATGCGCGTGCTGCAGCCGCTGTTTCTGAAATACGGAGTCGATGCCGTCTTCTCCGGACATGATGAAATGCTCGAACGCTCACTGATTCAGGGGAAGGAAACTTTGAGCGATGGCACCACGCGCCCGCATGAGATCCACTACTACGATGTGGGCATTGGCGGCGATGGCCTGCGCGGACCGAGCACCGACTTTGACAATCCCCACCGGAAGTTTCTTGCTCATGATGACGCCCCGGAAGTCTGGTCCGGCAGGCAACTCGTGTCCGGCGGAAAACACTATGGCCACCTGGAGGTCAATGTCGGGCCGGATACCCAGGGTCAGTGGCAGGTGAATCTGGTGCCGGTGCAGGTCTTTCCCGTGACGAACTCGGGGGGTGAGGTTGTCGGTTGGGAACGCCGGACTTATGACGACAGCGTGACGATTTCTTCGTCGTCTCGATCTCGTTGAGGAGTTGGGCTGAGTACTTGCGAACTCAGCTACGTGCAGGTTCACAGTTGTTGTGGGGGAGGAGACTGAATGGCGGCGTGTTGAGGACACAGCCAGAGAATGTCGCCGCTTTTGGTGAGGACCGCGTTCAGCTTGCCCCAGCGCTTCGGCTTGGGAATCTGTTCTTCCAGCAGGTCATGGATGTGTCGCAGAGCAGCCAGTTCAGGTCGGAGATGGCGGGCGTAGGCATCTCCGAACATCTCACCCCGCTCCACTTCAAATGCTCTCCCTTCGCCGAGATCCAGTTTGCCGCTCGGCAGGGCGCTGGCGGAGTCTTTCATCAGCGCCACGGCGTCTTTGATGTCCATGCCGCCGGCAATCTGTCCCGCGACGTTTCCCGCCAAAGGGGTGAACGCCTTGAGCAACGTGACCGCCCACGAAATGTAAGGGCTCGCCTTGACCAGCCAGTCCTGCGGCACCTTCAGCAGATAGTCGGGCGGATCATCGCTGCCGATGGGCGAGCCGGGGTGCGGTCCGTCGGGGTGTTCGCACCAGCACGTCAGACGGACATGATCGAAACCCACTCCGCTCAATCCCCTTCCCTTCTCGGGCAGGATCGTGAAGAGGCTGGGACCGCGTCGCCGTTCTTCATTGGCCGGATCGAGTGCCATGAACAGCGAGTGGGCCGCGGCGAGCAAGTCTTGCTGACCGTCTTGCAGCGCTCGCAGACGATTCAGGATTTCATCGTTGCGGGGATCGAACCCTTCCAGCAGTTCGTCCACCTTCAGATCGGCCCGCTCGCAATGCTGGCAGGAGATCGTGGTCCCCCGCTGCTTGTCGAGCCAGTCCTTTTTGAAGAGTCCCGGACACGGCTGGTCCTCCACCGTTCCCACGCACGGCACGCGCAGGTCGAGGACCGCGTTCGGCCAGCGTTGCGGCACCAGTCCTTCGAGTGTCTTCTGGACCTGCTTCAACAGCATGGCGGGGTATTCGTGCCGCACCACCAACTGCAATTCGCGGTCGTTCAATTCGACGTACGCGTCTCCCCGATTTTGAGTATGCAGGAAGAAGCCGCTGTTCCAGTTGCGGTCCAGTTTGTCGGGGTCCTCCGGATCGTGACGTTGCCGCAGTGGATGCACGGCGGCCGTCAGGGCGGGCATCATCCCCTTGGGGGCGGCGATCACTTTCTTGGTCTGGTCCGACGTGAAGACGCAGACGGCTCGCACTTCCCTGTGTTGAGTCGGCACACGCGGGTTCCACAGCAGATCGTCCGGCCGGTTGCGGGCGATCATCTCGGGGACCAGGCTCGTGTTCGCGTCCTGTTTGTAGGCGATGTCGAACTTCCACATCAGCCAGAGCAAATAACCTCGCAGAGCCTTCTTGTAACCGGGGCAGTCTCGTTCCTTTTCCTTTCGCCAGATGTCCGCCAGCCGTTCGTGACTCAGGATTCCCTCGGCCGCGATGGTCGGTTTGTCTTCGATCACGAAGCCGACCGCCTTGGCCAGCCACTCCGGTCTGAGGACGACGACATTCTCGTCCGCCAGTGAGCCCGCTTCTTCGTCGGTGGCCGCATCGGGGAAATAGACCGCGTGCCCCTGCACTTCCATCAGTCGCGCCAGCGTGTCGGCGGTCGAGGCATCCAGTCCGTGCTTGCCGCATTCCCTGACGATCTGTTTGAAGGGAACCGCCGGTTCTGGGATCGCCCGAACGGCCTGTTGCGCCGCATGCCACGTCGCCGGATAGTCGAGTTCCATGCCGTCCAACTGAGCCGCCGCCCGCGCAATGGCGAGCTTGAGTTCGGCGATCCCGGTTCCCGTCGGCCCCTCGGCACTGTCGATCTCATAGAAATCCCCGATCAGGTCTCCGAATCGTTCGCGGAGCGCGTCCTGACCGATGACCGCCGGCACCGTGCCGTCCGCGTGTGTCGAAACGATGAGGACTTTGGCGGTGCGGCCGGCACTCAATTGAATCCGTTCCAGCCGGGCTTCCATCTCGGGATCGAACCCTTCGCGCGGCTTCCAGACGAGCAGATAGACCGCTTTCGCACTGAAGAAGATCTGATGCGTGACCTGAAAGTGTTCCTGTCCGCCGAAGTCCCAGCAGGTCAGGTGCAGTGTCCGCTCGTTCTGTGAGGGATGCGGGACGTCCAGGGGTTCGCGGGCGATCTCGATCCCCTTGGTGGAATCGATTTTTTGAGGGACTTTCCCTTGCAGCGCATGCAGCAGCCAGGTCTTTCCAACGTTCCCCGGCCCGACGAGCAGCAGTTTCGCTTCGTCAAATCGCCGCAGCGCATCCGCATCCCCACTACTCTGTGCCGCAGCCCGAGCACGCAGAAATTCGATCAGCTTCGCTCCATCACCGCTTGGCCCCCCGGACAATTGGAGGAGTTCCTCCGGCAATGGATTTCCATGCACCCTCAATATTTGGAGCGATGACAGCCGCGACACAGATTCGGGCAACGCCTCCAGGCGGTTCCCATGAACGTCGAGCACCGTCAGCGCGGTGAGTTGTCCGATCTCCGGCGGCAGCTTGATCAGTGGATTGTTGTAGAAGAAAAGCGTCGTCAGCGAGGTGAGCTGTCCGATCTCCGGCGGCAGCATGCATAGTTGATTGTGGGAGAGGTGGAGCATTGTCAACGCGGTGAGCCATCCGATCTCAGGCGGCAGCGTGATCAGTTGGTTCCTGAAGAGGTGGAGTATAGTCAGCGCGGTGAGCTGTCCGATTTCCGGCGGCAGCGTGCTCAGTTGGTTGTCATAGACATCGAGCCGCGCCAGCGCGGTGAGCTGTCCGATCTCCGGCGGCAGCGTGCTCAGTTGATTGTTGTGGAGGAAGAGCTCCGTCAGCGCGGTGAGCTGTCCGATCTCCGGCGGAAGCGCGCTCAGTTGGTTTTCGTAGAGATGGAGCTTCGTCAGCGCGGCGAGCTGTCCGATCTCCGGCGGAAGCGCGCTCAGTTGGTTGCGGTGGAGCTCGAGCGTCGTCAGCGCGGTGAGCTGTCCGATCTCCGGCGGCAGCGTGCTCAGGCCGAGGCCCGATAGATCAAGCTCTGTCTCGCCAGACTGGCGACAGGCAGCAATGCGTTCGAGGGCTGTGGCGTAGGCGGGATCGGATTCCGGTTGCTGCTGGGCCATGTGTCGTTCCCGTTTGTCGCTGGTGTCGGTGCCGGGAGGCTGTCGGGCTCAGAGCGTGCCATGCGAGCCGGTGGATTGCGAGCGAACCGGCCGGGTGGCGGGGGCGCTCCGGCTCTGCGGAAGCCCCGTTGGTAAACGTGATACCTCGTGGGCTTCCTCGAAGCGAGGTGCGCCCCCGCCACCCCGTCGCCTCGCGACGTAAACGTCTCAATTCCAGCATGTTGCGCGTCGTTTCCCAGCCGCAGTCCGGTTGACTGCGCGAAAATCCACCAGTTTCTCGGTCGAGATCACTTCCATCGCACCTGGGATCTTCCCCATCGCGACCGAGATCCCTCACATCTCACCTGAGATTGGGTCCATCGCACTGAGATAGGTCCTTTCGCAGCTGCGATCCCTCCTGTCGCAGTTGCGATCCCTCGCATCGCGACCGCGATCAACCCTCCCAGGCGCGGGATTTCGCCCCTTGCGGCCGGGTGACCGGGTGAACGGGTCTGGAGCGCGTCTCCGCGAAGGCCCGATATTTCCCTTCGGTCCAGGCTCGGTCTCCTCGCTGGATTCGTCTTGTCACACTTGGTGTCCGCTTCTACCATCCCTTCCCTTCCCCCTAATTCAATCGCAGTTCTGTTGTTAGGACATGCCGGGTCGTCGTTTGCGGATCACGCAGACGCAGCGAACCGGCGTGAACACCGAGCGGGTGTCGTGGTGTTGGCATCGACTCGATCATCCCTGCCGCCGCATCGAAGCGACTCACCCAAACGGTGTCGCGTCGCGGTGTCGTTTTCCAAACCGACGGCGTCGTTTCTCAAGCAGACAGGGGCTGGCAGGCTGCTGTATGCGGGGGGCTTCCTGAGCCTGATGCTCGTCATTGTGCTCGCCCGGGACGTGGTGGTGTCGGCACAGCCGCCGTGGGGGACTCGGCCGAATGGGTTTGAGCGATCGCCGGTTCTGGAGGGGCCGCGGGCGGAGAGGAGCGTTCCGTTACTCCCCGATTCCAACGGGACGGCTCCCGACGCGATGGCTGCGGATTCGATGGAGGGCGCGAGCGACTTGCCGGTCGGGCCGATGTTCGCCGCCGAGGACGGTGACGTGCAGCCGTTGTCGGAGCGGCTGTCGCTCAACACCGCGCCGCGCGAGTTGCGGTTGCGAGACGCGATTCAGCTTTCGCTGTCCAAGTCGGACATCGTTCAGACGCTCGATTCCGGTGGTGTTCAGATTGCGGGTGTCAC
This sequence comes from Planctomycetota bacterium, assembly GCA_038040225.1. Lineage (GTDB taxonomy): Bacteria > Planctomycetota > Planctomycetia > Planctomycetales > Planctomycetaceae > Schlesneria. The sequence continues at coordinate 47,017 of JBBPIS010000008.1, forward strand.
GCGCTACGACCCCCGGATTCAGGGGGCGAGGTCCGATGCCGCCAACGCCGCGTTCGATCCCCGACTGTCGGCGGCCTATCTGGGCAGCCATGTCAATGAGCCGCCGGATGCCTTCTTCGGGCCGGGTCTGTCGCTCAACACGCGACGCGACGAGGGGGACTTCATCGCGACGCTCTCCAAGCCGTGGTCCACCGGGGCCACGACGAGTGTCGGCTATCTGCCGCCGCTCGGCTATCTGTACTTTCCGTATGGAACCACGGACCAGTTCAATCCGATCTACTCCTCGTCCCTCGTGTTTGAGGCCAAGCAACCGCTGCTGCGCGGGGCGGGGACGAAGGTGAATCTGGCTCCGCTGCGGATCGCGCAGTTGCGGGCCGAGCAGTCGCTGTGGGAGGTCAAGCAGGCCACGCTGGCTCAGGTGCGCAGCGTCGAAGAGGCGTACTGGGACTTGCAGGCGGCGCTCGTCACGCTGGATGCGATGGAGTTTGTGTTTCCACTCGTCACCGAGGTCGTGCGGATCGAACGCTATCGCGCGCAGTCGGAACGGGCCACGCGCGCGGACGTGGCGCGAGCCAGCATCCAATCGGACCAGTTCCAACAGCAGCGGCTGCTGGCGCGCAACAGCGTCGTCGAGAAGGAACTTCGTCTGCGCAACCTGATGGGCCTGGAAGTCGTCGATGGAGTGCGGCTGGTGCCGGTCGATCTGCCGACGCGCCAATCGTTCACGCTCGACCATGCCTCGGCCGTAGCCAACGCCATCGAGAACCGGCCCGATCTGGTGCGCCAGCGACTCGGAGTGCGCATCCGCGAGCTGGAGTACGATGTCGCGCGGAATGGTCTCCGTCCGCAGCTCGATCTGCGGGCGATCTATCGCACCAGCGGAGTCGGCCAGCGGCTGGACGATTCGTTGCAGCAGTTGTCGGACTTTCAATACAGCACCTGGACGCTGGGACTGACGTTTTCGGTCCCACTCGGAAACCGGGCGGCCAAGGCGAATCTGCGGGCGGAGGAACTGCAACTGGTCCGCGAACGTGCCCTCCTGCGGCAGGCGACCCAGAACGTCAGCTTCCGCCTGATGGACCTGATCCGCGAGACCGAGACCTCCTTCGCGCAGTACGAACTGGCGTTGCGCCGGGTCCAGAACACGCAGGAGTGGCTGCGCGCCGCGCGGATTCGTTTCGCGAATCCGCCTCCGGCGGGTGGCAATCAAGACTGGCTGCTGCTCGCACTCTACGACTATCAGGCGGCACTGCGTCAACATATCGACGCGACGACCGATGCCGGACTGCTGCTCGCCCGCTACAACACGCTCCTCGCCCGAGTCGAGGAGGCGCAGGGCATCCTGTTGGAGAATCGAGGCATCGACCTGACGAATGACCCGTGCGAAGCCGTGCAACGTCACGCCGAAGACCTGTTCGCCAACCAGCCTCCTGCGTTACAGCACGCGACGAACCGGCCCTCTGCGCCGGCTCCGATCGAGGCCGCTGCACCGAGAGCGCCGTCCTCACACGCGACTCGTTATTCGCAACCGCCCGCGGATCGCCAGCCGATCATGCAGGCGGGGCACTCCGTTTGGCAGGAGCCAACCGGCGACAGTGCTTCGCGATCCCGAACTCGACCGCCCAACTATTCGAGTGTTCGGTAGTAGGTCAGTACTTCAGCGGGCCAATCGGCACAATCGGGGTCAGGCTTCCAGCTTCGGGATTCTAACGGGTTGCAGTTGTCAAGAATTGTCTTAGGCCTGAAGGGCCGTAGTTAGGCCAGCCCAGCGGCAAGCGACCAACGGGAGCGCCGCAGGTGTGGTGATCTCACACAGCCCCAACGGGGCGCATTACGTGGCGTCCCCAGTCACGTTCGTAATGCGCCCCGTTGGGGCTGCGTCGTTGTTTCGACTCTTTCCCAGGGCGGCGCTCCCGATGGTCGCTTGCCCTGGGCTGGCTTAATGCCGGCCCTTCAGGCCTGATGAAACTCGTCGCACCAGAACCCGCCTTGCCACCCGAACCCGCCCTACCACCAGAACTCCGTGCGCAGGTAGCGCAGGGCTTTGTGGACGAGGATGATCCCGAACGGACGATAGCCCCGGTAGACGCGGGCCATTCCCGTCATGCCCGACTTCATTTTCTCGCCCTGGTTCGCGACGTCGCAGTAGACGGTGATCGTGCTCTGTCGTTTGTCGGGCGTGATCAACGCACTGGGCGCGATTCGTTCCACCTTGGCCTCGAACGTGTCGAAGGGGAGGGCCCGCGCCTTCAGCTCGATGCTTTGGCCCGGCTGCAATCCGGCGACATCCTCTTCCGGAATGAGAATCTCGACGCGCAGCACGGCCAGGTCTTCGACGACACAGATCAGCGAGCCGACTTCCGCAAGCTGGCCGATCCGATCCTTGAGGCGTGGCGTGGCGATGACTCCGGCGGCCACCGACCGCACCTGCAACTTACCCTTTTGGTCTTCGAGGTACTTCAGTTCTTCGAGCAGTCGCGTTCGTCGGGCTGTCTCGGCTTCGATGTCTTCCGGCCGGCTGCCCGCTTCGAGCAACGACAGCGTGGCGCGGGTGTCTTCCAGTTCCTTCTCGCGTCGCGCCAGTTCGGCCTCCGCTGCGCGCACCCCTTCCGCCTCGCGAGCCTTCTTCGTCGCCTGTGCCTCGGCCAGTTGAGACGCCGACAACTCGTAGCGCTTGTATTCCGACCGGTACTGCTCGCCCGCCAGCGCGCCGAGTTTGTACAGCTTGGCTGCCTGATTCACCGAGTTGACCGCGTACTTCAACTCCGTGTCCGACTGCAAAACCTGTTGATCGAGCCGGATGAAGTCCTGTTGCAGACTGAGTCGCGACCGTTCGAGGTCTTTCTGGGCGAGATCGCTCCAGCCTTCGGATCGTTTCACGCGCTGCCGCTGTTCGGCCACCTCTTCGGGACGCGGACCGGTTCGCAACCGACGCAGTGTCGCCTCGACCTCCTGCACCTCGGCCCGTTTCCGTTTCAAATGGCTGGCCAAGTCGGGGACATCGAGTTCGACGATCGTCTCGTCGGGAGTGACGCGGTCCCCCTCCTCGCGATGGACCAGCCTGAGGAAGCCCGAGACCGGCGCATGGACTTCGGTGCGAGTCCCCGGCCGAACCTCGAAGTTGCCGTTCACGACATACGGCAGCGGAACCAGGAACAGCAGCGCCAGTACGCCGAGCGTGCCTAAGGCCCACGTCGCCGTTCGTTGAGGTCGGGTGGTAATCATCTTCCTGAACTCACCTCCAAAAAAGCCTCGAAACACACGCTTCAACGCAATGAACAACAACAGCAACATAAAGCTCAGTCCCAGCAGTCCCAATTGGCCGCTGACAAACTGAACGAGTCCCAGAAACACCAGGTCCAGAAACACCAACGCAAACACCCAGATCAGCATCCCGTAAACCAACAGTGCCGGGCCGCGCTCGACGGGCGGTGGTCGATCGGCTCCCCACAACAGCCAGCGCACATGCTGCATCCAGTAGTCGGTGGCCCGCTTGCGCAGGTTGGGGATTTCGAGCCAGTCGCTCAGCAGGTAATAGCCGTCCATACGCAACAACGGGTTGAGGTTGATGAACAGCCGTCCGCCGCAGACCGTCAGGATCACCCACGCCACATAATTGACGAGGCTGTCCTGCACCGTCAGCCGCCAGACGAAGACCGCCAGCGCCCACAGGCACAGATCGCAATAACCTCCCGCCAGTGTGACCCACAGCCGGTGCGACTTCTTCGGGATCAGCCACGCATCCGTCACGTTGCAGTAGAAGCAGGGCGTGAAGAGTGCAAACAGCACGCCGATCTCGCGCACTTCGCCTCCGTAATGCTTGCAGGTCAGGCCGTGGGCGAACTCATGGAGCATGGTGGCGACCACCAGCGTCAGCCAGACCAGCGCCACCATCTCCCACCGGAACCCCCCGGAAAACGTCGTGACCAGTTCGTGGCGGCTGTTCCACACCACGAGCAGTGCCGCGAACATCATCAACGCCGTGACGATGACAAAGCCCCGCGTCCAGACAAACTGCAACTGCGGCTCCATCGCGTTCAGCAGCCGATCCGGATTGAAGAGGCTGCGCCGGAAAAACAGGATGCTGCCGCGACCGCGCTTGCCCGTTTCGGAATCCTCGTCGTCATCGGTACCGTTTGACGAACTCGTCGATTGAAGGAGCTTCTGTTCCGACTCGGACAGGTCCAGCAGGCCGAGCGGTTTGATGGCGTCGAGGAACTCGTTGAGGCCGCTCGAACCGAGTCGTTCACCGAATCGGGCCTCGTACTCTTTGCGGACGGATCGCGCCGACTGCTGTCCGTCGAGTTGAGTCAGCAGGAAATGCTCGACCTCGCCCAACCGGAAATACGAGCCGTCGGCCGGGCACTTGACGACGTACTCGCCCTCACCCGTGCGACGAATCACGAGGTCGGGTCGGATCCGCGGCAGTTCGGGGACGGCGGTGCTCATCGTCGTGCGAGAGACCTCCGCCGCACGGAGACCCTCTTCGGCGCACGCAACAGCGTCCGGGTGGTCTCTTCCTCGGTGAGCAGATAGACAGAGAACGGCCGTCCCTCTTGCAGACAACGCGCCGCACGATGGTTGCCGTCGATCAAAACATGCGCCGTGACGGTTCTCCCGTCATCCAGGCGGTACGTCACGTTGGCGATGATCCCCGGCCGGCCGATGTTGACGTGAGGTAGATGCCGCTCATCGACCTCTGTCTTCAGCAGTGTGTTTCGCAGGCTGTCGTCATCAACTTCCACAGGCTCCCGGCCATCGCTGACGATCTGAATCGCCAGGTCCACGTCGAACTTGAAGGTCTTTTTGCGGTGGTAGAAGACCTCGCCGCCGTCCTCGGCATTGAGCTGGCAGCGGGCGCATTCGCTCGGCGGGATGATCGTGCTGTGTGACATGACGAGGCTCGCGTCGCGGGAGGAGTCCAAGCATCAGGTAACCTGACGTAAGAAAAGCTTAGTTCACAAATGGCGCTTCTGCGGCCAGCCCCAGAAAAAGAGGCGGAGCGGGTCAAGAAGAGCCGCTCCGCCACGTTGAACTCGATCTCACGTTATCCGTTAGGCAAGACTACCGCGTACGATCCTGCTTTCCATTTGGCGAACCATCCTTACCGCCGTTACCGTAGCCATTGTTGCCCTTCGGCTTGCACTTGTTGGACTTGTCCTTGCCGGACTTGTCGGACTTGTCCTTGCACTTGCCGGACTTGTCCTTGCCGCTGCCGGAGCGATCTTTGCCGCTACCCGACTTGTCCTTGCACTTGCCGGAGTTGTCCTTGCCGCTGCCGGAGCGATCTTTGCCACTACCCGACTTGTCCTTGCACTTGCCGGAGTTGTCTTTTCCGCTGCCGCTCTTGTCCTTGCCACTTCCGGAGCGGTCCTTTCCGCTACCGGACTTGTCGTTGCACTTGCCACTGGAGTTTCCGCTGTGATCCTTGCCGCTTCCTTGATCGCAGTCTGGATCAACCACACAGAAAGCACTCGGGGCAATTCGTTCTTCGAGTCGTTCGATCTTGAATTTCGAGGTCTTGGTCATGGACGGGTTCGACATGGGTGGATTCCTGTTTCTTGTGAATCACGGACGAGGTTGGCATCTCGACAGTCGGATGCAGCAATTCACAGAAAAGCAAGGTGTGTGCCAACCGGCTCCGATTGCGAAGAAACGAAGAAATCCACAGCGTTTCAAGCTGTTGTGCATGAAAGTGATCAAGACTCGCGTCCGTGAGATGTTGACGTTTTACCTCACCCGGCGCGCCACCTGTTCCCCAGATTCAACGTCGGCGATTTCGCACAGGTGTGTGTCTCGTGGATGATGCTGGTATGAAACGTGTCGATCAGCAGCTCGACTCTCATGGCGCTCAACTCCAGTGGTCACATCGATTCATCGAACGTGTGAGGACAGGTCACGGCTCCGCAAGGTCTCGACGACACGCGTCTGCAAGGACATCAATGTCTGAGACCATTGGCGATTCAACGATTCCCGGAGCGATGTGAACCATGACGGGGGAGACGAATCCTCCATTTGAAAACCACCTGATCCTGACTGGTGTGATTGTCCGATGAAGACTTGTGGCAACAGCCGATTTTGATGAGACTGTGCCCGCAGTGAGAGTTTCCTCGGGAGTTGAACGATGTCTGTCAGCCATTCGCATCCCTCGCCCTTTCGTCCGTCCGTCAGCGATCTGATCCGCGTGGGATCTCGCCGCTGGTTCTTGCAGACGGGGTTGGCCGGTCTGGGTGGGTTGTCGCTGCCGGCGCTGTTGAAGGCGGAGGCGGACCTCAAGACCGGCGCGGCATCGGCCGGGAAGAAGTCGGTGATTCTGTTCTGGCTGTCGGGTGGGCCGAGTCATCTCGACATGTGGGATCCCAAGCCGAATGCCCCGAACGAAATTCGAGGGCCGTTCGGGACGATCGACACCAAACTGCCCGGAGTTCAACTCTGCGAGCATCTTCCGAAGCAGGCCGCGATCCTCGACAAGCTGACCATCATCCGGTCGGTCGATTGCCGTTCGAGCAACCACACGCCGATCACGCTTCAGGCGGGAAACCCGCTCGCCCGGCGGGTGGACAACGGCAAGGATGGCGACGGCTATCCGTCGATGGGTTCGGTCGTGTCGAAGTTCAAGGGGAGCAACGATCCAAACCTGCCGGCCTTCGTCGGACTGGCCGACAGTTGGGCGGCCGATGTCTGGGAGTCGGGGCAGATGGGTTCCGAGTTCTCGCCCGTGAAGGGGAGCGAACTGGCCGGACGTTTTAAACTGCCCGACGGAATTCAACTCGGCCGGCTTCAGGACCGCGATGGCCTGCGTCGTCAGTTCGACAAGTTCCGGCGAGACCTCGACCGGGGCGAGACGCTGGCCCGCACCGACCGCTACACGCAGCAAGCCTTCGAGTACGTCACGTCGGGTCGCGCCGAGAAGGCCTTCCAGATCGACACCGAATCGCCGCAGTTGCGAGACGCCTACGGACGCGACTCGATTGGTGAGAAGGCCCTGCTCGCGCGGCGACTCGTCGAGGCGGGCGTTTCGTTCGTGGTGGTCAGCGGCGCGTGGGGCTACTTCGATCACCACGGCGACGAAGTGAAATGGGGCGGCATCGAGAAGGGCCTGAAGCCGCTCCTGCCGTGCGTCGACCGAGTCATGCACACGCTGGTGACCGATCTCGAATCGAAGGGGCTGCTCGACTCGACCCTCATCCTGATGCTGGGCGAGTTTGGCCGAGGCCCCGTGATGACGAAGACCGCCGGCCGCGATCACTGGACCAACTGCATGTCGATGCTCGTCGCCGGCGGCGGCCTGAAACACGGCCAGGTCATCGGCGCGACCGACTCGCGCGGCTATGGCATTCACGAACGCCCCGTCCCGCCACAGGACCTCGCCGCCACGGTCTTCAAGTTCATGGGGATCGACCTCAACGCCCACTGGACCAATTCGCAGGGCCGCCCGATTCCCATCGTCACCGAGGGGGGCAAGCCGATCCACGAGTTGTTCGCGTAGCCGTGGCCGACGCAGCTTGCGTCGGCTCACGAGAGGAACCGGCGATGCTGACCTACAAATCCGCTTACAAATGGGAAGAGGGCGTCTGCCTGGGAGAAGTCCTCGACTTTCCGGGAACCGTGTCCTACGGCAGCACTTTAAACGAAGCACGCGCGAACCTCGCCGAAGCGCTGCGCGACATGGCCGAGACCAATTTGCTGCGCGGCGAGCCGTTGCCCACGCCTGATGACCGTCGCAACGATCCGGATGCGGACTTGCACGAGCCGATCTATCTGTTGCTCCCAACGGGACAACACCTCTCTCAGCAAGTGGCCGTTCCGGTGCCATGAAGCGTTGGCACGACAGAGTGCTTTCATTGCTTCCAACTCCTGCGTCCGTTTGTGCGTAGTCGTCGAACCTGCGGACGACGTTCGCCAGTTCCGCAGCCATCGGGTATACCGACGACGCACAGGAAGCGGTCAGCCGCCAGGTTCGCACACCGGAGACAGAGCATGCAATCGGTCCAACTGATCGAACGACTCATCAACCTCGTTGATCCGAGCGGCAACGTGTTTCTGAACATGACGGGCGACGAGGCTCTCGCGCGGGTGGCTTCGGGCGATCCGGCTCGGGTGCGGGGAATCGACGGGCAGTTTGCTCTGATTCACAAGGCGGGCAAGATCGTGCGGATGGCCCGGTCGATCGGGAGGCCGCTGCGGTACTTCATCGCCAAACAGCACGCGGGGCCGGTCCTCGTCATTGCCGAGCGGATCGATGTCATCCGCGACTGGTTGAAGCAGGAGGGACTCGACGGCCAGTTCCATCCGAGCTACACGCGGATGGTGCCGGCTCATCATCTGACGGAACTCGCACTGGTCGGCTGTCCCGATCCGAGTCCCACGTACACACGATTCTTCGACCCGCAACGCAATCGACTGGGGACGAACCTCGACGAGATCGGAGCCGCGTACATTGGGACGTTGGCGAACGAACTGAACAAGTGGCTCGACGTGACCGATCGCCGCGAACCGATTGGCGTGCTGTTCTCGGGGGGCATCGACAGCGGCGCGGTGTTGCTGACGCTGTATCACCTGCTGCTCCAGCGGGGCGAGGCCCCTCAGCGATTGAAGGCATTTACGTTGGATGTGGCGGGTTGCGGTGAGGATGCGAAGCAGGCGCAGCGGTTCCTCGATGAACTCGACCTCGGTTACCTGCTGGAGCGAATCGAAGTTCCCGCCAGCGCGGTGTCGGTCGATGACGCGATCCGAGTCCTCGAAGACTACAAGCCGCTGGATGTTCAATCGGCGGCGATGGCCCTCACGCTTTGTCGCGGCATTCGCGAGCGGTATCCCGATTGGAAACTGCTCGTCGATGGAGACGGCGGTGACGAGAACCTCAAGGACTATCCGATCCACGAGAACCACGAACTGACGATCCGCAGCGTGCTCAACAACCAGATGCTTTATCAGGAGGGCTGGGGCGTCCACGCGATCAAGCATTCGCTGACGTACTCGGGCGGTCAGAGCCGTGGCCACGTCAGGTCGTCCGCTCCCGTCGCCGCGTGTGGCTTTCAGGGCTTCAGCCCGTTCGCCCTGCCCAACGTGATCGAAGTCGCGGAAGGAATCCCCTTCATCGAACTGACCGATTGGAAGGAGGACCGTCTCTACGCGCTGAAGGGTGAGATCGTGCGACGCGGCGTCCAGGCAGTCACCGGCCTCACCATGCCCACCTTCGAGAAACGCCGTTTCCAACGCGGAGCCGTCGGCGATGAGACGTTTGTGGCCACGTTCCCCTCCGACCCAGCCGAATATCGCCGCCGGTTCCTGAAGATGTTCGCGTAGTACCAGACTTGGATAGATGGTGGCGCCCTCACCGACGCCCATGCAAGCCATGAACCTCACCGACGCCGACATCCTCGCCGCACGACCGCCGAAACAGCGGCTCGATCCGTGGAAGCCCTACGCGTTTCTCGTCGAGCCGGAGCGAATGGCCTCGGGTCGAATCGAGGATGTGGCGACGGTCTTTCTCACCAACAAAGAGTGTCCCTTCCGCTGCACGATGTGCGACCTGTGGAAGTACACGCTCGACGAGCGAGTCCCCGTCGGAGCAATCCCCGCGCAGATCGACTATGCCCTCGAACGGATTCCTCCCGCGAAGCACCTCAAGCTGTACAACGCCGGCAACTTCTTCGATGCACAGGCGATCCCGCCCGAGGATCATGAAGCCATCGCCGCGCGAGTCCGCCATTTTGAAACCGTCATCGTCGAGAACCATCCGCGCCTGACCGACGACCGCTGCGTGAGGTTTAGAGATCTGCTGGAGACTCGGCTCGAAGTCGCCCTCGGCTTGGAAACGATTCATCCCGACATCCTGTCACGTCTGAACAAGCGGATGACCGTCGATGACTTTGATCGGGCGGCCACATTCCTGCGTGAGCACGACATCGACGTGAGAGCCTTCATTCTGCTGAAGCCGCCCGGCTTGAACGAGCACGAGGGCGTCGAGTGGGCGGTGAAGTCGATTGAACATGCGTTTACTGTCGGTGTCGGCTGTTGCAGTGTGATCCCGACTCGTGCGGGGAACGGGTTCATGGAACGACTGCAATCGTCGGGTGAGTTCGCTCCTCCCACGATCCGCAGCATGGAAGAGGTGCTGGAGCGCGGGATCGCCCTCGCGCGCGGTCGAGTCTTCCTCGACCTGTGGGATGCCGAGAAGTTTTGCGACTGCCTGAAGTGCGGTTCGCTGCGCATCGAACGGCTGCGCCGGATGAACCTGTCTCAACAGATCGAGCCGCGTGTCGAATGTGAGTGCGCTGGCTGAATGAAGAAAGCCCCCTCACCCTAACCCTCTCCCCCGCTGTTTTTGTTTCCTCGAAGACAGGCGGGGGCGAGGGGACAGGAGAATCATGATCGAACTCGATGTGGACATCGCCGTGATTGGGGCCGGATTCAGCGGGAGCCTGACCGCGCTGCTGCTCAAGCAGATTGGCCTCAAGCCCGTGCTGATTGATCGCGGCGTGCATCCTCGGTTTGCCATCGGCGAGTCTTCGACGCCGATGGCCAATCTGATTTTGGAGGCTCTCGCGCGGCGTTACGACCTGCCGCGACTGGCTCCGCTGTCGAACTATGCGAGCTGGAAGCGGGCCTATCCCGAAATCGTGTGCGGCTTGAAGCGCGGCTTCAGCTACTTCCATCACACGTTCGGCGAGGACTTCCGGCCGCGAGCCGATCACGCGAATGAGCTGCTCGTCGCGGCGAGTTCCACCGCCGAGGATGCCGACACGCACTGGCTGCGCTCCGACTTCGATCAGTTTCTCGCCCACGAAGCCATTGCGGCCGGCATCCCCTACTTCGACCGAACGTCCATCGACGAACTGCTGCCGCGCGGAGATGGCTGGGAATTGATGGGCCGTCGCGGTGACGAGCCGTTGCGGTTCGCGGCTGACTTCCTGATCGATGCGTCGGGTGAAGGCTGCTTCCTCGCGAAGCAGTTTGGCATCGGCCCGCATCCCGATGGATTGAAGACGCGATCTCGCGCGCTGTTCTCTCATTTCACGAACGTGGCCCGGTGGGAAGACCTCTACACCGCGCGAGGCGGTCTTACCGCTGACCATCCGTATCCCTGCGACGATGCCGCGCTGCATCATGTCTTCGACGGAGGCTGGATGTGGGTATTGCGGTTCGATAATGGAGTGACCAGCGCGGGCTTCGCTCTCGACCCGGATCGTTTTCCGCTCGACAAGCGCGTCAGCCCCGAGGCCGAATGGGCGGCGATGATGCAGCGCTTGCCTGCCGTGTCCGAGCAGTATGCTCACGTCGAGGCGGTGGTCCCGTTCCGCCAGACCGGGCGCATGCAGCGGCGACTCGAACGGTCGGCCGGTCCGAACTGGGTGATGCTACCGAACACCGCAGCGTTCCTCGATCCGCTCCATTCGACGGGGAACGCGTTCACACTGGTCGGCATCGAGCGACTGTTGGGGATCCTCGAACGGAGCTGGCAGCGACCGCAGCTTGCTAAGGAACTGAAACAGTACGACGAGACCGTGCAGGCTGAGGTCGAATTCCTTGACGGCATCGTGAGCGGCAGCTTCGCGGGCTTTCGCGAGTTCGAGCGCATGGTTGCGCTGTCGATGTTCTACTTCGCCACGGCGACCTGGTCGGAGGGTGAACGCCGCGCGGGGCGAGCCGTGCGCGGCTCGGCCTTCCTCAGTGCCGACCATCCCGAATTGAAGGCCGCGCTGGCGCGAGCGGCTCGCGATGTGGCAGACATGTCAATTTCGACGGCCGAGTTCACCGCTCGCGTTCGTACTGCGATCGCTCCCTTCAACCGAGTCGGCCTGTTCGACCCGGCCAGGCAAAACTTGTATCGCCACGAACCGTGATGCGGCCCTGAAGCAAGAACTTAACCACGGATTTCACAGATGACACGGATGAAGAGGGAGAGGAGGAAGAAGAACAGGTGAAAGTCAGGACGCTCATGCTCTTCGTCTGATCTGTGTCATCAGTGAAATCTGTGCGATCCGTGGTTTCGCCTCTTGCCCTTTGGTTGCGGCTTGGCTGCATTGCTGAATCGCGTGAGGGATGAAAGCAAAACGCCTTCCGGCTGTCGGGGGCCGGAAGGCGTTCGTATCGATCAAGCTGAATCGTCGTCGATCAGCGATTGCTTAGTAGCGTCCGCCGCCACCACCACCACCGCCGCCGTATCCGCCGCCGCCACTACTGCGACCGCCGCCGCCGCCGCCGTAACCGCCACCACCACTGCGTCCGCCACCACCACCGCTGCGACCACCACCGCCACCGCTTTCGCGAGGACGGGCTTCGTTCACGGTGAGTGAACGACCTTGGAAGTCGGTGCCGTTGAGTGCCGAGATTGCGGCTTCGCCGCCATCCCCCATCTCGACGAAGCCAAAGCCGCGCGAACGGCCGGTTTCGCGGTCCGACACAACTTGTGCCGAGGAAACATTGCCATGCTGGCTGAACAGCTCGCGCAGGTCGTCAGCCGTACAACTGAAAGAGAGATTGCCCACGTACAGATTCTTGCTCATCATCGTCCTTTTGCGGGCCGCAACGGCCCTCTGAAACTAGTTGCCTCCGCCGCGGATCGTGGCGGGAAAGATCAAAGTCAATTCAGCGACGGCAAACCGCGGCATCAGGCTGGGTGGTATCGACATCCCGACGGGTCTTCCCACTTCACCAGAGTTAACGGACATGACTGAGGCCGAGGTGCGTCACCGGCTCGCCGATCTTGGACACTGTCAGAGGGGAACCCTCATCAGAGAACAAAGCCGAAAGGCAGGTGGGCGAAGCGACGTTGGTCTTCCTATTCCGATAGGTCCATTGCCTACCGAAGTGGGGACTTTTATGGCAGGTTCTCTTAAAAAATGGAACGCTGGATTGCCAAGTTTGAGAAAATATTGGGAGTCCACCCGTTCCATCGAAGCCTGACTTTTCAGGCCGGGTTGTCATGACGGCAGGCACTCGAGTGGGGGGAAGTCACCAACTCAAGTCGAGTCCGAATCGCTGATCGCCCATGCTGCCCGTCTCGGAGTGATTCCGTTAGGCGATCGGCAGGAGTTGTCGTAGTCTGATGACGGTTCACCCGGCATGGCATGTGCGAACGGAGCTTGTTGTCGTCTTGGCGGTCCAGTTTCTGCGAGAACTGCCTTGGAAGCGGGCGTTCCCTGCTGAGAAAAGTGTGTATCAGACGATTCCATTCCAATTCGAGTCCGTTGATTGCCAGTGAGACTGGGGTCTCCCGAACCTCGCACTCCGACAGGAAGGTGAAGCATGATTGCACAGAGCCATTCTGAATCACTCCACGAAACAGCGGCGGTCTCGTCGTTTCGTGAGTATGACACGACTGGCTTCTATGACGAGATGTTCCTGGAGGGAGGCCAGGCTCGCCCCCGCGCGGAACTGCTGGCGTCACGGCTGCAGATGCTCTCGGAGGGGGAGTTGACGCGCCGACAGCGAGCCGCCGATCAAGCCTTGCTGAACATGGGGATCACGTTCAACGTGTATGGCCACGAGGCGGGAACCGAGAAGATCTGGCCGTTCGACCTGATCCCTCGCATCATCGAGAGCCATGAATGGCGCGAGATCGAAGCCGGCCTGAAGCAGCGGATCACCGCACTCAACCTGTTCATCAATGACATCTATCACGATCAGAACATCGTGCGCGACGGCATCTTCCCCGAGCACATGGTTCGTTCGAGCAGGAACTTTCTCAAACAATGCGTCGGCCTGAACCCGCCGCGCGGCATCTGGTGTCACATCACCGGGACCGATCTGGTGCGCGATGCGGACGGCACGACGTATGTTCTCGAAGACAATTTGCGGTGTCCGTCGGGCGTGTCCTACGTGCTGGAAAACCGCGAGGTGATGAAGCGCACGTTCCCGCAGTTGTTCGATGGCCTGTCGATCCTCCCCGTGGAAGGGTACCCCGAACAGTTGCTGAAGATGTTGCAGTACATCGCTCCGTCCACGGGCGATGAGCCGACGGTCGTGGTCCTGACGCCGGGCATCTACAACTCAGCCTACTTCGAGCACTGCTTCCTCGCCCAACAGATGGGGGTCGAGTTAGTTCAAGGCTCGGATCTGGTCGTGACGAACGGCCACGTCCACATGCGGACGACGCGCGGGCTGCAGCGGGTGGATGTGATCTATCGGCGAATCGATGACGACTTCCTCGACCCACTGACGTTCCGGCCCGACTCGGCATTGGGGGTTCCGGGACTGATGGACGTGTACCGGGCGGGGCGAGTGGCGCTGGCCAATGCGCCCGGAACCGGCATCGCGGACGACAAGGCCGTGTACGCCTATGTCCCACAGATGATCAAGTACTACCTCAGCGAAGACATCAAGCTTCCCAACGTTCCGACGTATCTCTGTCATGACGATGAGCAGCGACAGTACGTGCTGGAGAACATGCCGAAACTCGTCATCAAGCCGGCGAACGAATCGGGGGGCTACGGCATTCTGGTGGGACCGCGCGCCACGCGCGAGCAACTCGAAAAGTACCGCGGGCTCATCCAAGCGGACCCACGAAACTACGTTGCTCAGCCAACCCTGTCGTTGTCGCGCGTTCCGACGCTGGTGGGCGATCATCTGGAGGGCCGACACGTCGATCTGCGGCCGTATATCCTGTACGGGGAGGACGTCTACATTCTGCCGGGTGGTCTCACGCGAGTCGCGTTGGTGAAGGGTTCGCTCGTCGTGAATTCATCGCAGGGTGGAGGCAGCAAGGACACGTGGGTGATGAAGAACGGCACGCCACGCCTCGCGAACTTTTCGGCCCAACAGACCCAGGCAATGTTTTGAGGCAGGCTGTTGCCGGCGGGTGGGTCTCGCCGCGCCAGATCGAACATTGGTGGAATCCCTGTCATGCTCAGTCGTGTTGCCGATTCGATCTACTGGATGAGCCGCTATGTCGAGCGGGCGGAGAACGTCTCGCGGTTCATCGACGTCAATCTGAACCTGTCGCTGGATCTCGGCCCGGACATGGAGCGGCATTGGGATCCGCTGATCTTCACGACGGGAGATCACGAGACGTTCAAGAAGCGGTACCCCGAGGCGACTCAGGAGAACGTCATTCGATTCCTGACGTTCGATGTCGAGAACCCCAATTCGATTCTGTCGTGTGTGCGGGCGGCCCGTGAATCGGCCCGCACGGTTCGCGACATGATCAGCTCCCCGATGTGGGAGGAACTGAACAAGTTCTACCTGCTGGTCGTCACCGCCACACAGGCGCAGGTGCTGGGATCACCGTTTGAGTTCTTCACGCAGATCAAGCAATCGGGTTACACGCTCGGCGGAGTCACTCAATCGACGTTGTCTCACGGGGAGGCCTGGCACTTCCATCGCATGGGACAGATGATCGAGCGCGCCGACAAGACGTCACGAATCCTTGATGTGAAGTATTACCTGCTGCTGCCGCAGGTGTCGGATGTCGGCACGCAACTCGACACCAATCAATGGGCCGCGCTGTTGAAATCAGCGAGCGCTCTCGAAATGTATCGCAAGGCGCACGGTCGCATCACGCCGAAGCAGGTGGCCGAGTTCTTGATCCTCGACCGCGAGTTTCCGCGAGCCGTCCGCTTCTGTGTCAGCCATGCCGAAGAATCGCTGCTCGTCATCACAGGCGGCGTTCAGGGCGAATTCCACGATCGGGCCGAACAGCGACTCGGGCGGCTCCGATCGGAACTCGACTACACGGGCATCGACGAAGTGTTCCAGGTCGGCCTGCATGAGTTCATCGATCAGTTCCAAACGAAGTTGAATGCCGTCGGCGGTGCGATCTTCGACACCTTCTTCGCAGCGGAGCCGCTCGAAGAGCCTGCTTCCGCTTCCCGGCAGATACAGAGTTGAGACGTCGATCGACGTTCGGCGCGATTCGGTTCGGAGTTGTCAGCAAACGTGAGCTATCTATTCCTACTTCCCGCTTCAGATTTCGGACGCGCTGCTCCGGCCTCTGTTCTCTCATGAATCGCTTCGGAAAACCGCAATCATGACCATCCGCGTCACCCTGCATCATCGCACGTCCTACCACTACGACCGACTGGTCACCTTGTCGCCTCAGATCGTTCGCCTGCGTCCGGCACCTCACTGCCGGACGCCGATTGTGAGCTATTCACTCAGCATTGAGCCAAAGAAGCAGTTCTTGAACTGGCAGCAGGATCCGTACGGCAACTTTCTGGCGCGGCTCGTCTTTCCCGAGATGACTCGCGAGTTCGTGGTGGAAGTCGATCTCGTGGCCGAGATGACCGTCATCAATCCGTTCGACTTCTTTCTCGAAGACAGCGCCCTCACGTTTCCGTTCGCCTACTCGCCGGAACTGTGCGTGCAGTTGCAGCCGTATCTGGCGAAAGCGCCGTTGTCCGACAGGATGCAGGAGTTCGTTGCCCGCGCGCCGCACTCCGCGACCGGGACGAACGATTTTCTCGTCGATCTGAACCGGTTCGTGCAGAACGAGGTGGGGTATGTGATTCGCCTCGAACAGGGTGTGCAGACCTGCGAAGAGACGCTGGAAAAGAAGACCGGCTCGTGCCGCGATTCGGCCTGGCTGCTCGTGCAGTTGTTGCGACACTTTGGTCTCGCCGCGCGGTTCGTTTCGGGATACCTGATTCAGTTGAAGCCCGACGTCGCACCGCTGGATGGGCCGGTCGGTACGAGTCGGGACTTCACCGATCTGCATGCGTGGACCGAGGTCTTTCTGCCGGGTGCGGGCTGGGTGGGACTCGATCCAACGTCGGGGCTGCTCGCCGGTGAGGGGCACATCCCACTGGCCGCGACTCCCGACGCCGAATCCGCCTCGCCGATCACGGGAGCGATCGATGAGTGCGAGACCACGTTCGGCTTCGAGATGACCGTGCAGCGGATTCACGAAGACCCGCGCGTCACAAAGCCGTACACGGACGAACAGTGGACGGCGATTGAGCGGCTGGGTGAACAGGTCGATCGGTCACTCGCGGCCGGTCCGCGCACGTTGACCATGGGTGGTGAGCCGACGTTTGTGTCGGCCGATGATCGCGACGGGCTCGAATGGAGCTTCGACGCCCTGGGCGAGAAAAAACGTGTCCTCGCCGGGACGCTGTTCCGTCGGCTGGCCACTCAATTCTCGACGGGTCCGCTGCTGCACTTCGGTCAGGGAAAGTGGTATCCCGGCGAATCGCTCCCGCGCTGGGCGCTGGGTTGTTACTGGCGAAAGGACAAGGAACCGATCTGGAATCGTCCCGATCTGGTGGCCGACGACGGCGTCAATTACGGATGCGATGCAGACGATGCTCAGCACTTCATTGAGGCGTTGTCCGATCAACTGCACGTGGGTCCGGATCACATCCTGCCGGGTTATGAGGATGCGTGGTACTACCTTTGGAAGGAACGCAAGCTGCCGATAAATGTCGATCCCCTCGAATCGAACCTCAAGAACAAGGAGGAGCGAGAACGGTTGGCGCGCATCTTCGAGCGGGGACTCAATAATGTCGTGGGCTACGTGCTCCCTCTTTGTCCGAGGGACGAACCCACAGAGTCAGCGCGATGGGAAAGCGGTCCGTGGCATTTCCGGCAGGAGCGGATGTTCCTGATTCCGGGTGATTCGCCGATGGGCCTGCGCTTGCCGCTCGACTCGCTGCCGTGGATCGCTCCGGAAGACGAGCTTCCGCTCTACGAACGTGACCCGCTGGCCGAGCGTCCCGAGTTGTCTCGCGATCACGGTTATGGAAGTTTTCATGGCAACGGTAATGGCTCGGCGGCGGCCCAGTCGCCGCGTTGGATGATGCAGACGACGGAACGCGGTCCGCGCGGACCGATCCTCGCCAGTCTGTTCGACCTGGAGACGGAAGCGAGCCTGGAACCGGAATCGAGCGTCGCCACCGCGACGTTGACGGAGCCGCAGTCGTCCGCTGCGACTCTCGTGCGCACCGCCCTCTGCGTGGAAGCCCGCGCCGGAACGCTGCATGTCTTCATGCCTCCGCTCGCTGAAATCGAACAGTACCTCGAACTGGTCGGCGCGATCGAAGAGACGGCCGCGGCGCTGTCGTTACCGGTTCGTCTCGAAGGCTATCCGCCGCCGTACGACTACCGCGTGGACCACTTCAAAGTGACGCCCGATCCCGGCGTGATCGAAGTCAATCTGCAACCGGCAAAGAACTGGCGCGAGTTGGTCCACAACACCGATGTCCTGTACGAAGAGGCTCGCCAAACGCGACTGTGTACCGAGAAGTTCATGAAGGACGGAAGACACACGGGAACGGGCGGTGGCAATCACATCGTGCTCGGCGGGCCGACTCCGGCGCAGAGTCCGTTCCTGAAACGACCCGACCTGCTGCGCAGCCTCGTCGCCTACTGGAACAATCGTCCGTCGCTGTCGTATCTGTTTTCGGGCCTCTTCATCGGGCCGACGAGTCAGGCACCGCGCGCCGATGAAGCCCGGCACGAGAGCATCTACGAATTGGAGACCGCCTGTGCGCAGTTGCCCGAGGGGCGAAACTGCTCGCCGTGGCTGGTCGATCGCGTGTTCCGCAACCTGCTCGTCGATATGACCGGCAATACTCATCGCGCCGAGTTCTGCATCGACAAACTCTATTCGCCCGACAGCGCGACCGGACGGCTGGGTCTGGTGGAGTTCCGCGGTTTTGAGATGCCGCCCCACGAACGGATGAGCCTGACGCAGCAACTGCTGGTTCGAGCCTTGGTCGCCTGGTTCTGGAACAAGCCCTATCAGCAACCGCTCGTGCGTTGGGGGACATCGTTGCACGACCGCTTCATGCTGCCGCACTTCGTCGCGCAGGATCTGGAGGAGGTGCTGGCCGATCTGTCACAGGCGGGGTTCCACTTTGAAAAGGACTGGTTCGCCTCGCACCACGAGTTTCGCTTTCCGCTGATCGGCCAGATCACCCAACAGGGAGTCACGGTCGAGTTGCGGCAGGCGATCGAACCGTGGCATGTTCTGGGAGAAGAACCCGGCGCGGGTGGGACCGTTCGCAACGTCGATTCGTCGTTGGAGCGGGTGCAGGTCAAGGTGCGCGGTCTGACCAGCCAGCGGTTCGTGCTGGCCTGCAATGGTCGTCGAGTGCCACTGCGTCCGACGGGCATCAAGGGAGAGTTCGTCGCGGGAGTCCGCTTTCGCGCCTATCAACCGCCGTCCTGTTTGCATCCCACGATCGGAGTTCACGCGCCGCTGGTCTTCGATCTGATCGACACGTGGAACAAGCGGTCACTCGGTGGCTGCACGTGGCACGTGTCACACCCGGGCGGCTCCAACGCCGACAGCTTCCCGGTGAATGCCTATGCCGCCGAGAGCCGTCGCGCAGCCAGATTCCTTCCGATCGGTCATACTCCCGGCCCACTGCCGATTCCGCCGATTGAGATCAATGACGACTATCCACTCACGCTCGACCTGCGGCGTCCCGTGGTACCGGCCATGCCGGGAACGATGCCTTGATGCACCCATAGGCCTGACCCCTGACATGGAACCAACCGAAATGATTCCCAAGTCCTGCGGAGACCGATTGAGATGAGTCATTCCACCGGTGCGGTGAGCGCTCACCCGTCCGGCGAGTTCATGTCACAGTATCAGCCGACGACTCGGGCCTTCGATGAGATGGTCGAGTCGCGCGGGGGGGTTCGTCCGGCATGGTCGCAGTTTGTCCGCAGTCTCGAAGAACTCGGTTCGGACGGAATCTCACAGCGAAGCGAGCACGTCAAACGCCTGCTGCGCGAGAACGGCGTCACTTACAACGTCTACGGCGCTTCCAAAGACCTCGACCGCCGGTGGGAGCTGGACCCGCTGCCGATCCTGATGCCGCTCGCCGAATGGTCGCCGTTGGAGAACGCCATTCAGCAGCGGGCGAGGTTGCTCGATCGTCTGCTGGCTGACATCTACGGTCCGCAGGAGTTGCTGAAATCGGGTGTCCTGCCGCCTCACGCGCTCTACGAGCATCCCGGCTTTTTGTTGCCGTGCGCGGGGATCGAGCCGCCGACGGGTGTCTTTCTGCATTGGTATGCCGCGCAGTTGGCGAGGACATCGAATGGAAACTGGGTTGTCCTCGGAGACCGAACTCAGGGCCCATCGGGAGCGGGCTATGCCGTCGAGAATCGGATCGTCGTCTCGCGCACGCTACCCCAGGATTTTCAGAGTCTCAACGTCGTGAGACTGGCGTCCTTTTTCATCACGCTGCGTGAGACGCTGGCCAGTCTCGCGCAACACCATCGCGAGAATCCCCGCGTCGTGCTGCTGTCGCCCGGCCCGGTCAGTTCCCGCTATTTTGAAGACGTTTATCTGGCGAGGTATCTCGGGTACGCACTGGTCGAGGGGGGCGATCTGACCGTGCGCGGCGACGGTGTGTACCTCAAGACGCTCGGCGGCTTGCTGTCCGTCGATGTGATTCTGCGTCGCGTGGCCGACTGGGACTGCGATCCGCTGGAGCTGCGTCCCGACTCGCCTGCGGGAATTCCGGGGCTGGTCCAGGCGGCGCGAGACGGTCAGGTGGTGGTGGCCAATGCGCTGGGAAGCGGCATTCTCGAAGCTCCTTTGATTCAGGCATTTCTGCCCGCGATTTGTCGGCAGTTGCTGGGTGAGGAACTGAAGCTGGCATCGGCCCCGACGTGGTGGTGCGGACGACCGGATGACATGCGCTACGTCGAGACGCATCTCGATCAGTTGGTGATGCGGCCCGCCTTTCGGCATCGCAACGTTCGGACGCATTCCGGATGGCAGTTGTCGCGCGACGAGCGCGAGCGGCTTCTGGCCGAGATGCGAGCGAAGCCGACTCAGTTCGTGGCGCACGAGGCGGTTGTCGGCTCGACGGCACCCGTGTGGAGCGACAACAACCTGCAACCGTGGCATGTGACGCTGCGAGCCTTCGCGGTGGCCTGCAACGGTGGTTATCAGGTCATGCCGGGCGGCCTCTCGCGCGTCGCACCCCGGTCCGAATTGCTGACGGAGTCGATGGCCGCCGGTCAGCGCAGCAAGGATGTCTGGATCCTGGCCGATGCGCCGGTCGAAACCGTTTCGTTGCTGAGGCCGCAGGCGACGGCGCTCGAACTGCGACGCAGCACCAACGATCTGCCGAGTCGCGCCGCAGACCACCTGTTCTGGCTCGGCCGCCTGATTGAACGCGCCGAGGCGAAGGTGCGTCACGTCCGCAGCATCGTCGCGCGCATGACCAGCGAACTGCAGCCAGCGGGTTTGAACGAGCTTCGCCTTCTCGTGGAGTCGCTGGACGAACCGGGCCACTCCACCGTGGCCACACTCGCGCTGGACGATCCGTACATCTTGCAGCGCCTGCGAGAGAACGTGTCGTCCTTCATGCACGATCCGCAACGTGCGGGCGGTCTGGCCAAGACACTGCTGGCCGCCAATCGCACGGCTTCGATCGTTCGAGACCGGATCTCCGTCGATAGCTGGCGAATCATCAATCAATTGAAGTTGAGTCCCCCGGAAGGGGTCACCACCGACTTGGGAGACTCGCTGTTGTCGCTCAATCAGTTGCTGGTTCTCTTGTCGGCGTTCAGCGGTCTCTGCAACGACAGCATGACGCGCGGACCCGGCTGGCGGTTTCTCGACATCGGCCGGCGCATCGAACGCGGCCTGCAGGCACTGAATCTCATCGGTGGACTGCTCGTCGATGTCCAAACCGACCTGCTGCCGCGACTGGAGGCCATGCTGGAGATCGCCGACAGTTCGATGACCTATCGCTATCGATATCTCACCACGTTGCAGTTGGCCCCCGTGCTCGACCTGGTACTGTCCGACGAGTCGAACCCGCGAGCGGTCGGTTTCCAACTGGCCGCGCTGGCGGGCCATGTTCGCCACCTGGCTCGTGACAGTGGTGCCGCGGAGAAAACGAACGAACAGCAGATCGTGCTTTCGGCTCAGGCGGAGTTGCGACTGGTGGACGTCGAGTCATTTTGCACCGTGAACGGCCTGGAAGACCGGACTCATCTGAACGCATTCCTCGAACTCCTCTCCGCGAAGCTGCGCGCCCTCTCGGTCAGCATCACGGACACTTACCTGACTCACACTGTCTCTTCGCACCAACTCGATACTACACTGGTCGCCGCTCTGTGACGGGGCGGCCGATTCGAGTTCTGTCGCAAGCCGTGAGCTTCGTGAGATCAACGGGTGGAACAACACTTGAATGACAATGCGGCGGGAAAGGGCCTGATGCAGTACGCCGTCCGGCACACCACGACGTACTCGTATGCCGATCCCGTCGCGATCTGCCAGAACCAGATTCATCTGACGCCGCGAGCCACCCCGACTCAGTCGTTCGCCAACTTTCGCTTGGAGGTTTTGCCGGAACCCGTCATCCGCCGACGATGGATCGACACGTTTGAGAACGAAGTCTGGTACATCTCCATTGAAGAACCGCATCTCCAACTCAGCGTGACGGGCCGGAGCGTGGTGGGGATCACTCCGCCCGATCTCCCCGCTCCGCAGACGACCCCGGCATGGGAACAGGTGCGTGACACGCTGGCGACAGCGGCAAACTCCGAACTGCGCATGGCCTCGCAGTTTCGCTTCGAGTCCCCCTACATCCAGTTTCTGCCCGCAGCCTCTGAGTATGCGGCTCCCAGTTTCGGCGCTGGCCGTCCGTTGTTGGAGGCGGTGCTCGATCTGACCGCCCGCATCCATGCCGACTTCACGTACTCCCCCGCTTCGACGTCTGTCACGACACCGACACACGATGTCCTTCAGCATCGGTGTGGAGTCTGTCAGGACTTCGCTCATCTTCAGATCACGTGCCTGCGCGGTCTTGGATTGGCAGCACGCTACGTGAGCGGCTACCTGGTGACGCAACCTCCTCCCGGAAAGCCCAAGCTCGTCGGTGCCGATGCGTCTCACGCCTGGCTGTCGGTCTTTATTCCCGAGTTCGGCTGGATCGACGTCGATCCCACCAACAACGTGATCCCTCAACAACGCCACGTCACCGTGGCCTGGGGCCGCGACTACGGCGACGTCTGCCCGATTCAGGGCGTCTTCACCGGCGGCGGCAAACACACGATGAGCATCGCCGTGGACGTCGTTCCGATCGAGTAGAAACCACTCACTTCCAACAGACGCCAGCACGACCCCGTCGAAACTCCATGACCGTGGCACTCACACCCGGCGACAGTGACATCATCGACCGAGCCTGAAACGTCGGCCGCTCCATGTGAAGGGCCCGCGAGTTCGGCCAGTAGTTGCTGAAGCTCGCGATTCCGTCGGAGTGAGGTGAGGCCCTGGAGAAATGCGGCGTCGATGCGCGCTCAAGTTGTGCCATTGAATTCTGCCGGCGGAAACAACGTCGATTTCACTGAGAACGACATCGGTGATCGGATGCAGTGTCTTCAACAGTCGATTCGCGACAGCAGCTTCCGTGGGCCGCTCGCCGTGGAAGTGTTTGTAGAAACCCCAGCGGCTGAAGAAGTCAAGAGGCCGTTCACTCAACCACTGCACGATGGCATCATAGCCGCGACAGCATTGAAGAATGACACACACCACGGCCGTCAGAGTGGCCGTGAACACATGGCGTCGTCCCTTCCACCCTCTGGGATCGGGGACTTACGCCAAATACTCGCGCAAATCCCGCCGAGGGGTGATCAACACAACACGAGCCTCCGTGAAAGAAAATCGATCTCCGGAAAACTCCCCGCAATCCTAACAACCTTGGTCAAGTCCTTACTGGGAAGGGTCGCGGATTATTCATAGTCCGCACCTTGATTCGAGTTTGCTGCGACACTACTTTACGGAAATCATCATCTCGCCATTTCGGCCAGTTCTTGATTACGAACAAATCTTACGGGGACCAATCATGCGCTTGAATTGGGTCAACCTCCTTCGACAATTCTGGGCCAGATCGTTTGGCTTGAAAGCAATTCGTTCGACCCGATCGCAGCGGAGTGTGAGTCGGCGTCGGCGAATAGAGGGAATGACTGCGATACAACCGATGGAAGCCCGTGTATTACTCTCCGCAGCCCCCACGCTGACCGTGGTGCTCAGTTCCACAAGCGTCGTCGAGACCAACTTTAGCAACGGCATCCCGGCCACCGTGCAGCGGGCAGATGGCGACTTGTCGCAAGCGGTGACGGTGAGTTTGGCGAGCAGCGACACCTCGGAAGCAACCGTGCCTGAAACGGTGACGATTGCCGCAGGGGCGATGTCGGCCAGCTTTTTCGTGATGCCGGTGGATGATGCGCTGCTCGATGGATCGCAGACCGCGCAGATCACGGCTTCCGCGCCGGGATACACCTATTCGCCGACCGCTGCGACGGGGCCGGCCGGGCTGGATACAACTTTTGGGACGAACGGATATTCGACGACGCCGTTGTCGTGGTCCTTGTCGAGCGCCTACCCCGACATGCTACTTCAATCCGATGGGAGCATCGTCTCGCTGTCGCAGACACCCGGCACCGGCACCAGTTGGAGTCTCACGCGCAAGCTGGCGGACGGAACGAATGATTCCGGCTTCGGTAACGCCGGCCTCGTCACCACGACCGTTGCGAACTCATCCCAGATCGTGCCGACCTCTGTGGCACTCCAGTCCGATGGCAAGATCCTTGCCGCCGGGTATGCGGTGGGTGGTGTGAATGCCTGGGAAGACCTCTTGGTAGTCCGGTACAACACAGACGGCTCGTTGGACGGCACGTTCGGAAGCGGCGGCATCGCTCGGCTTGAGCGCGCGACCACCACGCGCATCAATGATGTGACCGTTCTCGGCGATGGTTCGATCCTGCTCGCCGGTACGGAAATCACTGCCAGCTTCCTGGCGAAACTGACATCGGCCGGTGCGCTCGACGTATCCTTCGGATCGGCCGGTACCGTCTCGACCGCGATCCCCAACGCGCCCTTCTCGTACTTTAAATCGGTGATCGTCCAAAGTGACGGCAAGCTTCTCGGTGTCGGCAGCGTGTCATTCACGTCGACGAACTCGGGGAACTTCAGCGTGGTGCGTTATCTGGCCAACGGGACGATCGATACCTCGTTCGATTTCGACGGCATGCAACAGATCGACACAAACTTCACGGCGCACACTCACGGGGTCGCGAACAGTGCCATTCTTCAGGCCAACGGCAAGTTGGTGATCGTGGGCACCGATCGACCATCGTCCACTACCAACGACAATTGGGTCATCGCGCGACTGAACGCCAACGGTTCGGTCGACACGACGTTCAGTGGCGACGGAGTCGCGAGCCTCGATTTCAATGGTGCCGCCGATTCAGCCAACGACGTGGTGCAACTCCCGGACGGCCGTCTGCTGGTGATGGGGGAAGGCTTTGTCCCCGGCAATGGCCACGATTTGGCATTCGCACGGTTCAACATCGACGGAACGCTCGATACTTCGTTCGACGGCGATGGCAAGTTGCTCCTGCCGAATTGGACCGGTACGGTTTTTGAACAAGTTTGGGCCGGGGAATTGAACGCGGCAGGCCAGTTGGTCTTCCTGTCCGGCTATAGCAGCGACATGCGCGTGGGGCGCTTGAACCTCAGCACGTTGCTCCCGGCGCGCGATGTTCTCACGGTCACCGACAACGAGACGTTGACGGTCTCGATCGTGCCTACGACCGTGGCGGAAAACGCCGGCGCGGTGACGGGAACCGTGATCCGCAGCAATACGGGCGATCTTTCCAGCAATTTGCAGGTGACATTGCTGAGCACCGACACGACGGAACTGACCGTCCCCGCGACCGTGGAGATTCTCGCCGGACAAACATCGGCCTCATTCGCCATCAACGTCGTGGATGATGACATCACGGATGGCACGCAAACCGTGACCATTCGCGCGAACGCGGCGGGGTACATCTCGGTCGCCGATACTCTGTCCATCACCGATAACGACACCAATGTCGCCCCCGTGGTCTCATCGCAGAACCTCTCGACGAGCGAAGACACGGTCAAGAACGGGACGGTGACCGGGACAGACGCCGACGGCAATCCGCTGACGTTCTCTCTGGTCACGAATCCTGTGCATGGCCAGGTAACGCTCAATTCCAACGGCACGTTCGCCTACACACCGGCCGCCAACTACAACGGGAACGACTCTTTTCAATTCCGCGCGTTCGATGGTCGGGCGTTCTCCAACACCGGAACAGTGTTCCTGACCGTGCAAGCGGTGAATGACGCCCCCGTGGCGAACGACGACAGTTATACACTCAACGAAGACAGCGTCTTCTCGACGTCGATCGTCTCGCAACCGGTCACGAGCGTGCAGATGACGAGCGATCCGGGCGACTGGATCGGTCAGGGACAGTCCTACAATCTGTCTTCCGGCATCACCGCATCGGCCGCAAACAACGGTAGCTATGTCCGTGTGCGTTATCAGAATCCGACGGTTGGCGGGGATGATTGGGACATCCAGTTTGAGTCACCCGGCTTCAATACGCCCCTGACGGTGGGAACCTATCTGGGAGCCACGCGGTATCCGTTCAATCCGGAAGGGACGCCCGGCTTGAGCGTGACGGGACACGGACGCGGCAGCAACACTCTCACCGGCTTCTTCACCATTCACGCGATCAATGTTTCGCCGAGCGGTCAATTGCAGAGCTTCTCTGCGTCGTTCGAGCAACATTCGGAAGGTTCCACGCCGGCGATGCGGGGTACGGTCCAATACAACTATACGGCAGGCGGACCCGCGGGCATCCTTGCGAACGACACCGATGCTGACGGCAACGCGCTCGTCGCCTCGGTGGTCAACGGTCCGCAGCATGGCACGGTCGCCTTGAATCCGAACGGCACGTTTTCCTATACGCCGAACGCGAATTACAACGGCTCTGACAGCTTCACTTACGTCGCCGGCGATGGCCCACTCCTTTCGAATATCGCCACCGTTTCTCTCACCGTGAACTCGGTGGAAGACATGCCGTCGATTGCGAATCAAACCTTCACGGTGGAAGAGAACACGCCCCCCGTGGTCAGCCTCGGTGCGGTCGTGGCGAGCGATGGCGATGCCGGCCAGACACTAACGTACGCCATCACGAACACGACCCATCCCGGTGCGTTTGCCATCGACGCTCAGACCGGTGAACTCACGCTCATCGATGGTTCGACTCTGAATTACGAACAGGTCAGCAGTGCCATCGTGACGGTGACCGTCACCGACAGCGGCAATCCAGCGCTTTCGTCCTCGGCGGAAATGACGGTCAACATCACGGATGTCAACGACCGCCCGGTTATCACGACCGAATCCCTCAGTGTGAACGAGAACGCGGCGAATGGGACGTCCGTGGGGACCATCGTCGCGGTGGACCAGGACGCCGGACAAACGTTGAGCTATCACATCATCGACGACACCAGCGGCGGGGCATTCGCTCTCAATCCTTCGACGGGGGAACTGACCGTGGCGGATGGCTCACTGCTCAACTTCGAGACCGGCCAAACGCCCATGATCACTGTCGGAGTGGTCGATAGTGCTTCGCCTGCCCTCTCTACGATTCGCCAGGTGACCGTCTTCGTCAACGACGTCAATGAAGCGCCAACTCTGTTCGCTCCTCCGTTCTCTGTCGACGAGAATGCGTTCGAGTTCGCCATTGTCGGAACGGTGAACGCCTCGGATGTCGATGCCGGCCAGACGCTCACCTTCTCGATCACGGACTCAACCCACCCTGGAGCCTTTGCGATTCATCCCGAGTACGGCGTGATTTACGTAGTGGATGGTTCGCTGCTGAATTACGAGACGGCTCAAAGCGCGACGGTGACCGTCACGGCGACCGACAATGGCAATCCGGCACTGGCCACATCGATCCCTGTCACAATTGCAATCAACGACAAGAATGAAGCGCCGACGATCGCCGATCAATCGTTCGCTGTCGTCGAGAACTCCGCGAATGGTTCCGTGGTGGGGACGGTGGTCGCGTCGGATGTCGATGCCGGGCAATCGTTGATCTACGCCATCGGCAATAGTTCGCTGCCAGGGGCGTTTGCCATCAACGCCCAAACCGGACAGATCACCGTTGCGGACGCCTCAATGCTAAATTACGAAGCCGTGCAGAGCGTCACGCTCAACGTTGGCGTTCAAGACAATGGCACCCCGCTCCTCGCGGCGTTCGCCCAGGTGACGATCGCCATCACGAACGTCAACGACGTCCCGGTTATCGCCAATCAAACGTTCTCTATACGCGAATACCTCAACCAGGGGGAGACGGTGGGTAACGTCATTGCCTCCGATGAAGACCCCGGGCAGACGTTGACTTACTTGATCACGTCGTCCACTTTGCCGGATGCGTTCATGATCATGCCGTCGACCGGACGGATCCTGGTTTCAAACGCCTTCCTGCTCGATCATGAAACCGTGCCGAGCGTGACGTTGACCATTCGAGCCACCGACAACGGCAATCCCGCACGTTTCGCGGATGCAACCGTCACGGTCAACATCAACGACGTGAATGAATCACCGATGATGGCCGCGCAGACATTCTCGGTCGTGGAAAACGCGGTGAATGGGACGGTGGTCGGCACCGTCATTGCTTCGGATGTCGACGCAGGGCAAGCGCTGACCTACGAAATCTTCTCGTCTCCGGTTCCCGGTGCATTCTCCATCAATGCCGCCACGGGACAGATCACCGTCGCCAACGGTGCTTTGCTGAACTATGAATCACAAAGCAGCATCGAACTGGCCTTGCAGGTAACCGACAACGGCACGCCGGTCCTGGGCACCTTTGCGCCGATCACGATCAATCTCGTCAATGTGAATGAAGCTCCCGCGGTGCCGAACCGCACGTTCACTCTGGCAGAGAACACGGCGGCGGGTACCTCGGTCGGAACGGTGTCCGCGACCGACCCGGACGCGGGGCAGTCGTTGACGTTCGCCATCACCGGTGGGAACACCAACAACGCTTTTGCCATCAATGCGACCACGGGTGTTGTGACGGTGAACAATGCGGCGGCGATCAACTTCGAAGCGTCACCGCAGTTCTCGCTGACGGTCACGGCGACCGATAATGGCAGTCCGGTGTTGTCCGGTTCGGCAACGGTCACGGTCAACTTGACCAACGTCAATGAGGCTCCGGTCGTGACACCGGTCACGTTCAGTCTCGCCGAGAACACCGCCAACGGCACAACGGTCGGAACGGTCGCCACCACCGATCAGGACGCCGGGCAAACTCGCACGTTCGCGATCACCGGTGGCAATACGAACAACGCGTTCGCCATCAACGCGACCACGGGTGTGCTCACCGTCAACAACGCAGCGGCGCTCAACTTCGAGACCACGCCCGTATTCAGCCTCACGGTGACCGCGACCGACAATGGCACCCCCGCCCTCTCCGGGTCGGCAACCGTCACGGTGAACTTGCTGAACGTCAACGAATCCCCGGTGGTCACGCCGAGGGCGTTCACCATTAACGAAAACTCCAACAACGGTGTGGTCATCGGAACGATCAGTGCAACTGATCCCGATGCCGGTCAAAGCCGAACGTTCGCCATCACTGGCGGGAACACGAACAACGCATTCGCCATCAATGCCACCACGGGAGTGCTCACGGTCAACAACTCAGCGGCACTCAACTTCGAGACCACGCCGCAGTTCTCGCTGACGATCACTGCCACGGACAACGGCTCGCCGGCGAAGTCGGGATCGGCGACGGTCACCGTCAGTTTGCAGAATGTGAACGAGGCACCCGTCGTCCCGACACAGTCGCTCGCGGTGAAGACGAAGTCCAAAGCCGGAGCGGTTGTCGGTACCGTGGTGTCAAGCGATCCCGATGCCGGGCAAACTCGGACCTACAGCATCATTTCGGGGAACGGATCTGCCTCGAAACCGGTATTCGCAATCAACGCGACGACCGGAGTGATTACCGTCCAAACAGCATCGAGCGTGGCATCGTCTGGCATATTCACCCTTGGCATTCGGGTGACGGATAGCGGCTCGCCGGCTCTGTCGACGACCGGCACCGTCACGATTTATGTGAATTCCACCGGCACAGTTCCCGCTGGCGGCAGTCTGGCAGCGAATGCCCAGTCCACTTCTGCGGCATCGACGTCGTCGCCGGTCACAGCGTCGATTCCGCTTGTGGTTGACACAAGCAAATCCGCAAAAACCCCGCCAGTCACAACCGCGACCGGCACCATCCAGGCGTACCAGGCGCTGGTATTAGCCACCAAGCGAAAGTCCACCATCCAATTCATTGCTGATTGGCTCAAGCGACGCTCTTGATCTGGCGCAGCAACTTCTGATCTGACGCACGGGTGCCACTGGCGAGGGGTTCGCTCCCCCAGTGTTCTTCGACTCCACTGGCGGCCCAAAGCCGCCGCCAGTGGCACCCGAACAACGTCTCCGGTAATTCAACGCCGATTGACCCCGGTTCGCGGTTTGACCTACAAGACGCCGGGATCGGTGATGCGGGGACTGCGAAGGGATGCGATGAGCCAGCTTCAGCTCGATGGATTGAGCCGGGCGACTGCCAGCGATGGTTTGAGCGACTCGATGATGACACGTCGTGGGTTGCCGGATCGTGATGCGCGGCCGTTGCCGGTCGGGGCGAACGCCCTGCCCCTCGCCACTCGTTCGCGACCGCTCGTCGAAATGGCCCTGCCGGTTCTTGCAGCCGAATACGTTTGTCCGGGTGAGACGCATCCGATCTCGCACAGCATCCATTTGGCGCGGCTGTCGTCGTTCTACTCGAAGTGCCGTGAGTGCGAACATCGACACGAGGTCGGTCACCATGCCGTTCATCCGGTCCGAGCATCGGGCTCACCCGTCAATGCATCGGATGCACAGGTCAGTCGCACGGCGCGAACGTCGTTGTTGGAAACCGATGGCGTGCGCGGCATTTACCTCAACGAACTGGACCGCCCGCGCGCGGCCGAGTGGGGCGCGGCGCTGGCGTCGATGCTGTGGGACGATGAGCCGCGTGTGGGAGGTGCGGGTCAGAGGGACAGAGGGACAGAGAGACAAGGAGACGGAGTGATAAGGGGAGAACTCGAAGACAGCTCGGGCGATGATGCTCGCCATTCGTCTCTCCCCGTCTCCATGTCCCTCCGTCTCTCCGTCCCCGAGTCTCCGCGCCATTCTGCTTCGGCGCGGCGCGGCCCGACGGTCGTGATCGGCTTCGACGAACGACCCGCCTCACCCGACATCGTGACCGGTGTGGCACTCGGGTTGCGGCGGATGGGGTGTCAGGTGATTGACCTGGGCCAGACGACGGCTCCCTGTTTTCAATTCGCCGTGCAACATCTGGACGCTGCGGCCGGGCTGTTTGTCACGGGAGCCGGTTGCGATCCGGCGTGGACCGGGTTTGATGTCGTCGGGCGCGGGGCGAGGCCGTGGTCGACGGGGCACAAGCTGGAGGAGTTGGAAGCACGCGCGCGGGCCGGCGTGATGCGACCGACTCGCGCGGCCGGATCGCAGCGGACGTTTCAGGCTCTCGTGCCGTATGAGGCGGGGTTGTGGAAGCACTTCCACGCGTTGAGGCCGCTGCATGTGGTGTGCGGTTCGGCCACGAAGCTGTTCCCGCGCATTGTCGACCGGCTCTTCGCCAGGCTGCCGTGTCGGGTGACTCACGTGACGCTGCCCGTTGGTCGTCGAGACCTGTGCGATGAGCAGGACTGCGATGTGCGGCGAGTCGCGGCCGCCGTCGTCTCGGGGGGACAGCATCTCGGCCTGATCGTGGACGACGACGGACAGCGCTGCGCGTTCGTGACCGAGCGAGGGGGGCTGATCTCACCCGGAGAACTGGCTCGCATTCTGATCCACTTCGAACGGCACGAGCACCACAGCCTGAAAGTCGTGGCCACCGAAGGACTGTCCCGCGAACTCTCTCCGTGGCTGAAGCGACTCGGCATCGAAGCGGCGACGTCGGAAGAATCGGCCGCGTCGATCACAACCGCGCTGGCGGAGAACGAGGCGCGGCTCGGGCTGCTCAACGACGGGCGAACCTGGTTCGGCGAGACTCCTCCCGCATGCGATGCGATCGTGACGCTCGCGCGTCTGTTGCAGGCTCTCAGCCTGAGCGACGCATCGTGCGGCGATGTGGTGTCGCGCCTGAGGCTGACGTAGCAGCCTGTTGAAAAAGGAATGATCGCGTGCCACGGCTGTGTCAGCCGTGTGACCGTCGCGCGACTTGGACCCGTTCTCACGGCTCACAGAGCCGTGGCACAACGATTTCCACCGGCTGATAGCAGTGCCTCGCGCCGGAGGGGACGTCATTTCGGAGGGACGATGACAGTCGGCTCCACGTCGGTCGTCACTTCCCGCAGGTTGGCGGTGGCCGGGTTCGAGACCAGCAGCGAATGGCGTCCGTTTTCGGCGAGCGATCCGCCGACCATCTCGATGTGCGACGTACCGCTGACCGCAATGCCGGCCCGGCCGTTGTTGAGGCAGTTCACGTTTTCGAGCGTCACGCCGCGGCACATGTTCTGTGTTCGCAGGCCATCGAAACGAAAATCTCGCAGCGTGAGCCCGACGATTCGCACATGCTCAACCTGATACAGCGACAGCCCCGTTTGTTCGGCAGCGTACGCGAACGATTGGGTCGTCGGCGCATCACCATCGGCGCGGTAATAGACGTCGCCGCGCCAGGCCGTCCACTGTCCGGCAGCCAGCGTTTCGAGCGGGTTCGCGCCAGCCTCGGGCTGCAACTCGGGAAGCGATTGTCCGTCTCGCAGCAGCCGGTAGAAGCCCTTGCGGGTCAAAGTCAGCTTCCACAGATCCGGCCCCGTGCGACGCCAGCCCTGCTGCGGCACAGCTCGCGCGCCGCTGATCGTGGCCCCGTTGCCGATGATCGTGAACGGCCGCTCCGACGTCCCGCTGTGCCTCGTTCCCGTCAGGGACAGTGAGTCGTAGTACATCCCTCCCGCTTGCGTCAGCACGATGCGATCGCCGAATCCCGCCAGGTGCATCGCCCGACGCAGCGTGCGCACCGGACCACTCCCCGAGTCGATCGGCAGCACCAATTGACCATCGAAACTGTCATTGCCCAGCAGATTATCAACGTAGATGTCGCTGGCCGGCGCGTTGTTCCGCGAGGCAAAAGTCAACGTCAACGCGAGAGTCAGTACAAGCAAGCCACGCATGAACAGTCCTTCGTCGGAGGTCGGGTTGGTGCCGGGCGGCTCATCGTGGAGGCAGCCGACTCGTGGCTCCATCGTGCAATGGGCCGGGGACCGTTGTGAAGAGCAGTCCGGGAGAAATCTCAAATCTCAAGGACCAAACACCAAACGAATTCCAAATCCCACAGGAGAAAACCTCAAACGACGAAACCCTGCTCAAAGGCGGGTGGCTCTCCAATCAGTCGGTTTGAGATTTTTTCTTCCTTGGAGTTTGAGATTCGTTTGGTGTTTGGTCCTTGGAATTTGAGATTTGATGCCACGCGGGGTCAGGCTCGCACCGGCATCGGGGCATAGTGGCGTTCGGCCGGGCCGATGTAATTCGAAGACGGGCGGATGATCTTGTTGTCGCGGAGTTGTTCGAGCACGTGGGCACACCAGCCGACGATGCGGCTCGCGGCGAAGATGCACGTGAACATGTCTCCCGGAATCCCCATGTAGTGCTGCAGGCTGGCCGAGAAGAAATCGACGTTGCAGTTTTTCTTGATCGCCGCGAACACGGCCCGTTCCATCGCAATCGAAATGTCGTACCACTTGGGGGCACCGGTCTCGATCCCCAGCCGGCGCGAGAGGTCTTTCAGATGGATGGCTCGCGGATCCTCGACCTTGTAGACCGCATGGCCGAAGCCCATGAACTTGCCCTTCTTCGCGCGAACCGATTCGACCCACGGCACGACGTTCTCGACGCTGCCGATCTCCATCAACGTCTTCAACACTTCGGTGTTGGCTCCGCCGTGGAGCGGCCCCTTGAGCGCACCAATCGCGCCGGTGATTGACGAGTACATGTCGGACAGCGTGGCGGCGATGACCCGCGCGGCGAACGTGCTGGCGTTCAGGCCGTGTTCGGCGTGCAGGATCAGAATCAGATCCATTGCCTTCTCGGCATCGGCCGACGGCACCCTGTCGTTGAGCATGTACATGAAGTTGCCGGCGTGACTGAGGTCGGCTCGCGGAGCGACCGGCTCCAGACCCTCGGACAGCCGGCGAATGGCCGCGACGATCGTGGTCATCTCGGCGGTGAGTCGGATCGACTTCTCGAAGTTGGCGGCGGGCGAATCGTCTTCGGCCAGGGGATCGTGAGCCCCCGACATCGAGACGGCCGAACGAAGAGCCGTCATCGGCGGCGTGCTGCGCGGCAGCGACCTCAGAAAATCGAGGACCGGCGGTTCGACTTCGCGATGATGCACGAGCAGCTTGTTGAAGTCGGCCAACTGCGTCTTGTCGGGCAGTTCGCCCTGGAACAACAGGTAGGACGTTTCTTCAAAGGTGGAGAGCTTGGCCAGCTCGTGAATGTTGTAGCCGCGGTAGATCAACTTTCCGAGATCGCCATCGACGTCGCAGATCGTGGTGTCGGCGGCAACGACCCCCTTGAGTCCCTTGGCGGCGATCTTGTCGGCAGACGAATCTTTGTCCAGAACGGCTTCGGCGGTCATGAATAATGTCTCACACGTCAGACGGACACGGGGTTCACGTTCGGGGCGGGGCAACATCTTGAGAACCCGGCGTCGCGCGGACACGCAGGGAATTCGCAGGCAAATCAGCCGGTTTCGATGTCGGGGCGAGAGTATAGCCATCGTCGCGCCACGACTTCAACGAAGTGACTCGTCCCTGAATGGGAAGCAAGTTGGCCGCGCGAAGCCGCGCCGGCCCGCCCAAAGATTTTTCCGAAATTTTTCCCGCAGCGACAACTTTTTCGAGCGCGAGACGCGGGCCTTTGTTAGCATCTTCCGCTCGCCGAACGTCTGTCGTTCGAGCGATATCGCAAAGAGAGAAAGGATGCTGTCAATGCGAACGACACTCTTCCGTCGTTGGAATCTGTCCGCCGTCTGTCCGTTCGATCCGTCGTGCGAGGCATCGCGCGTCCAATCGGGACAAATTCTCACGCGCTGGACTTTCGCCCCACGGGGTTGACGTCGTAAGGTGTGTCTTTGGAATTGTCGTGCCCGCACGACAATTTGCCCAAGCAACAGCGTCCAAGGGGATGTGTGTGCAATACCGGGTGATCCTTCCGCAGGGGTCACCCGCACAAGGATGTGACCGTTTCTCAGAAGGAATTGACCCATGTACCGCTTCAACCCAGAACTGGCTTCACTGTTGGACGCATCCCGCGCCAAGGGCTATGCGACTTTTCAGCAGCTCAACAAATACCTGCCCGACGAGGGGGGTGAACCCGAGATGGTTCACGAACTCATTGCGGCCCTCGACGATGCGGGTTTGGACATCGTCGATGAACCGTCTCCCGAAGAGAAACTGGCCTCCGAAACCATTCCGCAGTCGATGATCGAACCGGAACCGCAGTCGTCGTCGCGCGATCCGATCCGGATGTACCTCAGCCAGATGGGTCACATTCCGCTCCTCTCGCGCGAACGGGAGATTTTTCTCGCCAAGCAGATCGAGATGACCAGGAAGTGGTTCCGCCGGAAGATGATGGAGTCCGACTTCGCGATCGGCCAGGCTGTCGAAATCATTCAAAAGGTCTGTCGCGGCGAGTTGCCGTTCGAGCGAACGCTGCGCACCAGTGAGACCGAAAGCCTCCGCAAGGAACAGATTCAGGGGCGCATCCCCGTCAACATGCCGACCATCGAACGACTGATGGGCGAGAACCGCCAGGATTGGGAACTGCTCAAGGCGACCAGGGAACCCGCCACGCGCAACGAGATCAAGCAGCGCATGCACCGTCGCCGCCGAAAGCTCGCGTGGCTGTGTGAAGAATTGAGCGTGCGGACTCAGCGATTGCAGCCGGTCCTGCGACGCATGGAACAAATCTACAGGCGGATCCAGGAACTGCAGGCTCAGATTCAAAAGCTCGGCGAGCGACGCACGGTCGCCGCGCACAACGAAGCCGAAATCTGCCGGCGCGAATTGAACGACATCATCGACATGACGCTGGAGACTCCCGAAGACTTCTGCGATCGGATGCGCCGGGTGATGGCAAAGTACGACGCCTGGACCAAGGGCAAGCAGCAGTTGTCGGGCGGCAACCTGCGGCTGGTCGTTTCCATCGCGAAGAAGTACCGCAACCGCGGACTCAGCTTCCTCGACCTGATTCAGGAGGGAAACGCCGGCCTGATGCGCGGCGTCGAGAAGTACGAATACCGCCGCGGTTACAAATTCTCGACCTACGCGACGTGGTGGATTCGTCAGGCCATCACCCGCGCCGTGGCCGATCACGCCCGGACCATTCGCATCCCGGTCCACATGTTCCAGTGCATCTCGATGCTGAAGGCCAAGAGCGAATCGATCCGTCAGGAAACCGGACGCGACCCCAGCATGGAAGAGCTGGCGGAAGCGGTCAACATGTCGGTCGAAGAGACCGAGCGAATCATGAAGACGTGGAAGCACCCGATCAGTCTCGACACGCCCGTGGGCGAAAGCGAAGACAGCAGCTTCGGCGACTTCCTCGAAGACGACAACGAGTCCAGCCCGGCCG
This sequence comes from Planctomycetota bacterium, assembly GCA_038040225.1. Taxonomy (GTDB): domain Bacteria; phylum Planctomycetota; class Planctomycetia; order Planctomycetales; family Planctomycetaceae; genus Schlesneria. The sequence goes on from JBBPIS010000008.1 coordinate 83,436, forward strand.
ACTCGGCGATGAAGGAGATGCTGCGCGACAAGATCGAGGTTGTCCTGAGAAGTCTCACGTACCGCGAGCGGGAAATCATCCGCCTGCGTTACGGCTTGGGAGACGGCTACAGCTACACGCTCGAGGAGACCGGCCGCATTTTCAAGGTGACGCGGGAGCGCATCCGACAGATCGAATCGAAGGCTCTGCGCAAGCTGCAGCACTCGACCCGCGCGGACCATCTGAAGGGCTTCGTCGACGCGATGTATCCGAACAGCGCCGACGCGGCGGTGACAGCGCCGGTCGAGGATGAGTCGGCCGACGTACTGGCTACCGTCGGCTGATCGCGACTCTCAACAAAAACGACACACGCTCCGCTCGGCGGCCACCCGCTGAACGGAGCGTGTTCGTTTTTGGAGGCGATTGCCAACTCCTGCGGCTTTTCAGGCGGCGTGGTGCTCTCGCCGGAATCCACTGAAACGCGCTGGCCACGCGACCATCCGAATGACAGAGACCGCGACCTCTGACTGGCAGAGATCGCGGTCTCATGGGAGCTTGATCGGAGTCAAATGCGACGGTGGAGTCGCAGGCGAATAGGGCGAGAACCAGTCGTGTCTAGCACGCACCGTTGAATCGTTCCGAGCCCTCGCAAAAGTTTTGGCACCTCCGTCAGATATTTGGACGTCCGGTCAAGCGGCGGCCGTTATAGGCCCGGCCTCACAGGGCAACAAGATCGGTCGGTGCTTTTCGAGCCGGGATTGCCTGGTCCCGAAGACGATTCGTCGCGCAGAGGCCGAACCTGCCGCTGACGGCTTTGCCCGACTCCGTGGCGAGTCATCGTCTCTGCTGATAAACTGTGGCCTCAATTGACCGCGGATCGTTGCGATTATTCGACATTTCGCCTCGCAACATCGCTCGCCTGCACCTAAGGAATCACTCACGATGGCTGTCTTTTTGGGGATCGATATCGGCACGAGTGGTACAAAAACCATTGCCATGCGTGAGGACGGTGCCATTCTCGCGACGGCCACCGCCGAATACCCCCTGATGTCACCGCGACCGGGCTGGTCCGAGCAAAACCCCGACGATTGGTGGGACGCCACCATCGAAACCGTCAAGAAAGTGCTGAAGGCAGGCAAGCTCAAGCCGGACGACGTGGCAGGCATCGGCCTGACCGGTCAGATGCACGGCAGCGTGTTCCTCGACAAGCAGCACAACGTCATCCGGCACGCCATTCTGTGGAACGACCAGCGGACTGCCGAAGAATGTGCCGAGATCGAAGAACGCGTCGGCGGCCGGGCGAAGCTGATCGAGATGGTGGCCAATCCCGCACTGACCGGCTTCACCGCACCAAAAATTCTCTGGCTGCAAAAGAACGAGCCGAAAAGTTACGCGAAGACCGTGCAGATTCTGCTGCCGAAGGACTTCGTGCGACTCAAACTCACCGGTGAGTTTGCCACCGATGCCAGCGACGCCTCGGGCACGCTGCTGCTCGACGTGCGCAACCGCGTCTGGTGCAAGCCACTGCTCGACAAGCTCGAAATCAAGCAATCGCTGCTTCCCAAGGTGTACGAGTCCGAAGACGTGACCGGCACGCTGTCGGATGCGGCGGCCAAACTGCTGGGCCTCAAGAAGGGAGTCCCGGTCGTCGCGGGAGCGGGCGATCAGGCGGCGGGAGCGGTCGGGAACGGCATCGTCAAGCGAGGCATCATTTCGGCGACGATGGGAACCAGCGGCGTCGTCTTCGCCCACAGCGACGACGTGCAGATCGACCCGGCCGGTCGAGTCCACACGTTCTGTCATGCCGTGCGTGGCAAGTGGCACATCATGGGTGTCGTGCTGTCGGCGGGAGGCAGCTTGCAGTGGTATCGCAATCAACTCGCCGAGACCGAAGTCAGCGCCGCCAAGAAGATCAAGACCGACCCCTACAACATCATCACCGAACAGGCGGCCGAAGCCCCTCCCGGGTGTGAGGGCCTCTTCTTCCTGCCGTATCTGACGGGAGAGCGAACACCGCACGCCGACCCCAATGCCAGAGGCTGCTTCATCGGACTCAGCCTGCGTCACGGCCGGTCCGCGATCATTCGGTCGATCATGGAGGGAGCGACCTATGCCATGCGCGACTGCCTGGAAGTCATCAACGAAATGCGGATCCCGATCCGCGAGATCCGTTTGTCGGGCGGCGGGGCCCGCAGCGACTTCTGGCGGCAAATGCAGGCCGACGTCTACGGTCGTCGCGTCAGCATGATCAACGTGGAGGAAGGCCCCGCCTACGGCGCAGCCCTCCTCGCCGCATCGGGAACCGGTCGCTACAAGAGCGTCGTCGAAGCCTGCACCGCGACGGTGAAGGTCACCGCCAGCACCGATCCTCAGGCCGAAGCCAAACGGATCTACACCAAGTCCTACCCGATGTACGACAAGCTCTACAAGTCGCTCAAGAACGACTTCAACGACATCGCCAAGATCGTCGCCGAATCCTGACCGCCGCGGGCGGATTGTTCGCGTGGCACGATGGGTTGCGCGTCGGAACTGTGCTTGCGCGATGAGCGGGCCATCAAGCACACCATCACAATTCGGCTGGTGCTTCGCGAATCGGGCGGTAGCATGCTGTCGTGTCGAAATGCCGTGCTGAACTGATGTGGCGATGAACTGCCTCCGAATGTGAAGGGTCCGGCCCATGTCTGCTCTCTACCTCACCGAAGATGATGTGGCGTGGTTGCTCGACATCGACGCGGCGATCGACTGCGTCGAGGATGCGTTTCGGCAGTGGGGCGATGAGCGGGCCGAGAACCAGCCGCGCCGTCGTGCCGCCGGCGGACACGGCACCATCCTGCACACGATGTCAGCCGGTGCCGAGCCGCTCGGTTACGTCGGCTACAAGGCCTACGTGACAACTCCCAAGGGAGCACGGTTTCAGTTCGGACTCTTCGACGCCAAGACCGGTCAGCCCGCCGCCTTGATTGAGGCCAACCTGCTCGGTCAGATGCGCACCGGGGCCGCTTCGGGAGTCGCCACCAAATTCATGGCTCGTCCCGACGCGAAGATCGTCGGTTGCTTCGGCACCGGGTTTCAGGCCAAGTCGCAGCTCAAGGCCGTGTGCAGCGTGAGGCGGATCGAACGGGTCGAGGTCTACGGGCGGGACGACTCGCGCCGCCGCGCCTTCGCGGCGGAGATGACCGAGTATTGCTGCGTCCCTGTCATCGCCGTTCACTCTCCCGTGGAGGCCGCGTCGGAAAAAGACATCGTGGTCTGCGCCACCACCAGCCGCGCGCCGCTGTTCGACGGACACATGCTGGCCGAAGGGACTCACATCAACGCGGTCGGCAGCAACTATCTGACAAAGGCCGAGGTCGACGTCACGACGATTCGTCGCGCGGATCACATCGTCTGCGACAGCCGTGACGCCTGCAAACTGGAAGCGGGTGACTTCGTTCCCGCGCTGGAAGACGGCAGCCTCGACTGGTCGCGCGTCCGCGAACTGACCGATGTCGTGCATGGCCGCGAGACCGGGCGCGCTCACGCCGAAGACATCACGCTGTTCAAATCGGTCGGCCTCGCGCTGGAAGACCTTGCGGTCGCCGTCCGGGTCTTCGAGCGAGCACGTGCCGAAGGGATCGGACAGCCGCTGCCCTTCTGATTCAAATCTGAGAAAGGATCTGGCTCGATGACTGATCGCCGTGTGGCCATCGTGACGGGTGGCGCTTCCGGACTGGGTCGCGCCCTGTGTGTGGAACTCGCTCGCGAAGGAATGCTGGTTGTCGTGGCCGATCTGAATGAGACAATGGCACACGAGACTGTCGCCACGCTGACCACCTCGGGGGGGCAGGCCGAAGCGGTTCAACTCGACGTCACGTCGCAACCCGATGTCGATCGAGTCGTCGAAGAAATCGCGGCACGCCATGGACGGCTCGACTACATGTTCAACAACGCCGGATTCGCCATTGCGGGCGACACCATCGAGATGACGCCCGACCAATGGCGGCGCATTCTGGCCGTCAACGTTGAAGGCTGCATCTGGGGCACGATGGCCGCCTACCGCGTGATGGCAAAACAGCGGTTCGGCCACATCGTCAACACGGCGTCATTCGCAGGCTTGTCGCCACTGCCGCTATCAACCCCCTACTCCATGACAAAATTCGCTGTCGTGGGCCTCACACGTTCGATGCGTTACGAAGCGGCGTGGTACGGCGTGAAGATGAGTGTGGCCTGCCCCGGGTTTATTGCTACAAAGTTGTTTGACAGTGGAGTCGGACTGGGCAACGTTCCCTTTCGGGAAACGACCGCCATGGGCGTGCGACTCGCCATCCCGCCGGAGCGTGCCGCCAAACTAATGCTCCGAGGAGTTCGCAAAAATCTGGACATCATCGTGTTCCCCTTCCACGGCCGGATGATTGCACTGATGCAGCGCGTGGCCCGCTGGGCTGGCAAGTTGGTCGGTCATCGAGTCGTGGCCAAGTTTCACCGGAAGCGACAACGGACGCCGGGAAGTGTTGATGGTCTAGAGTCTAGGGTTGATGGTCAGAGGAACGCATGATCGGTTCACCAATCGTGTCCGCGCCGCCGCTGATCGTGGCGCGCGGACTGGCGATGTCGTTCGGTCCCGAGCGAACCGTGCTGCGCGAGGTCACCTGCGACATTCAGGCGGGTGAGTTCGTCGCGGTCCTCGGCCCGTCCGGCTGTGGCAAATCGACGTTCCTGCGGTTGATGGCCGGGCTGATACCGTTCACGGCGGGGTCGCTGACCGTGGCCGAGCAGACTCCCGAAGCGGCCCGGCGATCCACTCAATGCGTCGCGTTCGTCTTTCAGGAGCCAAACCTGCTGCCGTGGCGCACGGTGTCCGACAACATCGGCCTGCCACTCGAATTGCGAGGTGTCTCGCAGCACGAGCGGTCTCGACAGGTCGAGGAGAGTCTGTCTCTGATTGGTCTCACGCCGGACGACGCCCGCAAGCGGCCACGCAATCTGTCGGGTGGGATGCGGATGCGCGTCTCCCTCGCGCGGGCACTCGTCACACGGCCGGATGTTCTGTTACTCGACGAGCCGTTCGCCGCACTCGACGATGTGTTGAGGCAGCAGCTCAACGAGGAACTGACACGCATCTGGAGGACCCATCATTGGACGGGACTGTTCGTGACGCACAACGTGGCCGAGGCGGTGTTTCTCGCGCAGCGCGTCCTCGTGATGAGCAAGAGGCCGGGAACAATCGTGGTTGACGTGCGCGTGCCGTTTGACTACCCGCGTGAACCCGCTCTGCGAGCCGCTCCCGAATTCGCACGCCTCTGCGGCGAACTCTCCTCCACTCTGAGGGAGGCCGCCCGATGAAGCGTCTTGGTCCGTGGCTTGCTCAGACCGCACTGCCGCCGCTCGTGTTGTTCGCAATCGTGGCGGCGATCTGGCAATGGCTCGTCATCGCCTACAACGTGAAGCCCTATCTGCTCCCGTCGCCGCTCGCCGTCGGACGGGCTTTGATTCACGACGCCGCTCTGCTCGGGAGTGCTGTCGTATACACGGGCAGCGCCGCACTACTGGGGTTTGGCGCGAGTCTCATCATCGGGACTGTGATCGCCTTTGCGTTCTCGCAGTCTCGAATGCTGAGATCCAGCGGCTATCCGTACTTCATCTTCTTGCAGACGGTTCCCATCGTCGCCATCGCGCCGCTGATCGTCCGCTGGTGCGGCAACGGCTTTCACAGCGTGGTCCTCGTCGCCTTCATCCTCAGCCTGTTTCCAATCCTCTCGAACGCAACGCAGGGTCTGCTGGAGATCGACCCCGATCTGCTCGACCTGTTCCGACTGAACAATGCCTCGCGCTGGCAGATGCTGACCAGGCTGCGGTTCCCAAGTGCCGTCCCTTCGATCTGCGCGGGGGCTCGCACCGCCAGCGGGCTCGCCGTCGTCGGGGCCATCGTGGGCGAGTTCTTCGTCGGCTACGGCTCGAAACGCTTCGGCCTCGGGTATCTCATCAACTCGACCAACGATCAGCTTCAGATCGACCGGCTGTTCGCCGCGGTGCTGACCTCGACCCTGTTCGGCATCGCGATCTTCGCCCTCGTCAATCTGGCGAGTGCGACGATCCTTGGCCGCTGGTACGATGGACCGGTCGAGCACAGGGCCTGAACTGAAATTGAAGGAATGAAAAGTGAGAAGTGAAAAGTGGCAAGTGCAAATTGGAAGTGCTACACGACCGTTGGTCATTCACTTTTCACTTTTCATTTCTCACTTTTCACTTCTCACTCTCCTGCGATGCCTCCCCGCGCTGCTCTTCGTGCTCGCCGCCGGCTGCCAACCGCAAGCTGCCCCCCCAGCCACGTCTCCGTCCACAAAATCCGTTCCGGTCACAACGACCACGCCCGCCGACGTCACGCTCGCGCTGAACTGGTTTCCCGAGGCGGAACATGGCGGGTTCTATGCGGCTCTCGTGCATGGCTACTTCGCCGAGGAGGGACTGAATGTCACGATCCGGCCGGGTGGACCGAAGGTTCCCGTGATTGCCGAAGTCGCGTCGGGGACGGTCGCGTTTGGAGTCGACAATGCCGACAAGCTGTTGCTCGGGCGGGTTCAACAGGCCGACGTCGTCGCCGTGATGGCACCGATCCAGGACAGCCCGCGCTGCATCATGGTCCACAAGAGCGAAGGGATCACGAAGCTCGAAGACCTCGCCGGGCGAAAGCCATTCACGCTGGCAATGAACACCGGCCAGCCGTTCGCTCAATTTCTGATGCAGCGGGTCAACCTGACCGAGGCGCAGATCACCTCGTATCCGGGCAACGTCGCGCAGTTCCTGCTCGAACCGAAGTACGGACAACAGGCCTACAACTTCAGCGAACCATTCGTAGCCGAACAACAGGGAGGTGACCCCGTCTGCCTGATGCTGTCCGAGTTGGGCTTCAACACGTATACGAGTTTGCTCATCACGCGCGGCGAGTTGATCGAGAAGCAGCCCGAACTGGTTGGCAAGATGACGCGCGCATCGATTCGCGGCTGGAAGAAGTACCTCGCCGAACCCGATGAGACGAACAAGCACATCCACGAGCAGAACTCGCAAATGGGCCTCGACGTGCTGGCCTTCGGCGTCGATGCCCTGAAGCCGCTCTGCCTGCCGAAAGACTTCGCCGAAGATCGCCTCGGCGAAATGACGGCCGAACGCTGGCAATCGCTCACGTCGCAGATGATCGAGATCGGCTCGCTCTCCCCAGATTCGACGAAGCCCGAAGCGGCGTTTACGACCCGATTCCTGAACGCGAAATGATCCAACCATTTTCCCCAACATCGGTGGCCGGATGGTTGACCCGGACGCTGCTCGGGGCCACAAATAACTCGAACAGCGTCTGAACGTATTTTGATCGCGAAAGTGGTCTCCTCTTCCCGTCCGATGTATCGTCCCCGTCCAATCAACTGACAAGGCCCTACCATCTCACTCACCTATGGCATCGCCGGTCCCAAGTGGCCCCGTCTCGGGAAACTGATGCGAAGCATCTTGCGCCCCGGTTTCAGAGCAGTGTTCCGGTCGAAGCGGGTGTATGCTCCCGAGAGTACCGAAGCACGACAGTCGATAGACGCCCTCCGCGAGAAGTTGGCGCGCGGTGAGACGACTTATATCGTCGGGATCGGTCCGGCCGGACACAACAGCGGCGTGGCCCTGATTGAGGTGTCTGCCGCCAACGGCATGCGGCTGATCTCCAACGACGAAGAAGAGCGGTTTTCCGGGATCAAACACGATGCGAATTTTCCCGAATCGGCCATCGCGATGCTCCGTTCGCGACTGGATGAGCGAGGTTTGACGTACCGCGATCTGCACGCGGTGGTCACCAGTTGGGATTACATCTCACTGCCGCCGATGGCGATCGGCATCATGTTCGAGCATTTTCCCTTTAGTCTGGGGCTGGTTCGGCCCGCATGTTTCCCGATGTGGGATTTCTACCGCAACGGCACCATCGTGCGCACCGGCCCAAAACGGCTGGCCACCCAGTTGGGGGCACCCTCCCCCATTCCATTGATTTGCCAGTTCCATCACGACAACCATGCCGCCGGGGCGTATGCCCTGTCACCTTTCGCGAAGCGATCGAAACCGGTTCTGGTCTCGGTGATCGACGGTTCTGGGGATCAAGGGTCGATCTCGATGTATCTGGCGACCGATGGCCACCTGGAATGCATTTACAAGAACCAGAGTCCGTTCGATTCACTGGGTCTGTTCTACGCCATCATCAGTTCGACGAAAGGGGGCTGGACGCCGCTCAGCAGCGAGGGGCGTTATATGGGGGCCACGGCCTGGGGCGATGGCGAGCGGCTGACGAACAAGTTCTATCGCCCCCTTCGCGAAATCTTTCACTTCGCCCCGAAGGGCGAACTGCTGGTCAACCGGGCATTTGTCAACTGGCACATTGCCGGTGAGTTGGCACCCTATGGACCAGCCATGTCAGCCGCATTCGGCGAACCGATACCTCACGACAAAATGTGGAACCCCGATGCCGTGCTGAAAGTCGATGATGTTCAGCATTCGGAAATCACCCGCGATCGTTGCGACCTCGCGGCAGCCACGCAACTGGTGTTTGAAGACGCGCTCTTCCACATTATTGATCACCACATTCGTGCGACGGGCTGCGACCAGTTGGTGATGACCGGGGGCACGGCCCTCAATTGCCTGGCCAACATGCGTCTCGTTCAGCACTACGACACCGCCTGGTATGACCGCAATCTGAGAAAACCCGGACGACTGGAACTGTGGGTTCCGCCAATCCCCGGCGACGCGGGAGTGACGGTCGGGGCCGCGATCAATTTTGCCATGCAGGCCGGAGCGCGGCCGGGAGAACTGATGCGGCACGCGCATTACTGCGGTCGGGGATTCACCCGCGCCGAGATTGTCACGGCCTTGGGAGCCCAGCCCGACATCAAGTATCACGATCTGGGAAATCTGCACGCTCGGGGCCAGTTGGAAGCGATCGCCGACCTGGCGGCGTTCATCATTGCCCGCGATGGCGTGTTGGGGTTGTTCCAGGGGTCGGCCGAGACCGGCCCGCGGGCGCTGGGACATCGCTCCATTCTGGCAAACCCCTGCAATCCCGAAACGCTGGAGATGATTAACCTGCGCGTGAAACATCGTGAACGAGTTCGCCCGCTTGCACCCATGGTCACGCGCGAGGCCGCCGAAGAATTGTTCGAGTTGTCTGACGGGGCATCCGCCGACGACTACAACGCGTACAACTATATGGTTCTGACGGCTCTGGCCCGCCCCAAGGCCTGTGCGCTGATTCCGGCGGTGGTTCACAAGGATGGAACGGCACGGTTGCAGATCGTTCGCGAAGACCACGACCCGTTCACTCATGCCTTCCTGCGGGCGATGGGCCGGCACGTCGGTGTCGAGGCATCCGTGAACACCTCGCTCAATGTCGGCAGTCCGATCGCGCAGACACCGGCTCAGGCGGTCACGGCACTGGAACGCGCCGCGGGTCTCACCGGACTGCTGATGATTGCCAACGAAGGCGACGTGCTATTGGCGTGGCACAATGTTAATGCGGGCCTGAAGGACGGTGGCATTCAATTGCAGGCATGGCTCGACCAATGGCGCAAGTCTCAGATTGAAGTCTGAACCGTTGCGATTGGATGAGGCGAGGGGCGTCGTTCGTCGGTGACTCTCGCTCACACTCCCCTCCAATGGAGTCTGCTCGTTACTTGATCACTATTGGACTCTCGATCTGAGCCGCCTTCGGGGCTGGTTCTTTCAATTTGATCTCGTCCCTCACAAGAACCAGTCCGGGGGTCGGCACATCGCGGCAGGAGGCTTCCCGCCCCAAAGGCAGCGTGTAGAACAGGGTCGTCGTCGGCAACCGGCGTCGCCACGTCAGCGGATACGGGACACGGTACTCCTGGCGTTCTCCCGGTTGAATAGTCCGGGGCGGAGCCCAGTCCGTGAATGGTCCCCGCACTTCATACGTCAGGAGATCCTGTGTGGAATTGGTGACGACAATCCCGGGAAGTTCCTGTCGGATGATCACCAACCCGGCGGAACGATCGAGATGCTCGAGCCGCAGCGGCGCGCCAATCAGATCGAGATCTTTGGACGGGATCGACATGCAATCGGCCTTGCCCTGCGCCTCGGCCAACGATTTGACGAGTTGCGTTACCAGAAGATCCAGATTGAGTTCTGTCGTTTGTGGCTCGTATCCCGCAACAAACCGGCCCGTTGCATGGCGACGCATCTCGGACGCTTCGGCCACCTTGATCGCCCGCGCCGAGAAACCTCCGCGCAGAACCATCAACTCGTAGTCACGACCGGCCTGAAGATCGACCTCGACACAAGGGTTCCACTTCCGTTCACCAACTCGTCGCGTTGTGATCAGCATGCGCAGCTTGGGGAATGTGATCGCCATGCTCGGCGGCGGCGATGACTCGTCGTCCGCCGATGGTTCGCGGGGTTGGAGGGCATCCGTCAAACGGACTGGCTCCAGCAGCAGAAACGCGACGTTGGCTTCGATGTCATCACCGTGCCGCTTCAGATCGGGGATGACTTCCCGGAGAAACTCCATGTCGTTCAACGAGCGGAATTCCTTGAGGCCAAAATCGACTGCGTGCAGGTGGTTCACATGCCCGGCGATGATGAGTTCGGTGTATGCGGGCACGAACTGCTCGGAAACGGCGACCTCGACTCCGGATTTGAGCGACTCAAAGCGGTCTGTCAGATTCGACTTGTACTGACGAACCTTGAAGTCGGCCGGGGGATCGCCCAACTTGGCGATGGTCGCGCCGAGCACCATCGTCAGGCCGCGATCGTCGATGGTCAGGTGTTCCGGCCAGATCTTCAGACGCGGCTGCCAGACGGGCATCGGCACCTTCCCCAGGGGAATGACTTTTTGAAGGCTGGCATTCAGCGTCGCTTCCATCTGTGGGATCATGGCGACCACGCCGGAGCGCACCTGCTGTTCGATGTCTCCCTTCCGCGAATAGATGCCATCCACCAATCCGTCGGAAATGCGTCCGCTGAGAAACTGCATCCCCCGTACGCGAACTCCCGCCGGTTCGGTCACGTACCAGTTGTCGGCCGGAATCTGGAAGTCGACTCCCACCAAATCGAGCCGCATCTGGCGATTCTCGATGCGGGGACGGACGGAGACGTTGAGCCATACCGGAGCGCGATGCCCGATGACAATGTGCATCGGCCCCGCCGAGGCCGAGATCAGCACCCGGCCGTTGATCTGCGAGTTCGCGATCGTCATCGTCACGTTCCGCAAACCGAGTTGAACCAGCAGGCGATCCGGAGCCTGGGGAATCAATCTCGCCCGTTCCAGATGCCCCTGGTATTGCAGTCCGGACATCGAGATCGCAAAGGGAAGGAAGCCGACATTCGCCGATTGATGCATGTTCGGCGCATAGCCGGACATTGGCTGAGTCGACATTTTCTCGGGGAGCGCATAGGCAAGTGACTCCAGCACGTCACGACAGACACGCAGTTGAACCGCCTGCGAGATTTCAGCTCCGGGCACGAAGGCAAACTCTTCTTCCAATCCTTCCTTGTATCCAGCCGGAATCTTCCAGGAGAAATCGACCTTCGGATCCTGCCGGGGATCGAGCAGCCACTCATCCAATGCCGGCTGAATGAAGGCCAGATTGCTGTCGACATGACCATGGCCATCAATCTCGGTGAGAAATGCCCTCCCACCGGCCGCGCGAACGGCCGCCGCCATGTCTTCTGCGGCGCTCATGGGGATCATCGGATCGCCCTTCACATGAAACGACCAGACGGGAATCCGAGCCACCTTCGCCGCATGCTCGGGTTTACCTTGAGCGCCCGACGGGACGAGTGCCGTCCAGCGATCGGGTGTGCGCGAGGCCACCTCCCACACACCGCTGCCTCCCATCGATGCGCCCATCAGGATTTCGCGGCTCTTGTCGACGTTGAACTCGTTCTCGACGGAGTCGAGGATTTTCAGCGCCCGATCCGCATCGTCCGATTCATCGCTCCACCCCCCCAACAGACGGCTGTGAGTGTTCTCGCACTGCGGAAAGACCACGAGAAACGGATAGGTGGCCGCCCGCAACTTGATCGCCGGGCCCAATCCTCCCACCAGTTGAGCTCGTCCATCCCGACCCCGACTGTGGGCACCGTGCAGATACAACACAGTCGGACACTTCTTCGCGGTGGAGTAGCCAGCCGGGACGAAGACCACGTACTTGTGATCCCCCTTGTCGTCGCGATACACGCGATTGACGAACTGCCCGGCGGGAGTCGCACCGCTGGCGACAAGCGCGCTCGACACGAACCCGATCAAGATTGCCATCCGAAGGATCGTGCCGCGACGGCCGATCGCCGGTGACATCCGTCTGCGTGCCAGACTGTCTCGGATCGCCGGTTGTCTCGTTTCTAACATCATGAGTCGTCGTCCTTGAACGCGATGGAACTTGTGCGTGAATGCTTGCCTGGGTTGGAGGTCACGTCATTGCGTGACCGGCAACGGGACTTCCAGATGAGCCGACCGTGGTGCGTCGGTGAGGTCGTCGAGATCGATCTCGTCTCGAACGAGCACGACTCCCGAAGTCGGCGCGTCGCGGACGGACGCCTCCCGGCCGATCGGCAGCGTGTAGAACTGGGTCGTGGTCGGGAGCCGGCGTCGCCACGTCAACGGGTACGGCACCTTGAACTCGTTGTGTTCGCCGGGGGCGATGGTGCGGGGCTGGCTCCAGTCGGAGAAGGGGCCGCGCGTCTCATAGGTCAACGCCTGGTCGGTGTCGTTGGTGACGACGATGGCGGGAACCTTCAACCGCAGCACCAGGCTGTTCTCCGACCAGGTGAATTCCTCCATTCGAAACGGCACACCGCCCAGCGCGAGATCCTGCAACGGGACCGGCTTGTTTCCCTCTTTCTGCGCCCCGTCGCGACCGAGCATGACCTGCGAGACAAACCGCGGGACATCAATGCCCGGTGTTTGGGGTTCATAGCCTGGAGCAAATTCGCCCTCGACTTCGCAGCGCACCTCGGACGTGGGGATCAAGCGCACCGCCCGTGCCGCGAAGCCCCCCTGCAGGATCTGCGGTTGATAATCCCGATCAATGTCCAGATCGAAATGTGCGCAGGGCTTCCACGATTTCTCGCCCGGCTGTCGAATCGAGACCGCCGTACGCAGACCGGACATCGACAGTCGCAGGCCATTGCCCGTCCGAACGGCTTCGGAGGTGGGAAGCGGTCCCGGTTGCTTCGCGTCGAGCAGATGGAGCGGCTTGTTCAACAGGAACGCGATGTCCGCCTCAAAGTTGTCGCCGTACCGTTTCAGATCCGGGATCACCTCCTGCAGGAACTTCGGATCGGAAAGGATGCGAAACTCACTGCCGTGGAAGTCGGCGCTGTTGAAGTAGTTCACGCGGCCGGCCACGATCAACTCCGTCCAGGCGGAAATCATCTGTTCGGAGATGGCCAGCTCAGCTCCCGTCGTGATGGGCGGAGCACGCCGCGGCGACACGGGAGCGTACTTTCGCAACGCCAGCGGCTTCTCGGGATGCCCGAGGACTCCGAACGTCGTCCCCACCGTCAGCGTCACTCCGTGCTGGTCGATCCGGACCGACTCGGGGAACGGACGCAGCCGCGGTTGCCAGATGGGCAGCGGCAGTTGTTCAAACAACACTGTCCGACTGAGGGTTTGATTGACGGCCGCCTCGGCCTTCTGAACCATTCCGGCGACGCTGGCGATCACCTGCTGTTCGATCTCACCCTTGCGGTTGTAGACGCTGTTGACCATTCCGTCGGAGACGCGGCCGTTGAGCAGCGGCAAGCCGCGGACATGGACGTCGGACGGCTCGGTCACGTACCAGTTGTCGTTCGGAATCCGGAAGTCCGTTCCCACGACGTCGAACTTCACCTGGCGATTCTCGATTCGCGGACGGATCACCGCCGTCAGCCAGACCGGCTCGCGATGCCCGATCACCACGTGCATCGGCCCGGCGGAGGCCGACACCAGCACCTTGGTCGTCATTTGAGTCCTGGAGACAGTCATTGTCACGTTGCGCAGGCCCAGCCGCACCATCAGCCGGTCCGGCGGCTGGGTGACCAACTGGGCCCGTTCCACATGTCCCTGAAAGTGGAGTCCGCTGAGTTGCAGGTCGAGCGGAATGAAGCCGAGCTTGCCCTGCCGCTGAACACCCGGCATCGAGCGGCTCATCGGTCGATTGGCGAGGATCGCCGGCAGTGCATAGGCAAACGATTCCAGCACATCGTTGCAGAGCCGCACGCGGACCGCCTGCGAGACTTCGGCCCCCGGTACGAACGGCATTTCTTCCTCGAGGCCGCTCTTGTATCCGACGGGATTCTCAAACTTGAGGCCCTCGAGTTGCGGCTCCTTCTTCGGATCGAGCAACCACTCCTGCAACGCCGGTTGGGTGAACGTGACGCCGCTGATGTCGTGGCTGCGGCCTTCGATTTCGCTCAGAAAGGCCCGCCCGCCTGCGGTGCGAATCGCGGCGAGCATCTCCTGCGGGACGTCGATCGGAATGAACGGATCGTGCAGGGCGTGAAAGGCCCAGACGGGAACCCCGGCCAACTTCGCCGCCTGCTCGACCTTTCCGCCCCCTCCCGCCACGACGAGAGCCGACCAGCGAGTGGCCGTGCGTGCGGCGACGTCCCAGGCCCCCGTTCCCCCCATCGACAAGCCGACCAGAATCTCACGGCTCTTGTCGACGCTGTAGTCCTGCTCGACCGCATCGAGGATCTTCAACGCCCGATCGGCCTCCTTGGGATCGTCGGTCCAGCCACCCTGCATGCGGCTCTGGATGTTTTCGCACTGCGGAAACACGGCGAGAAACGGAAAGGTCGCTTGGCGCAGCTTGATGGCCGCACCCAGTCCGGAGACCAGTTGTGCCCGACCGTCCGTCCCTCGGCTGGAGGCTCCGTGCAGATACAGGATGACCGGTCCGCGTTTCGAGGGTGAGTAATCGGCCGGGACGAACACCACGTACTTGTGTTCGCCCTCGTCATCTCGAAAGACGCGGTTGACGAACTGACCTGTCGCCGTCTGCGGAGCGGTCGGTGAGACCGCTGTACCGAGCAGCGCTGGCGGGCTGGACTGACCCCAAGCCTGACCGACAAGCATCAGGCAGCCTGCCGTCACGCAAACAATCTGTCGCGACCGAAACCACGGTGAACTGGCCATCGCATCCCCTCCTTGAGATCAGCGATTGTCGTCTCGTCTGGAGCCTCCGCTGCCCCGATCTTCCTGATCGGTATCGAGCGGCCACACGCCACGACGCTGTCTTGCAATGCCCGTTGTATCGGCTCGGACAGCCGGCTCCGGTTGTAACACTTCGTCGGACAGAACCCGCTTGGAACGGGGAGGCCGTCTCAATCGCTACTGTCGTCACAATCGCACGCCAGATGATCGTTAGACGCGGTGCAATCGATGCAAACGGCAAGCGTCAAAACGTGGGGCGACAAATCCGTGTAGCTGCGAGTTCACGATGGGCCTCGTCCAGGCATTGCACGAAATCGAAGGCTTCCGGGAGTCGAATGCCCACTCAAATCGCCGCGGGAGAATTCTGAAGGATCGATGACATTGGCCCGCATCGCCGCGAATTCAACTGCAGCGGCAGCGAATCGCAGTGGCAACAACAGAGCGCTCAATCCTTGATGCTGGCGACGTTGCCTGGCGCGTCATTCAACATTGCCCGCAGTTCCCGAGACCACGCGCGATCGCCGCGGGCAAGAAACCGGGCGACCAGGGCATGAACCGGGTAAATGAAACGTCCGGTCCAGAGCAATCCCTGTCCCAGTCTCAGCGCGGTCGTCCGGCGGTGAGGCGAGGGTGCGTCCGCCTTCTGCAACACGATTGGTTCCCAGAAGAACCGACCCGCATACGGATGAAGGCCCGCCCGCACGAAGAGCTGGGTGTCCCCTGAATGCTTCAGGTTCGAGGCCAGGTGTGTCGGCTGATACGGCTCCACAAAAAAGAACGGTGAATGAGTGATCAGAAAGCCCCCCGGACGAAGCCAGTTGGCAAACTGCGAGACGAACTCGGGAGGCGAGGGGAGGTGTTCGAGCACATCGAGGCAGACGACAGCGTCGTACTCACCCGGCACGATCTGATCCGTGGAGGTGATGCGCGAAACGGCGACGTTGTTCAGTGCGAAGACCTGCTCCCCGAATGCGGCGGCATCGTCGGAGGGTTCGAGAAACGTGACCCGACACCCGGCCAGTGCGAGGAAGGTACTGTCGAATCCCATCCCGTCACCGAAGGCCAGCACGCGAGCGGACTCGAGCTTTTCCCGCCGCATGAAATTTCCGATCCACTGCCGCATCGCGTTCTTGAGCGGGCTTCGGTTCCAGACGGCACAGGCGTACAGGAACGCCTTCGTCGTCCGGTAGAACTCACTCATCCGGTCGGACCAGACGTGCGGTGTCAGGCCGAATGCCCGGGCGTCGCGAGTCACGTTCGCCCCGCTGCGGTTCAACTCATCCAGCAGCCGCTGAATCACGACGGTTCGGGACTCTCCACCATTCGCCATCAGGGCGGCGATCAGAGTCTCGTTGTCGTTCAGCGGAGGAAACAATCCCGGAGGATGTGAGGATCGGTTCATGGGCTTTGAGATGCCTTTCGGATTTACATTCGGAGTCGTCGCGATTTCTGAAGGTCACGCGGCTCGCTTCGCCCACAGCATTCCGGTTTGCAGCAGGAAGCGATCAAGCAGCGTGCGCTCGATGGTCACCTCGAATCCGGCGGACTTCAGTCGGTTTACAATCCGCCGATGATCGTGCGACGGGTGAAGCTCATGGAATTCCAGCACGATGCGGGAAATGCGGCCGAGCGTTTCATCGCTGATCGAATCGAACACGGCGTATTCCCCCCCCTCGCAATCGACCTTGAGGAAATCGACGCGGTCGATGTTCTCAGTCCGCAGAATTTCGTCCAAAGTCCGGCACGGGCACGAGACCCGGACGGGCTCTTCCCGTTCCTTGGGCCAGAGCAGCCGGATCAGGCGCTGCCCCCACCGGGCGGGTTGAAAACTGGCGGCATGCGTGACGGCGTTGAAGCCGGGGTATTGGAGCAGTTCGAGCGTCCCCGGTTTGTCGCTCACGGCGCAGCGGACGACGGAGACGTTCTGGATTCCGTTCAGGGTGAGGCTCTGTTCCAGGCAGTCGATGACCTTCGTCGGTTCAATCGAGATCACGCGCGCCGCCTGCGGGGAGGCCCACAGGGCGAACAGTCCGATGTTTCCCCCGATGTCCACCACCGTATCCGTCGAGCGAAGTTCAAACCCCGGTCGGCGGTAGACTTGATTCTGGAAAATCTCCTTGAGGATGAACTTCGCACAGCCCAATTGCTGCGCGGAACAGACGGCCAGTTTCAGGCCGTTTGGAAGTGGGATGACGAGAAAATTGGAATCGTCCATGACTAGTAGCCCTGGGGGTGAGTGATACAAACGGGATACTCCGCAGCGGTTGTTGTCCAAGGTTACGCGGCGGCGTTGCCAGCATGTCGAGTGACGGATGCCGTCGCGGCTGACGGCTCTCGCCACTCGATATGCTTGGGTAAGGACAAGCCCGCAGCGACGTTCAATGCGTATGTGGATTCGTCACTCGAACGGAATCCGTTGCGATTCAAGAAATCAACGATGGGCTGATTTCGCGGTCCGACGACCAACGGTGCGACGAGTTTGTCTCCACCGTCGGCCTTCACGAAATTGGCCAGTCCGTGGAGCGTCGCCTCTTCCACGCCT
>JBBPIS010000009.1:0-30521 GCA_038040225.1 Planctomycetota bacterium
CGCTGCGGGTCAATCCGCGCTGCTACTCGCTCGAAGTGGCCACGGCCAACGCGACGCGGCTGTTCCACGCGCCGCAACTGTTCGTCATCGCGGCCGTCGAAGCGTGCTCCGCCGACGGCATCGTCGTCGATGCACGAACGGCCTCCGCCCCGTGGGCCTGGATGACGGAGCCGCTGCGCAGCACCTGGCTCGCCGACCCGCTGGCCCTCGACGCCGCCCTGCAGGCCATCATCCTGTGGTCTCAGGAACTGCGGGGTGAGCCGTGTCTGCCCTGTTCGATCGCGAAGTACCGCCAGTACCGACGAACCTTCCCGCGCGAGGGCGTTCGCATCGTCGTGCAGATCACTCACGCCACCGACCACGCGATCCGGTGCGACATCGAGTTCGTCGATCGGGCGGGACAAGTCGTCGCACGCATGGACGGCTGCGAAAGTGTGGCTGATGCCTCGCTGGCGGCGGCGTTCCAAAAACGTCACCTCGACTGACACTGCGGGAAGCGATGCGGCGAGCGGATCCTGACTCGACCTTCCGCGCGGGGCGGGGTTGGGCACCGGTTCATCGCGAAATCTCAAATCCGAAATCCGAAACGAATCTCAAATTCCAAAATCGGAAATCCCAAACGCCACGACCGACTACGGATGATCGCCGAAGGTTCGTTTGGAACATTGGAATTTCCCTCATTGGGATTCGTTTCGGATTTCGGATTTGAGATTTGGAGTTTGTCCCAGAACCGGTCTTGAGCAGATTCTGCCGGTGGGCTAGAACTCCGCCCTCCCATCGCCAAGGTTCACCAGACCCGGATCGATTCGCGTTTCGCTGCGGATCGTGCGGGATGATTCCTCTCGAAAATTCAGTCCCCCGTTTGCCTGCCGCTTCGGCAAGGAGGCCCTTGATGCGCTCCCCGTGGTTCGCCGCGCTGTGTCTCGTTCTGGTCAGTCACTTCGTCGCGCCGGCACAGGCTCAGGATCGCAAGTTCCCCTACGAAGCCGTCGTCGATGTCGATGGCGAGTACGTGCGGAGCGGTCCCGGTCCCAACTTCTATCCGACCGACAAGCTCAAGCGCGGCGAGAAGGTGATGGTCCATCGTCACGATCCGGGTGGCTGGTGCATGATCGCGCCGCCGGCCGGCAGCTTCAGTTGGATTCGAGCCGAACACGTCCAGAAATCGGGCAACGATCGTGGCGTGCTCAAGGCGAACAAAGTGGTCGTTCACGTGGGGAGTTCGATCAACCCCGACGAGTTCACCACCATTCAGGGCAACCTCTCCAAGGGAGATGCCGTCGAGATTCTGGGAGAAAAGTCGTTTGCATTCGAGGACGGGCCGAAGCTGATGTACAAGGTCAGCCCGGTCAAACGCGAGTGGCGCTGGATTCCGCGCAAGGCGCTCGTCGCGACCGACTCGATTCGGTCGGAGCCGTTTCCGGCGGAGCCCCCCGCGCGCAACAAGAAGCCGTCCGGTCCCGTGGCCGATCAGAACGAACTCGATCCCGACGCCTTCGCCAAGCCGATCTCGACCGGCCCCACGCCGATCGGCAACGAGAACGAAGGCCGTCGCGGCGCGAAGCCTCGACCGGACGAAGTGAACACGTCCGCGAACAACGACGCGCCGAATGGCTTTCGCGGTCGGCTCGACAAGATTGACCAGCAGTTCCGCGAGATGATTCAGCAGGAGCCATCGACCTGGAACTTGAACGACATCGCGCAGCAGTACCGCGCACTCGACAAGGAAGCCAGTCAGCCCGCGATCGGCAATACGATCGCACTCCGTCTGGATGCCGTCGCGCGGTACGAGAAGATTCACAGCGAGTACGTCGAGTTCCTCAAGCTGACGTCGGAAACCAAGCAGCGCGACGCGCAGTTGGCGTCGCTCCAGCAGCAGCATGAATCACAGTTGAGAGCGCTGAGTGGTGCGACGGCCCCGACCTCGCCGACTCCCGTCGCACAGCCGACGCTTGGTGCAGGTCAGCCGATTGCCAGCGCGGTCCCTGGTGGAGCATCACCCGGCAGCGCGCCAGCAGCCAGCGCGCCGCCGCCTGCGAATCCAACGGGCTTCGCCGGAGCGGGCCTCATCCAACCGATGTCCAAGACCTTTCCGGGCGGTCCGCAATTCGCGCTGATTGCGCCCAGCGGCAAGTTGCTCGCGTATCTGCAACCGACGCCGGGCGTCGATCTGCGGCGTTACAACGGTCAACCGATGGGGATCGTCGGTGACCGCCAGTTCCGACAGGACTGGGGAGCCGACGCGATTACTGTGCGCGGTCTGCAACCCGTCCAACTGCGGCCGGGCCGCTGAATGGTCCGGTCGGGCACCAAGAGACGCTGTGATTCGGCCGTGAGTCGAACGGAGTGGCGCGCCTTTCGAGAACTCGGGGCGTGACATCCAAACTGGCTCACCACCAGATTGCCGAGCCAGGATGTCCGCGATCCGCGCGCCTTGCTCTACCGTCCGAGGCGACCCACAATGCGAACGTTGTCCGTCTTGTGTTGCCTCCTTCTCTCGACCGTTCGTCACAACATGCCCCAGTTTCGCCTCGCCGTGGCCACTCGTTGCTTTCGTCAGCCGCTCCTCGCGTCGCTCAAGTCGGCGTCCGATCTGAGCGTGAGGGGAGTGCAACTCGACCTGAGCACGGAAGTCGTCTCGGCCGATCTGACCGACACCGGACGCAGGCAGTTGCTGCATCGAGTCTCCGAGTTGGGCCTCACGATCTCGGGTGCCGCCTTTCCACTCACACAGCCGCTGACGGAGGAGCGGGAACTCGACCGGCGAGTGACCTCGCTGCGCGAGGCGATGACGTTCGCGTACTCGCTCAAGGCGACAACGCTCTGTTGCCGAGTCGGCAGCATCCCCGCAGACCGCACGTCGAAGCAGCGACTGTTGCTCGTCGAAGTGTTGAGCGATCTGGCTCGACACGGCAACCACGTCGGGACCGTGCTCTGCATTACTCCGACGGACGACTCGGCCGAGGAACTCGCGACGCTGGCAGGCGAGATCAAGACAGGACCGATCGGCATCGACTTCGATCCGGCTCACTTCGCAATGACGGGTCGCTCGTCGACTGAGGCCCTGCGAATCCTGCACGCCGTCACGTCGCACGTGCAACTCCGCGACGGCCTGCGCGACTTCAGCGGCGGCAGTCAGGAGGCGGCCGTCGGACAGGGGACGATCGACTGGCCCGAGGTCTTCGCCCTGCTGGGCGAGATCGACTACCGTGGCTGGATGACCGCCATCCGCACTCAGGGAGACGACCGCCCCGGCGACATCGCCCGTGCCGTGAAGTTCCTTCGCCAGCTACTCCCCGGCGGCTGATGTTCTTCTCTTCTCCTGTCCCCTCGCCCCTCCGGGGAGAGGGTGAGGGTGAGGGGCAAGTCACCAGCGACTGACAATTCAATATGCCTTGGCCCGGATTATTCATGTTCCAATAGAAGCCTGAAGCGCAAGCGAAGGTGAGCACCAACGGATCCTTCGCTTGCGCTTCAGGCTTCTATTCAACACTGTTGTAGAGCCAATCTTGAACTCACCCGTCCCACCTTCCGACTCGATCCCTGTCCTGACTGTCAGTGCGTTGACCTTCGTGCTGAAGGAGGTCGTGGAGGCGTCGTTTCCCCACGTCTGGGTCAGTGGCGAGATCTCCAACTTCACGCGCGCCGGTTCCGGGCATTGCTACTTCACGCTGAAGGATGACTCGGCGCAGTTGAAGGCCGTGATGTGGCGGGGCACCGCACAGCGGCTCCGCTTCGATTTGAAAGACGGCCTGCAAGTCATCGCGTCCGGGCCGATCGAGGTCTACGAGGCGCGGGGCGTCTATCAAATCGTGGTGGAGCAGCTTCAGCTCAAGGGGATCGGCCCGCTGGAGTTGGCGTTCCGTCAACTCCAGCAGAAGCTCGCGGCCGAGGGCCTGTTCGCGTCGGAACGCAAACGACCGCTGCCGAAGTTTCCTCGCCGCATCGCGCTCATCACCAGCCCGACCGGTGCGGCGGTGCAGGACATGATTCAGGTCATCACGCGCCGCTGGCCGAAGGCGAACATTGTCATCGTCCCGGTGGTCGTGCAGGGACCGACGGCCGCTCCACAAATTGCGGCCGCGCTGCGGCGAGTTCATACGATTCCCGGGGTCGATGTCTGCATCTGCGGCCGCGGCGGCGGGAGCCTCGAAGATTTGTGGGCCTTCAACGAAGAGGTCGTCGCGCGGGCGATCTTTGCCTGCCAGATTCCCGTCATCAGTGCGGTCGGTCACGAGATCGACGTGACCATCGCCGACCTGGTTGCCGACAAACGAGCACTCACGCCCAGCGAAGCGGGTGAACTCGTGGTCCCGCTCGAATCGGAAGTCCGCGCGGAGTTGATGCAGTTGCGCCAGCGACTCGCCTCGTCACTCAGGCAACAGGCGCAGCGGGCGAGATTGCGGCTGGAGTCGATTGCCAACCGGCGCTGCTTCGCGCGGCCGCTCGATCGGATTCGCGACCTGTCTCTCAAACTCGACGAGTTCGATTCGAGATTGAGGCGCGGCATGAAGCAGTCTCTCGAAGCGTCGCGTCAGCAGTTGGGATCCATCGCCGCGTCGCTGAACGCTCTCAGCCCGCTGGCCGTCCTCGACCGAGGCTACTCGCTGACGAAGCGTCTTCCCGACGGCGACCTGATCCGCGACGCGGCCCAACTGCGCGCAGGGGATCGCCTCTCAACGCTCCTCGCGCGCGGCAGCGTCATCAGCGAAGTCAAGTCGATCGAGATCGACGACGAGTAAACATTTCATTCTCCTCAATGGACGATCCCCATGAACACGCAATTCACTCGACGCGACATGTTGAAGACGGCGGCTGGCACGATCGCCGTCGGTGCGGTGGCCACTTCGAGCACGATTTCGCTGGCTGCGGATCCGCGTGTCGAGCCGGACTACAAGATTCGGCACGGTCGAATCCGGCAGTCGGTGATGGGCTGGTGCTTCAATCCGATGCCGACGCCCGAACTCGCTCAGCATTGCCGCGACATTGGTCTGGTGGCCATCGAAGGGATCGGAGCCGAACACTATCCCGCTGTAAGAAAACTCGGGCTGAAGATTTCTCTTGTCAGCAGCCACGGGTTCGCCAAAGGCCCTTTCAATCGCGAGAACCACGAATTCTGCGCAGCCAAGCTGCGGGCCAGCATCGATCTGGCGGTCGAGAACGAGTGCGAGAACGTCATCACCTTCACCGGCATGCGCGAGAAGGGAATCACCGACGAGCAGGGAGCCCAAAACTGCATCGACTGCTGGAAGCAGGTCATCGCCTACGCCGAAGAGAAGAAGATCAACCTGTGCCTCGAACATCTGAACTCGCGCGACGGCAGCCATCCGATGAAGGGGCATCCCGGCTATTTCGGCGATGACGTGGACTTCTGCGTCGAACTGATCCGAAAAGTCGATTCGCCGCGACTGAAGCTGCTGTTCGACATCTACCACGTGCAGATCATGAACGGCGACGTGATCCGCCGCCTGCGTCAATACAAGGACGTGATCGCCCACTACCACACGGCAGGCAATCCGGGCCGGGGCGAACTCGATGAGAAGCAGGAGATCAACTATCCCGCCATCATGCAGGCGATCCTCGATACCGGCTACAAGGGCTTCGTCGCGCAGGAGTTCATCCCCACCTGGCCCGACAAAGTCGAAGCCCTGCGCCACGCCGCCAAGGTCTGCGACGTGTAGCGAGGTTATCTGTGGCATCGTTGTCAGGATGGAATGGCTGCCTGTCAGCGTTTGGGATACCATTCAGTTGTGATCAGCATTTCGGGGGGAGTTGACTGGTGAATCGAATGCAACTGCAATCACTTGCCCAAGAGCGAGTGCGGGACGCAGATGCCCTTCTCAATTCTGGGCAGTGGTCTGGTGCATATTACGTGGCTGGTTATGCCATCGAATGTGGCTTGAAGGCCTGTATTGCCAAGCTGACCAATGCACACGATTACCCCAACAAGGATCTTGCTCTGAAGTGCTATACGCACAAGATTGAAGCTTTGGTTGAAGTTGCTGGACTCGAACTCCAACGCAAGGCAGACGCCACCGCGAATCCAGTTCTGGGTGCCAACTGGTTAATCGTCAAAGACTGGGATGAAAAGGCCCGTTATCAGCAGTGGACCGAGCCCCAGGCCCGCAAGCTATTCGCCGCCATCACCGACTCAACTAGCGGAGTACTCCCATGGATCATTGGCCACTGGTAATTGAAGAGATCGACGCGGGCGCAGAACTCGTTCGAGAGTTCGACAAGTACGAACCCGTAGTAACCGCCTTCTGGCTCAAGGCGAGTGACGAAGACCAGCGATTCCTTTACATCGCGTCTGATGGGATCAATGACACAAACTTTGACGTGGCGTATGGAGAGGTGCTGCGGCTGGTGGAGAAGATGCAGACTTCCTATCTCGATCCATTTCGAGTGAAGCTTGTTGGTGGCGATGACCCACTGGCCCGGGCATCCACGGACATTCAAAAGCGCTTTCCGGGGAAGCTTGGCACTCATTTTGGCGGTAAGTCATTTGGGGGAGTCAGCGTCGATGATGTGTTCATCTACCCATTGCCGTTCCCTATGCCGGTTTCGTGATGCAGAGATTCTGACCCACCCCATCGCTTTGTTGCCAGTGAAGTCTGTGATTTCTCGTCCCCTGTCCGTGATTGAGAATGAGAGCATCGCGGCCTGCTGACTCTTCACGACGTCAGTCGCTTGCGGGTGTTCGGCTTCAGGCGGCGATGGATTTGGGGCATCAGGCCGTAGGCCAGCGCGAGGACTTTCAGCGGATGGAGCGTGGGCGTCGGCGAGCGTTGTTCCATTTGCATGCGGCAACTGCTGCACTCGGTCAGGCCGAGTTCATGGACGTCGGAACGCATGTGCTCGATCAACTCGCGGCCCATCTCCAGCGAGTCGGCAAAGTTTTCGCGCGTCAGGCCGAACGGACCGGCCATGCCCGAGCAACCGGCGGCGACTCGATGCGTCTCGAAACGCGGAATCAGACCGCACAGATCGGCCAGCGGGGTCGAGCTGCCCAGCGCCTTCAAGTGGCACGGCGTGTGATAGGTCGCGGTGAGCGGAAGTTCGGTGAAGTCGGTTCGCAGTCCGCCCGCGCGCTGCAAGCCGGCGAGATACGCTCCCGCTTCGATGACTCGATCGGCCACGAGTTGTGTGTCGGGATGATCGAGCAGTCGCGGATACTCGTGCTTGAGACAGACGGCGGCGGTCGGCTCGGTGCAGACGATGGGACAGCCTTCCCGCGCGAAATCGGCCAGCACTCGCACGTTTTGCTCGGCGAGCGTCCGCGCGGCGTCGAGGTCTCCCATCGAGATCAACGCCATGCCCGACGGCACCTGTTTGGGCGGCACATGCAGCGTCTGGCCGTTGTGCTGGAGAATCCGCGCGAAGGCGAAGCCGAGTTCGGGGTCGTGATAGTTCGCGAAGTGATCGACGAAGTAGACGACGGGCTGTCCATCCCGAATCGTCACCGGAGGCGCGGTCCATTCGCGCGGGATGCTTCTTAGAAAGGAACGCCGCGCAAACGGAGGGAGCCGCCGTTCGCGGGCCACTCCCATGACTCGCTCCAGCAACCAGCGCGAGCCGTTCCCGCCGAGCAGCGGGTTGACGAGCCACGACAGCCGGCAGAGCCACTCGCCCCACAAGTGGACTCGCGACAGGAACCAGTCTGACGTGGCCGGCCCATGCGTGGCCAGGTGCTGGGCCTTGGCCTCGATCATCAGGTGCGGCACATCGACATGGTTGACGCATTCGAGCTGGCACTGTTTGCAGTTGAAGCACTTCTTCGCCAGTTGGCCCATGTCGGGCGAAGCCAGTTCGTGAGCCGGTATGCGGCCATCGACGATCGCTCGCACCGCGTTGGCCTTCGCGCGGGGCGTGCGATCTTCGGACGTCTCGGCTCGAAAGAACGGGCACATGCGCAGCGACGGTTCCTGTGTCCGACAGGCTCCGCAGCCGTGGCAGGCCGTCGCGGTGGCAGCAAACTCGGCTGCGGACCAGTTCAGTTGCAGATCGTACAGCTCGGGCTTCACCTCGACGGCAGGACGCAGATGGCGCACGGTCAGGTGCGGATCGTCAGAGAGCACCTTGCCGGGATTGAGCAGGTTCTGCGGATCGAAGACGTGCTTGATCTGCTGGAAGACGCGATACAGCTCGCCGTACTGCGATCGCAGGAACGCGGTGCGGGACAGGCCGAGGCCGTGCTCGCCGCTGATCGATCCACCCAGGGAGAGGGCCGCGTGATAGAGGTCTCGCGCCAGGGCTTCGAGTCGCGGACCATCGTGCGGCGTCGGGACGGGCAGGAACGGACGAATGTGAAGCTGACCGGCGGCCGCATGCGAATAGAGCGACGCCGTCACCTCATGCCGTTGCAGCACGCGTCGCATCCGCACCACGAATTCCTCCAGCGCTTCGGGCGGGACGGAAATGTCCTCGACGAACGGCAACGGGCTGCTGCTCGGACCGCGCACGCCGTTGAGCAGTGGCACCACGCGATGTGGTAGCGACCAGAGGAACTCCAACTCTTCGGCCGTTCGCGCGACAAAGGCCGTCGCTCCTGAATCGGCCAACTCGCCGAGCCGTCTCGCCAGCGATGTCAACTTGCCCGCGACCTCGTTCTCGCTGAAGCCAACGTGCTCGACGAGCAACGCCGCTTCGGCGTCGGCGCGCAGCAGTCGCTCAAACCGCGAATCGGTTTCGCGCGCGAGCGTCAGCAGGCGACGGTCCAGCAGATCGCAGGCACTCGGCCGGTCCTCCGCGATCTGCGCGACCGCCCGCACGGCGCCTTCGAGTGATCCAAACGAGATCAGCATCGCGCCGCGATGAGCCGACAGCGGCGTGGTCTTCAGCACGGCCGACGCGAACATCGCCAGCGTCCCCTCCGAGCCGACGAGCAAACGCGGCAGATGCAGATGCATCGTCGTGAGGACGCCGCGCAGAAAATACCCCGCGCGGTTGCGAGGCAAACTGGCGGGCTGCCGCGCCTCGATCAGATCCGCGTGATGGGCCAGCAGTGCCGCGATCCGGCTCACAAGTTCCCGCTTCACCGCGAGGCCGTTCGTCAGCGAACCGTCCGGCGGAAGCTTGAGCAGGTCGAGCGATTCGACCTCGGCGGTGAAGCTCTGTCCGCTCGCCAGAATCGCGTCGAGGGAGATGACGTGATCGCGAGTTGACCCCACCCGCGGCGAGTGCGACCCGGCGGCATCGAGCGCGATCATGCTGCCAATCGTCGTCGTCGCCGTGTTCGAGGGATCGGGCGCGAAGCAGCGTCCCGACTGAGCCAGCAATCGGTTGAGTCGACTGTGAACGACACCCGGCTGCACGCGCACGGTCTGCTCACCGATCTCTTCGATCGCGTGCATGTGCCGCGCGAAATCGACGACGATCCCCGAACCGAGCGATTCGCCACCGACGCTCGATCCCGCCCCGCGGGGCACCAGCGGCAGGCGCTCTTCGGCCGCGTACCTGACCAGCGTCAGCAAGTCCTCGCGATCGCGCGGACAGGCCACTGCGAGCGGCGTGATCTGATGCAGGCTGCCGTCCGAGGCGTACAACGCCGTCGAGACCGCATCGCACCGAAGCTCTCCTCGGAACAATCCAGCCATGTCTTCGACGAGTCGCGACTGACGAGTGTCCATGTGGGTCTTGTGGTTGTGATGCGAACGCCGGAAGTGAATCGTAGACCCGACCCGCTGGCGGGGAAGAAAGACCAACTTTCAAGTTCCAAAGACCAAACGAATCCCAATCACCAAAGTTCAAAGGACCAAACGGAGAGTCGGCGGAACCGTTGCTTCTGCGTTTGCACTTTTCCCCCTTTGAGATTTGGGATTCGTTTGGGCTTTGGAACTTGGGCTTTGGAGTTTTGCGCCGACGCAACTACGCCCGCCCCTCCCGCTCCGCCTGTTGTAACCGAATGGCTTCCTGACGATACCGTTCGTTGACTTCCAGGTCGAACGTCGCAACTTGTTCCAGGCGGGGAACTCGCCGATACCGCGAGTGGCAGCGGTAACAGACCAGGCAATCGCGCATGACGGCGAACATCACCATGTCGGCGAGCGCGAAGGCCATCAGCGTTCCAATCGACCATTCGGGTTGCATCTGCATCATGAACCAGGTGCTCAGCGCGATCCCGATGGCGACGATGGTGACACCGAGCCTGGGTGAAAAATCCTTCTGCCGCCAGAGGTCGCCACACCCGCAAACCAAACAGCGAGTTGGCGTGCCGTCGGAAACATCTCCGTCCACGACGGGCTTCGTCCAGCCGCAGTCGGTACACATCACGCCGCGACTTGCCGAGGTCACTTCCCCGCGAGCAGGCTTCAGGCACTTGGGGCAATCGAAGGAAATGAGCATGGGTTGATGGTCGAGGGTTGATGGTCGAGGGTTGAAGGTTGAAGGTTGAAGGTTGAGGGTTGAGGAGGAGAGCACTTGTCTGTCCATCAACCCTCAACCCTCGACTATCAACCTTCGTCACAGCGGCACATGCAGTTCCGAATACAGCAGCGCCGCCGACATTTCTCCGATGAACGTCAGGATCACTCCGGCGAAGAGCACGCCCGTGGCGGCTTGAGTGTTGCGATAGCGCAGGATGCGCAGGGCCATGATCGAGATGACCAGCGGCCCGAGGATGCCTGCCAGCCAGCGCATGGCAAACCACGTCCAATGCGTGCCGTCGTGAAGGCTCTGTCCGCCGAGGACGCAGCCGACGAGGGAGACCACCAGTCTCACGGCGACCGCCACGCCGAACAGCAGGCTGAGTCGTTTGAGCGGATCGATCGACATCGTGGGCGCGGTCAAGTACCAGTGACCGAGCAGCATCCCGGTGACGGCTCCCCCGAGAACTCCCGCCGTCGCAAGGTTCGACAGGAATAAGAACGCCCCCGACGGAGAGGCCAGCCAGCCGATGCCGCCTCGCGACAGGATCAGGCTCGCGAGGGACGCGGCCAGAATCGCGAAGACGCAGACGGTTCCCGCCGGTCTCCGATCGAGCGTCCACAGAACCGAGCCGACATACGCCACGAACGCGATCAGACCCGTTGCGACTCGCGCGGCGATCAACCACCGTTCCGCCAACGGCTCACCCGACATGTCCACCAACTGGCCCAGCGTCAGCAGTGACAGAACACTCAAGCCGAGCACGATCAGCATCTGGATCCGGAAGAATCCGGCCGTGACCTGAGCGCGCGGCATCAGCCCCCACATCAGGCTCATCCCACACACAAGCAACAACGCAAACTGAGCGATCATCGCCGCATGGTAGTCGCCTTGGCAGAGGAACAAAACGAAGTCAGACTGGACCGACGAATTGACGTTCGCCGATCTACCAAGGTACGCTCGAACCGCGTTCACGAATCTCCGGGGAGGATTTCCGCATGCTTCACCGCCGCGATGCCATGATTCGATTGGGGCGGCTCGGTTTGGGAGCCGTCACGCTGCCGGGGTTGCTTCGAGCGGAGCAGGCTCTCGCGGCGGGAGGCGTCTCGCGCACCGGGAAGGCGAAGGCCTGCATCCTGATTTACCTGTGGGGCGGTCCGCCTCAACAGGACATGTGGGATATGAAGCCGCTCGCGGCCGAGGGGATTCGCAGTCAGTTTCAGCCGATCCAAACCGTGGTGCCGGGGATCGACGTCTGCGAACACATGCCGCTGTTCGCTCGACACACCGACAAGACGGTCCTCATTCGGTCGCTGACCCACGACAGCAACAACCACGAACCGAGCGTCTATCGCACGCTGACCGGCCGGATCAACAACACGCTCGCCGTGCCGAGGAACCAGCGGAATCGAAACGACTTTCCGAATGTCGGTTCGGTCGTGTCGTACTTCTCGCCGATGGGAGCGATGCCCTCGGCCGTGACGATTCCCCGGCCGATCGGCCACGACGGCGCGACGTACACCGGGACGTATGCCGGTTTCCTTGGAGGCCGCCACGATCCGATGGAAGTGGAGGCGGCGAAGGAGACGAAAGAGACCGCTCAGCACACGATCTCGCTGCCGCAGGATGTCGCCGAAGCGCGGCTGCTGGCTCGGCGCGGGTTGTTGAACGTCGTGGAAGAGACCGACCGCCGCTATCAGTCGGTGAAATCGGCGCGGGGACTGGACAGTTACCGCGAGCAGGCGTTCGGCATGTTGTCGTCACCGGTTGCCAAGCGGGCGTTCAATCTGGAACTGGAAGACCCGCGTACGCGAGACCGCTACGGCCGCAACGAGTACGGCGAAAGTATTTTGCTCGCGCGGCGATTGATCGAGTCGGGCGTGCGGCTCGTTACGATCAGTTGGATGCGCATCCAATCGAGCGGCAACGTGGCGAACGTCTGGGACAATCACGGCCCGTTCGAGGGACTGACCGGAACTCAGATGCTGAAGGCGTACTACTGCCTGCCGTCGCTCGATCAGGGTTTCTCGGCGTTGATGGATGACATGCAGGGGCGCGGCTTGCTCGATGAGACGCTCGTCGCGATGTGGGGCGAATTCGGTCGGACTCCGAAACTCAATCCGGCTCAGGGCCGCGACCATTGGGGCGCGTGTCAGTCGGCGGTGTTCGCGGGCGGAGGCATTCGCGGCGGCCAGGTCTACGGTTCGAGCGACCGCGACGCGGCCTATCCCACGTCGAACCCGGTTTCGCCGGAAGACATGCTCGCCACGGTCTATCACTCGCTGGGCATCTCTCCCGACGCGTTGCTCCACGATTCCCTCGGCCGTCCGCATCAACTCGTCGACGGCCGCCCGTTGACCGAACTGTTCGGTTGAGGCGACAACTCGTGGCATGAGCCGCTATACCTCCGCTTCCCTAATCGAATCGCTTCCGAGCGGGGCGGCGTCCGCCCCCCGGTTCTTGTGCATCGGCCCGTTTGCCGTCTGAAAGAAGAACCGGGGGGCGGACGCCGCCCCGCTCGGAAATCACTGATCGTGGACTGCACAATCCCGCGAGGTTCCGAGCCATGTCATCGTCGTCTGAAGGTCTCCGCAGTCCCGAGTTGTTGCATCGCGCCTCGAGTCGCCTGTTGATCGTTGATGTCCAGGAGAAGCTCGTCGCTGCGCTGGCGGCATCCTCGCGCGAGCGATTGGTCGCGAACTGCCGGTTCCTCGTCGAGGGAGCAGGGTTGTTTGGCGTGCCCGTCACGGCGACCGAACAGTATCCGCAGGGTCTCGGCCCGACCGTCGCTGCGCTCGCGGAACTGATCAGCGAGCGGCCCTCCAAGAAGCGGTTCAGCGCTGTCGAATGCACGGGCTGGCCGACGGCAGCCAACGCCATCGACGATCGCTTTCAGATTGTCGTGGCCGGGATGGAGTCTCACGTCTGTGTGTTGCAGACGGTGCTCGATCTGCTGGCCGCCGGATATCAGACGACGGTCGTGGCCGACGCGATCGCCGCACGAGGCGATCTCGATCACCCGTTCGCTCTCGAACGGATGGCCAACAGCGGCGCGACGATCACGACCGCGGAAGCCGTGTTGTTCGAGTGGTGCGAGTCGGCGGCGGCCCCCGAGTTCAAACAACTCAGCGCTCTGGTGAAGGCTCGCGCCGTGTGAGCCGGAAGTGTCAACGAACAGCTTGAACCCCCCGCTGGGATGGCCTTTCACTTCGCGATTTGCACTAATCACTTCTCACTTTGCACTCCCGCTTTCGCTGAGCAACATCCCCGAGAACACCTCATCATGTGGCGTGGCATCTTCGCTCTGTTGTTTCGATCGCTGCGAACCGATTCGAGGTCGGGGCGGATTCATCTGCTGTGGTTCTTCCTGCTGGGGGTGATCTACCTGTCGCTTTGGTCGGCTCAGACAACATCAATGTTCTTTGGCGCGCCGGGGCTGCTGTTCTTTCGCTATGTGGTGTACGTCAACGCCGTGTTCGTCACGCTGCTGGGGGTCGGGTTCTTTTCGAGTGCCATCACGGAGGAGAAGGAGGAGGACACGCTCGGCCTGATGACGATGGCCGGGATCAGTCCGCTGGGAATTCTGCTCGGGAAGTCGACCAGCCGGCTGTTTCAGGTGCTGTTGCTGCTCGCGATTCAATATCCGTTCACGCTGCTGGCCGTGACGCTGGGAGGGCTGACGCCGGGACAGATCACGTCGGCGTACGTCTCGCTCTTTTCATACACGATTCTGCTGGCGAATGTGGGGCTGTTGTGCTCCGTCTTCTGCCGCCGCAGTCGCGACGCGTCGGGGCTGACCACGCTGTGGTTGGTCGGTTATTGCACCGTTCCGGCGTTCGCGTACGCCGGCTTGCTGTACCTGCTTCAAGGTAAAGGCTGGACGGTGACCAATCCCGGCCAGAACCTGATCCTCGCGCCGCTGAAATGGCTGAGCGAGTCGACCGTCTTCACGGAACTGAATGCCGCGACGCAAACGAGCCACGAGTTCACCTGGTCTCCGCAAATCGTTGGCAATGCGGCGGGAGGGCTGGTCTGTTTTCTGTTGTCGTGGTGGCTGTTCGGCTTCGTGGCGATGGAGCCCGCGCAGGAAGCGACCTCGCGCGGCATGGTGGCTCGCCGGACCAGCCGCGGCCTCCGTATGTTCAGCGCGGGTCGGGCGTGGGACATGTCGCT
The DNA here is from genome assembly GCA_038040225.1 of Planctomycetota bacterium. GTDB lineage: Bacteria > Planctomycetota > Planctomycetia > Planctomycetales > Planctomycetaceae > Schlesneria. The sequence goes on from JBBPIS010000009.1 coordinate 14,539, forward strand.
GGTCTGGAAGGACTTTCATTTCATCGGCGGAGGCTGGGCCGGCGTCGTGATCCGGTGCCTGTTGTATTCCGGCCTGTACGGCCTGTGCGTGGCCGCGAATCACCCGTCGACCTGGGGGAACTCAAACTACGGCAACTGGACGATGCGCTGGGAGGACGTGACGTGGGGGTTTCTGTTCTTCTCACATCCGCTGCTGGCCATCGACATCGCGCTGTGTGCGTCGCGCGTCTTCCAGGAAGAGATCAAGGGAATGACGCTGTCGTCGCTGCTGATGCTGCCCCGTTCGATCCCCGACCTGGCGTACTCAAAGGTGCTGGGATGCGGTCTGGGCCTGCTGCCGGGTGTCGGCGCGAACCTGTTCGGCCTGTTGTTCCTGCCCGGCGGACCGAAGCTGATGGGCGAGTACTTCGGCGAACCGGGCTTCTGGTGGTGGCTGATGAACCTGTTACTCCTGATACATCTGACGGTCGTGCTGTCGCTGCAACTGCGGTGGGGCGCGATGGCGCTGTCGTTCGGTCTGATAGCCGGCTCGATGTTCGTCACGGCGATCGCCGTTAACACAATGGCCTTCGCGGGCGGCATGCGTCACGAAGAAGAGATGTTCGGCGTGTTGGCGGTGCTGATCGGCATCGCCTGCCTCGGCTGTCACGCCGTGGTGTTGCTGCGACTGCCCAAGTTGGGCGAGCGGTGAGAATCACGCGACCGAGTCTGCGACCTCGCGCAGGTTCTGTTCGATCGATTCGCAGATCGTCTCCAGTGGCAGATCGTTCACATCGGAGCCGAACGGGTCCTCGATCTCGACGCCGATTTCCTCGATGCCGAACAGGACGTAGGCGATCATCAGCGTCACCGGCACGGTTTCCCAACCGTATTCCTGGACGAGCGCCAGCGGCAGCGTGAAGCAGTAGACGATGAGTGCCCGGCGCAGATGCACGGCATACGCGAACGGGAGCGGCGTCGAACGAATCCGTTCGCACGCGCCGCAGCAGTCGATCAGCAGTTGCACATTTTGATCGAGGCACCGCAACTGGTCGCCATCGATCAGCCTGCGGTCTCGCGCCGAGGCAACGAGTTCGGTCAGCCTTCGTGAAACGGCCAGCGGGACGTGGCCCATGCTCAACACTTCGGAGACGGCTGCGGCGGAAAGATGATTCTTCGCGGCGCCGATGTCGGACACGCCTCGCAGCCGGTGCATCGTGCCGTAGGCGAACGCCACCGTCCACCAGATCGCCCGCTGAGCCAACTCACGATCGGCGGCCAACCATGTGGCAGACTGCCGCGCCAGGTTGCGCGACTCGTTGACGATGCTCCCCCACAGCTTGCGGCCTTCCCAGAAACGGTCGTACGACGCGTTCGTCCGAAACACGAGCAGCAGTCCCATCGAAGCCCCGATCAGTGCGTGGGCCGTCTCGGCAATGGCCAGATTGTCGAACCAGTCGGGTCCGTACTGGTACAGCACGACGATCAAGACCGACCAGAGCACGCAGGCACTGACGCGCCCCAGGATTTCGCGAACCATCGAGCCTTCGACATCGAACAGATGGCTCGTCCACCGGTGAGGATCGTAGGGCGTCATGTGCGGCGAAACCTTTTGCGCAGCAGGGTTGGTTGTGTCGCGAGGCGTAGATCGGATCGCCGGTCATTTGCCGGGCTTGTCGTTCTTTCTGGCAGGACTCTCCCAGCGAGCGGCCAGATAGTCGCGATCATCCAACAGTTCGAGAACCTCGGAGAGATACGGGAACTTCATTTCGTCCAGATTCTCCTTCAGATACATCTGACCATAAAAGGCCTCGCGATCGCCGAGCGACCTCGAACCGTGACCGGTCAGCTTGTCGAGGCTCCGATTGTTGGCCTTGATCAGTTGGTCGAGCGCCTCGCGCCGCGGAGCGATCTCTTCGCGAATCGCGTCCTGCACCCAGGCCTTGGTGATTTGGTTAGGCATGTTGGCGGACCGTTCAACGCGTTTAACCTTTCGGACGAGATGCTCGGCCAGCATCACGGTACGGTGATGTGCCCCGACGCCCACGTGCTCCAGTTCGTGCTGCGCCAGCCACATCTCCCAGACGCCGGGCGAATCGAGGTGCTTCGGCAACTGGATCCGATGCCGCACCGCCAGCTCAACCTTGGAAAATTTCGGCAACAGTGTGACGACGTACTTTTTTTGCCGGTCTTCGCGAAACCGGAACTCATAGTCGAACTGATAGGTCAGGTCGGAATCGAAGATGGTCCAGCCGGGGTACTCGCGCGGTTCTTTGGCTTGATCGTAGAACTCGACCGTGACCAACCCCCGGTCAAACGCCGGCTTGATCCACTCGGGAGGCACCGGCGCGACGGGAGGATCAGCAGCGACGAGCCACCTCGGTGCAGCCAGACTCAGCAATGCGAAGAGTACCGGCAGGAGGAGAGGCTTCGTCATGGAATTCACTACAGTCTGAAGTGCAGGTCGCAGGCGGAATGTCATCTCAGCACGCTTGGCATCAGGCCGACGACGTCTGGCGAAACGACCACGATACTCAAAACCATGAGCCTGACGCGGCATAAAACCGTGATTTCTGTGCTGGAACCGTCCTTGCCTTGGCGGCCATCACGATTGGATGGACTGTATTCGACGTTTTCTGGGGTGAGTTCACCATCTGATTGGCTGCACTCGGCGATTCGGCGACGGAAGTCATCACTTTTCGGACGGCACTCGATGTTTTGACGGGAATCTCTGTCTCAACGGCTGAAACGCCTGAAGTTCCTTCCGAGGAAGCACGTGCCGTTCGTGTCAATCGCCGAACGTCGACTTCGTGCGGAGGAGATGGTGGTAGTGCTGGGCAAACCGATGGGACTCGTCGCGCACGTACTGCAGGAGTCGCAGCGCGAACGAATGTTTGCTGAGCAGCTTCGGCTCCGTCTGGCCCGGCAGGAAGATTTCTTCCTCCCGTTTGGCCAGTGAACAGACGAACGGCGGCGCGATGCCGATGCTGTCGAGCGCAGCCATCACCGCGCTGAGCTGTCCCTTGCCGCCGTCGATCAGCAGGATGTCGGGGAACGCCTCGCCCTCCTGTTGCAGACGACGGAAGTGGCGGCTGACGACTTCGCGCATCGAGGCGAAGTCATCGACACCCTCCACCGTCCGGATCTTGAAGCGTTTGTAACCGTGCTTGAACGGAAGACCGTCGATGAACTGCACGCAACTCGCGACGGTCTCGCCTCCCTGCAAGTGGGCGATGTCCATCCCTTCGATGCGGCGCGGCAGATTTGGCAGCTCGAAGATCTTCTTCAACCCGAGCAGCCCCTTGCGCGGATCGACTTGAAACGCCTCGGGCTGCGCGTGGTCCTGCAGGTTGCCGCGCAGGTTGAGCGTTTCGAGAGCCTTGATCTGGTCCCGCAACCGCGCGGCTTTCTCGAACTTCAACTCCTTCGCCGCCGCTTGCATTTCGTCGTGCAACTCCCGGAACAGCCGCTTCTTTTTCCCTTCGAGAAACAGCCGCAACTTGCGGATGTCGTGGCGGTAGTCCTCGCGGCTGATCCGCAGATTGCAGGGAGCCGTGCATTGATTGATGCTTGCCAACAAACAGGGCCGAAACCAGCGCCAGTGTTCATCCGCCTCCTTGATGTTCAGCGAGCAGGTCCGGAATCGAAAGACCTGCTGCAGGACGGCGATCGCGCCGCGCAGTTTCTTCGCATTGGTGAACGGTCCATACAGCTTCGTCCCGCGCGGGCGGGGCTTGCGGGTGAATTCGACGCGCGGGAATTCTTCGCGAACGAAGATTTCCAGATACGGAAACGTCTTGTCGTCCTTGAGCTCCGAGTTGAACGGCGGCTGAATGTCCTTGATGAGTCGCGCTTCGAGCAGCAGCGCGTCGACTTCGCTGTCGGCGACGATGAAATCGATGTCCCTGATCTCGGGAACCAGTCGAAACGTCCGCACGTCTTCGGCCGCCAGCTTCGTGAAGTAGCTCGAGGCTCGATTTCGCAGGTTGACCGCCTTGCCGATGTAGATCACTCGCCCCTTGCCGTCCTTCATCAGGTAGACGCCCGGAGAGGTCGGAAACGTCTTCACCTTCTCGCGCGGTTCGAGTTCGAGCGCGCCGGGCGCAGCAGCCTCCGGACTTGGAGCAGCAGCCGGCGATTGAGGAGCAGCATCGGACATGGGCATTACGTTTCGCCTGCGATGCACACCCGCACTGGCCTTGCGGCAGGAACAGGTGTCACGGCGTTTTGCTATTTCGAGATCGCGTCCAACAACGCCTCACGATTCTCGCGCCAAGCGGCTGCGGTGTCGAGGTCGCCGGGAAGTTCGAGCGTCACCGTACGCCGCGCCGAGCAAGACCAGCAGTCCGAGTACGTGCTTCATCGGAGCCTCGTCCTCAACTCGGAACTTCATGAAAAACACCCCGCCTGCCAGGCGGCAGCCGGGGTGTTGGAGTTTGTCTCATCAGAAGCGACGCGAACAGCGGCAGCCCAATCAGTTACCCGCCGGCGGATCGGCAGCGGTGGTTGCATCGTCGTCCAGCGTCAATTTGTCGATCTTGTCGATCGCCGTTTTTCTCGCTTTGGCGAAGGCCTCGGCATCGGCGGGCTTTCTCGACCTGGCAAAAGTCGAGAGTGCCTTGGCTTCCCGTTGCAGGGCGTTGTACGCACCCATCATCCGGTCGATGAAATCCTCATCGTTGGGGGACAGTTTCGTGTCCTGCAGTTTGCGGAGCAGCTTCTTCACGACGTCGATGCTGTTGATCGTACTGGTCATCAGGCCCTCGACCTTTTTGGCGTCGTAGGTCTCCTTGGCGAAGGCGTCCGCCGTGACACCGATCAGTCCCAGCGTACTCTGAATGTGCCCGATGCCGAGGCCGCCCACGGCCTGCAACGCGGCGTTTCCTTCTTCCTCCCCCTCCCCCCCGACGGGAATTGGAGGAATGGTATCGGCCGGTGCGGGCTTGGCATTTTTGAGTTCACTGTCCTGCGAACGAACGATCCCCGCCAACGATCCCACGTACAACACACCACACAGCACAACCAGCCACGAAACTCGACGAACCAACAGGGCGGACATGATTCGTTCCCTCCTTGGAAACCGAACGGTCGACGTACCAGAGCGGCGGGATGATAATGACCGGCGAGAAATCGACCAAGAGGAGCTTGGGGAGGAAATCCCAAGCAGCAAATCCCAAAGACCAAACGAATCCCAAACTCCAAAGGAGGAAATCTCAAACCGACTTCGATCCGAGAGGTTTGGGGGTTTGAAGTTTGAGATTTGAGATTCGTTTGGACTTTGGAACTTGGAGTTTGGAGCTTCGATCACTTCGGCCCACTGCGAGACAGACACAGAAAGCCCCGCCATGATTGACGTCCGAGATGTGACCAAGGTTCACCGACGCGGCTCGTTGGAGATTCATGCACTGCGGGGTGTGACCTGCCAGATTCCGGCCGGTTCGTTTGCATTCATCCTCGGCCCGTCGGGGAGCGGCAAGAGCACGCTGCTGTACCTGCTCGGTGCGCTGGATGAGCCGTCGAGCGGATTGATCGAAGTGAACGGACGGCCACTCGGCACGATGACGACGCGCGAGCGGGATCAGTTTCGTCGGGAAGAGGCCGGGTTCATCTTTCAGAGTTTCAACCTGTTGTCGAACCTGTCGGCCGTCGACAACGTGCTGGCTCCGTTTCTGCCGCGAGGAGTCTCCGCCGCGCAACGGGCCGAGGCCATGAATCTGCTCGAACGGCTGGGCCTGGGCGACCGCTGGTCTCATCGCCCGAATCAACTCTCGGGAGGCGAGCAGCAGCGCGTCGCGATCGCCCGCGCACTTCTCAAGAGACCCAAACTCGTGCTGGCCGACGAGCCGACGGGTGAACTCGACAGCGAGAACAGCGCCGCGATCCTGTCCGCCCTGCGAGTGCTCTGCCGCGAACAAGGTTCCACGGTTGTCGTGGTGACTCACGAACAGGAGCACATCCAACCGGGTGATTGTGTGATCCGCATTCGCGATGGACGCGTGGCATCGTGAATGAGAAACGGGACGCTTCCGTGAGGGAAGCGTCCCGTTCTTGGTACTGACAGAGAGACTCAGCCGATCACGTCGCTGCGCCACGCGGAGCAGGGATCCTGGTCAGCGGAGCGGACTCGGGAATCGGAGTGGGTGACACACCGGCGGGCGGAGCCGCCTGAGGCACTCCGCAATTTCCAGAGGCACAGCCGCCGCTCGCACACGCGCCCGTCGAGCATCCCGCTGAACACGGGGATGCGGGACAAACGGTTTGCGGCACCAGCTTGCAGACTTCATACGTTTCGACGCGCGGCACGCACTTCGTCACCATGCGGGTGCAGGGAACCTGCTCCTCGCGGGCGACACATTTCGCCACACGATGCGTCACCGTGTAAGGCTCCTGCCGACAGACCGTGTACGGCACGCGGCAGGTCTTGGTTTCCATCACGGTGCGGCAGGTTTGCACCGGCACGCGACGGGTGCATTGCTCGGCCACCTGACGACAGACCTGATACGGAATGCGCTGCGTGACCTGTTCGCAGACCATGCGGCAGGTCCGAACCGGGATCTGCTCGACGACCTGCTCCGAGACCATCCGGCAGACTTGAACGGGAACCTTGGTCACGATCGTCTCGGGCACTTGGCGACAGACGGTGACCGGCACGGTCTGGCGGCAGACCTGAGGCTGATAGCTCGTGCAAGCAACCTGACTTTCCACAATGTTCGGACACCATTGCGGACGAACGGTGTAGAAGCCGCGCGGCACCATCGCCAGCTGTGCGTTGCCGCACTCGTCGCGAACGCATCCGGGGAAGCAGAAGCTCGGATTGTAAGCCCGCTGCCACGTCCAGCGACCGCAGTCCTTGCGGACGGTGCGGTACGTTGTGACGGGTTGCATGACGGTGTAGCAACGCTCCTGATTGATCGTCTCGCTGACCGTGCGGACGACCGTGCGACGGCATTCGCGTTCGATCGTTTCGGTGACCGGTCGCTGCACGCAGCGTCGGACTTCGCGAGTCGATTCCTCCCAAACCGGTTTCTGCACGGTGTAGCAGTGCTCGCGATACTGCGTCTCGGTGACGGGCCGCATCACGGTGTACTGTTCTTCGCGCTCGGCCGTCTCGACGACCTGTCGTGCGACCTGATACGACTCTTCGCGATAGGCCGTTTCCCGCACGGTGCGCTGGCAAGTCTGAGCCACATCCTCGTAGGTCGTGTCGTACACGGTGCGGCACACCATGTACTGCTGCGGCTCCTGCACGTAGCTGTAGACCGTGCGTTCGCACTGCTGTCGCTCGACGCGACACGTCGTGTAACACGCCGCCGGCTGGCAGGCTGCCGTTGGACAGCAGTTGTAGCTCGCGGCTCCGCAGTAGCGGCCGGCCTCGACCGATCCGGGCGACGCGGTGGCGAACATCGCCAGCGCAGTCAGCATCCCGATCATCGATATTCTCATGACTGATCTCCCCTCAAGTGACAGTGTGTTCTCATGCCCCGAGGACGGGTTGCCGTCGTTCATCGCGCCGCGCCCGCGACGGACCGGTTCGTCACAACAGACAGAACCGGATTCACGGCGCGATTCGACAAGCTCCCCGTCCATCGGAAGCGTTGAGCCAACGATAACGCGCGGGGGAAGCGCTCGCTTGAGAGAAATCCTCAAAAATCACCAAACGCTCATTACGAAATGCATCATCAAAGCATTGATGGAAAATCCCGAAAGGAACGTTCGTCTTCTCAAGGTTACGGAACCGGAGCAGTCCAACTTCGCCGGTCTTCACACTGCGCAGACTGGAACCGACTGAGACGGCATGAATCGAAGAAGCCACGCATCACCGAACACGTTGCCGTTTGGCAACAGGCCCGGCCACATCGACTCGCTCGGATGCGAAGACTGTCCGATCAACTCGCTCTGTGGTGATTCGGCATCACGCTCCCGCCGGAACAGCCCAGTGGTCTGTACGGTACGACCGCTTGAGCAGTGCATCGGCCTGCGGGTCATCGGCGATGCGCTCGGTCGTTGGATCGAGTTGCAAGGTCCGCCCGACTCGGCAGGCGATGTTGCCGAGATGAGCCAGCGATGCGGAGAGATGTCCTTCGGCGATGTCGGCATTCGGACGCTTTCCAGAACGGATGCAGTCGATGAAGTTCTGGTGATGCGCGGGCAGGTTCGGCGATCCCTCCATCTTCTCGACCAGCTTGTTCCTCGCCGCGTAGAGATGAAAGCCACTTCCCTTGCCCAGGATCAACATCCCCTTCGTTCCGTAGAAGGCGTTGCCGTTTTCATAGCCTTCCTGCACGTAGGGTGACCAGTCGCGCTGCTCGTAAATCAGTTGGCGCTTCTGCCCCACCTGGCCGTTGCCGGCGTACTCGAACACGCAGTACATCGTGTCGGCGAACTGCTGGTCGTCGTCGAAGAAGAACTTGCTGCCGAGAGCCGCGATCGTCGAGGGATGCGTGTCGACGCCCAGTCCCCACCGCGCAATGTCGATGTCGTGAACGCCGTCGTTGCCGATGTCTCCCACACCGAAGTCGTACCAGAACCGCCACACGCCGGGCAGCAGGTTCGATTGGTAAGGCTGCATCGGCGCGGGGCCGGTCCACAGATCGTAGTCGAGCTGAGGCGGAGGCGTGGTCGGTTGTTTGTGCCCGATGTTTCCACGGAGCTGGCTGTTCCAGGCCTTGGCGACCAGAACATCGCCGATCGCACCGTCGCGCAGCAGTTGCATGGCGCGTTGGACGTGGGGCGTGCTGCGACTTTGAGTCCCTACCTGGACGACGCGGTTGTGTTTGCGAGCCGCCTCCAACATCAGGCGGCCCTCGCGCAGGTTGTGCGAGCAGGGCTTTTCGACATAGACGTGCTTACCCGCCGCACACGCGAGGATCGTCGCCGGCGCATGCCAATGATCCGGCATCGGCAGCCACACGGCATCGACCATCTTGTCGTCGAAGATGGTGCGCATGTCCTTCACCGGTTTGGGAGCCGGTTTGCCGGCCGCCTCGACCGTTTTGACCGCCGCCGCCAATCGATCGGCATCGGCGTCGCAGAGGTACGCGATGTGAGCATCCTTCCGCTCGGCCAACAATTTCAGATGATTGCCGCCCATTCCACCGCAACCGATCAGGGCGACCGTCAACCTGCCGTCGCTGCTGGCGCCCGACGCGATGCCACTCGTGACGGCTGCGGCTGCCACCGTACCGGCCGCCTGACCCAGGAATTCACGCCGCGAAAGATCAGTCATCGGACAGGCTCCTGTTGAGATGAAGGGGGACACCGCAGACCAACCCGCCGTCAGGTTTTGTCGCTGTCATCTGCGATGTCATTGCTGTGGAACACCACGTCGATCAAGGTCGTCACCCCGCGAAGCGACTTGGGGTGATAGCCCTTGCGGATGTGGACCCTCCAGACGAGATCGCCCTTCAATTCGAGGGCCTCTTCTTCGGAAGGGACGAAGGTTTGCCACGTCTCACCCGGCGGCAGCTCTGTATCCAGCTTCTGGCCGATTATGGCGAACTCACTGTGGGGTGGCATGTCGTAGACATGGAAGACAGACCGGGTCAGTTTGCGATTCTCCGCCGCCACGAGAAAGTTATTGGCGAAGACCTTCTCGCCCTTGTTCTGGGTCGAGCGTTTGAAGATCAGCAGATCATCGAGTGGCGAAAAGGTCTGATCGAGCGAGACGTTCTCGAACTTCAACCACAATTTCAGCAGGGGCTGCGTGTCGGTGCGTTCGAGGGCGCTCTTTCCCGAATAATGCTCGAACTTGACCGGGCCGCGCGTCACCCGGACGGGCGTCACGAGCACGCTGCCAAACCGCTGCGATTGACCGAGCTTCAGGACGTGCCCCGCCGGGAGATCGTTCTTGGGCGAGTAAAACGTGGCCGAAACCTCCCCCTTCTTCATGGGCGGTTTCAAATCGGGAAGGCTCTCCAATTGGTGAGTCCGTCCAGCCGCCAGGAGGTAGATCAGCACGATCGTGATCGCGCTGGCGTAGCTGCCGACGACGAGCAGCAACAGGATGAGAACCTTCTGTTGCGAGGCGGCCGCTTCTCCCACAGGGGCCGCCGCCGATGCGAGCACGGGCGGCGATGCGAGCACTGGGGAACCGGACTGAGACTCGCTGCGATCGGTCGAATCGGCCGCGGCCGCATCGACTGCGGCGATGGTGGCCGCAACCGCTCCCAAACTGAACTGCTGCGAGGACGAAAGCAGGAGATCTTCCGTGCTCTCTCCCGGCAGCGTGATGGTTCGAGCCTGTGCCGCAAAGCTCGATGATTCCGGCGAGGCTCCGAACCCGAAGATCGGCTGCTCGGGAACGTCAGGCGGTTCATCGGCGGGAGCACCGAGCGTGAACTGCTGGGACGCGGACAGAAACATGTCGGCAGGTGCCGATGTCGCCGCCTCGCCCGGCGCGAAATTCCACACCGGATCGGCCGTTCGCGGCGTTTCACCAAATGTGGGAAACGTGGCCATCGCCGGCTCATTCACCGAGCCTGGCGATGGGTCGGGAGTGGAATCCATCAGCGGTGACGTGAACGACGCGGGAGAGGGCTCCGTACCCACTGCGCCGGGAGGCGATGGCGATTCGCTCGGGCCGACATGCAGATTGGGGGCACTGTGCCAGCCCGACTCCGTGGCCTGGTCATGTTCGTCAGGTCCGCCAAACACGCTGGACGAGGCGAGTGGATCGACGGGGACTTCGCTGGGCGGCGATTCGGCAATCGGTCCGACCGCTTCCAGATTCAATTCGATGTCGCCCGAATCGTCGGCGGTCGGAGGCATACCCGGTGCAGGCGGATTTTCGACGGCGGTGTCCTGTTCCAGGATCGGTTCGGGTTGAGTTGCCGGTTCGGGCGCGGGAGCGGGGATCGACAGATGGACTCCACAATGGGGACAAGCCACCACCACGCCCGGCGTCTCAATGAGCAGCCGACCGTGACACTGCCCGCACGTGACTTCCGTCGCCATACCATGACCCTCTTGACTGTTGCACGATTCATTGGCCAAACAGCGTTCGCCAGCGGATTGTGACCGTCTGACCATCGCGTTGCAAACCGTCGGCCGATTGCCATGGAACCACCCCGAACACGGGAGCGCCGCTGCGTGTCTCGATCTCCACGGCATTGTCGGCCCCCAGTGTGAGATCGTCGGCGGCGTGAGATTGATTCAAGACAATGCCGGCGATGTGCAGGCCGCGGTGCCGCGCCGCATCGACCGTCAACAGCGAATGGTTGATCGTGCCGAGACCGCAGCGCGCCACCACGATCAACGGATAGCCGATGTCTCGCGCCAGATCGGCCACGGTTTGGGTCTCGCTCACTGGCGAAAGCAACCCACCCGCTCCCTCGACGATCAGAACCTCCGCGCGTCCCGTCCACCACTCGGCCCCCCGGCGCAGTTGCCCGGCATCGACGACTCGTCCCTCGGCACGCGCCGCCAGCGGAGGAGCCAGCGGGGCGATGAACCGTTGCGGACAGATTGCGTCGTCGGTGAGATCGCTGTCCGACCAGTGGCCTCGCACCGCATCGCGCAGCCGGTCGATGTCGTCCCATCGCGCGCGGCCATTCGCGTCGAAGATGGCTCCCGAACAAACGGGCTTGTAAACGCCAACCCGCACACCCGACGCGCTCAGTTGCCGCGCGATCAGCGACGCCACGTGAGTCTTCCCGACCCCCGTGTCAGTCCCCGTCACGAACAGTCCCGGCGGTCGTGTCGGTTCGTTCATGCGGGGAACTCCTGCCAGCGGTCGGCGACCGGCGTTGGAACAATCTGCGGAATCGATACAGTCGTCAGCTCAATCGGGCATCTGTCGGCCTGCCGATTGACCGAGGTTTTTGCCGGTCCTACACTGACTGTGGTTGAGAGTGGCGTCAACGATCACGGGCGGGATCACGAATCCGGGTCTCTCCGTACCACAGTCTTTCACCGAACGATGTTCTCCGGAGGAATCCCATGCGGTGGTTTGCGCTCATGAATCTGTCGAAGACGTCCGGCATCACCCGCCACCCGCGCTGCGCGGTCTCGTGGTCGCTGGTGGTGCTGACGCTTTGCACGTCGCTGGCCGCCTCATCGGTCGCGCGAGGACAAGCTCCCCCCAAGAAGGCCACCAGCGAGGACAAATCGCTGTTCGCCAAGGACGGAGCCGAGATCAAAGTCACGTACTTCAAGTCGAACGTCGGTCAGGACGCCGCTGTCGTCGTCATGCTGCATGGCAAGGGGGGCAGCCGCCTGATCTGGAAGGCGTATGCCGAAGCACTTCAAAAGGCCGACTTTGCCGTGATCACGGTTGACCTGCGAGGATATGGTGAAAGCGCTGGCGGACCGGGAGGTGCGGGTGGCGGCAAGAAAAGTGACACCAATGCCCCGAAGGCAAAGGACTATCTCAACATGGTGGGCCTGGACATGGAGGCCGTGAAGAAGTTCCTGTTCGAGGAACATCAGAAGAAGCAGCTCAACATGAACAAAATGGGAATCGTCGCGGCCGACATGAGCACCCCCGTTGCGATCGCCTACACGGAACTCGACTGGGAGAAGAAGCCGTACGACGATGCTCCCACACTTGCCCTGGGAACACCCCGGGGTCAGGACGTCCAGGCATTGGTGTTGCTCTCGCCCGAGGCGACGGCTCCCGGACTGAACGTCAGTAAATCGCTGGCTGTCATCCGTGTTCTCGCTCGGCCCGTGCTACTGGGTGTTGGTTCCAAGAACAAGTCGGACCTGACCGCCGCCAACAAGATGTACGATTTGCTGGCCCCGAAGAAAGAGGAACAGGCCTACATCGAAATCCAACGGTATGACACTCCCCTGGAGGGAACCAATCTGCTGGGCAAGAACTTCGGGGTCGAGAAGCAAATGTTCGACTTCCTCAACAAACACCTGAAGGACTACAAGAGCGAGTGGCGCGATCGTCGCAACAAGCTCGACCAGTGATCGTCCTCCGGGATCAACCGCTGATTTCCAAACAACAACACCCCGACAGCTCCGAGCTGTCGGGGTGTTCGCTTTGTCAGACTTCGGCCTCTGTCGGCTACGGCAACGTCAGTTCGCTCTTTCCTTCCGCCCCTTCCGTTCCCGTTTCCTTGGCCTTCATTTCGATGGTCACTTCGCTGACCGGCTTGAAGCTGTCACGAGGCTCCTGCGCGTCCTTGATCTCGCGTGTGATCTTGGCGCTCCACCGCGCGACGCCAAACGGCATGTCGGCACTCTTCCAGAGGACCGATTCCTGCACGGTCCGGCTCGACGAACGCTCAATGGAAACCTGACCCTGCAGTTGCGTGGCCTTCTTGACCGCTTCGATGCCGACTTCGGGATCGACGCCCTCTTCGACCACCTTCAGCTCGCGGTAGTAACCGACGAGAATCCCAAGCGGGTAAAGCTGCAGAGCCGGTTCGGTCAGTGGCTTCGGATCGGCCTTGCCCACCTTGCGGAAGCCCTTCACCAGCGGCAGATAGCTGATCGGAACACCGTCCTTGTCGACGTTGTCCGAGATCACGACCGACTCGGGAATGAGCACCTTGTAAATCTCGGAGCCGGTCAGGCCGGTGTCGATGTTCCCTTCCTTCTCGCGTCCACGATCGATCTTGATTTCGATCCAGCGGCACGACGTCATCTCGCCCTTGTACTCGGCCATCTCACTGCCGACCGACTTGATCCAGACCTTTTCGATCCACGGAGCAATGTCGAGTTTCCCTTCGGCCGAATCGGGCCGAATCTCGGTCTGAGCGTAAGTCCCTTCAAACCGGACCCACGTCCCGTCGGGAGGCAACTGGCAGACGACCCCCTGAGCCAACGCCGATGGAGCAAACGCAGTTTGAGCCACCAGACAGACGAATCCCGCGACGAACGCCTTCATTGCAACCATCCCTTTCACGACGTGACCATTCGACACGAGGCGAAGTCTGGCAGACGACAGGGCCACTGACAAGACCGATTCACCGCCGTCGGGCCATTCGTGGCAACGGCTCTCACGGTTGTTTCAGCCCTGCCGAGTTTCTCGCCCGCGACGGGGCGGCTACCATGCCCGCGAACACGGTTCTTGTCCCCTCGCCCCGACGTCGGCGGTGAGGGTGAACGGTCAATCATCCTGAGATTGTGGGCGGGAGATCGTCTGACTCCTAATTTTACTCGTAATCTTACTCTTACTCTTTCGACGATCGGATGTGGACGCCTGCATCAGTTCGTCAACGAGTGCGAGCAAAGGCGTGAGTAAGATCAAGAGTAAGATTACGAGTAAGAGAAACCGATGACGACCGCTGACCCTTCAACTTCCCCCGCACCTCCACCATCCGCCACGACCGGCAGGGTCTACCTCGTCGGCGGCGGACCCGGCGACCCCGGTCTGCTGACGCTGAAGGGAGCGGAGTGCCTGCGGCGAGCGGACCTGATCCTGTACGACGGCCTCGTTAATCCGATGTTGCTGCGGCACGGACATGCCGCCGTGGAGCGAACTTGTCGCGCTGCCGGGCCGCTCGGTCGACAGTTGCCTCAGGACGAGATCAACCGCCGGCTGATCGAAGCCGCGCGAGCCGGTCAGACGGTTGTGAGGCTCAAGGGGGGCGACCCGTTCATTTTTGGACGAGGCTCCGAAGAGGCGGCGGCTCTCGCGGCGGCGGGCATCCCATTTGAAGTCGTTCCCGGCATCACGGCTGCCACGGCGGCAGCGGTTTATACCGGCATCTCGCTCACGCACCGAGACCACGCGTCGGCGGTCGCCTTCATCACCGGACACGAAGACCCGACCAAGCCGGCAACCGCGCTCGACTACGATTCGCTCGCCCACTTCCCCGGCACGCTCGTCTTTTACATGGGCCTGCACCGGTTGGAGGCGATCTCGTCGGCACTCATCGCGGCGGGTAAGCCCGCGCACACACCGGCCTGCGTTGTCTGTCGGGCCACTCAACCGCTGCAGCGCACGGTGACGGGCACGCTGGGCGACATCCCGGAACTCGCGCACGCCGCCGGGCTGCATCCTCCGTCGCTGGTGATCGTCGGCGACTGCGTGCAGGTGCGCGAGCAGGCGCGCTGGTTCGAGGATCGGCCGCTGTTCGGTCAGGTCATCGGCATCACACGGCCCGAGGATCAGGCGGACGATGCCGCGCTCAAAGCCTACGAACTCGGCGCACTGCCCGTGATGCTCCCCACGATTGAGATCGCTCCGCCCGACGACTGGTCCGCCGTCGATGCCGTCTTGCCGCGCTTGCACGAGTTCGACTGGATCGTCTTCACCAGCGCAAACGGAGTGCGAGGCTTGCTCGACCGCCTGTGGCAGAGCGGCGGTGACGTGCGTTCCCTCTCAAAGGCCAAGCTCGCCTGCATCGGTCCCTCAACGGCGGCCATTCTCGAAGAGTACTCCCTCCGAGCCGACCTCGTTCCAACCGAGTACCGAGCCGAATCGCTCGCCGCCCTGCTCAAGCCGCACGTTGCCAACAAAAAAATCCTTTGGGCGCGAGCCTCGCGCGGCCGCGACGTCCTCCCCACGGAACTGATCGCGGCGGGAGCCTCACTCGAACAACTTATCGTCTACCAGAACCGAGATGTGGAGGAGCTGCCTCGCGCGGAACTCGACAAGCTCGAACGAGGCGACCTCGACTGGATCGGCCTGTCGAGTCCCTCAATCGCCCGCTCGCTGGCCCGTCTCCTGACACCCGCCGCCCGCGCGCAGCTCGGAGTCAAAACCAAACTCGCCAGCATCAGTCCGGTCACGACCGCCGCAGCCCAAGCCGCCGGCCTGACCATCGCCGCCGAAGCAACCGAGTACACGTGGGACGGCTTGTTCCAAGCCATGATCGCCGCCCGGCAGGAAACCGCCCGCGCCCCCCGCTGAGAGTCTCTGACCCTCATGGATTGCATGGGCGTCCCAGCCGCTTGTCTGCTGAGGCCCAACGGGGCCGGATTATGCCAGCCCAGGGCAAGCGACCAACGGGAGCGCCGCCCTGGGTCCGCGAGAGGGGGGCTGAGCAAACCCCCGACCTCCGGTAACTAAAATGCCACAAAAAACCCTGAATATCCGCCCGGAGGGG
>JBBPIS010000009.1:30531-100049 GCA_038040225.1 Planctomycetota bacterium
GGAGTCGGCCCCCCGGGGCCGTATATTCCCCCCCCAGGGCACGCGCCCCACGGGCGCGCCCCCCGGGGTCCGCGAGAGGGGGGCTCACGAAGCCCCGACGGGGCGAATTAGGAACGACCTGAACACACGATGTAATGCGCCCCGTTGGGGCTGTGTCGTTGATTCGACCCGATTCCCAGGGCGGCGCTCCCGCTGGTCGCTTGCCCTGGGCTGGCCTATCTCGGCCCTTCAGGCCTCAGAAAAGTCATCACACCTGCAATCCAGTCGTGTCAGGAAACGTCTCGCTGTTAGGCGTGTGAGGTCCAACTCAACCCCGTCCCTGGCGTCGCACGCGCATATCGAGGAACGCTCCCAGCGCCTTCTCATACGGCGCGTCGGTTCGCAGCTTCACGTAATCGACCCCCGCGTTGCCGCACTGCTTGGCGAGGTCATCACAAAACTGGCGGTACTTGTCGAGGTACGCCTTCCTCAACCGGTACGGATCGGCGAGGACTTGGTGTCCGAGCTTCTCCAGACTGCGGAACTGCGTCGGATGCTTGAACGAGAACTCTTCCTCCTCGGGAGCCACGACCTGGAACAGGACCACCTCGTGACGAGCCGCCCGGAACAACTTGAGCGCCGCTGCGAGCGGCTCGATCCGATCAAAACAGTCGCTGATCAGGAAGATCAAACTGCGACGTTTCAGCGTGGGCAGCATCTGCGTGAAGACGTCCGTCATCGACGTCTCCTTCCCCGGCCGACGGGCTTCGAGCAGCTTGACGATCTGCTGGAACGACTCGCGGTTCGACGACGGTTCCCAGCGATCGGCGATCTTCGTGTCGAACGTGATCAGCCCGGTGGCGTCGCGCTGAGCCAGCAGCAGGTACGCCAGAGCGGCCGTCAATTGGCGGGCGTAATCAAACTTGGAGAGCGTCGCGCCGCGATAGGCCATGCTCCCCGAGCAATCGACGATCAGGTACGACCGCAGGTTGGTCTCTTCCTCGTACTCCTTGATGTAGTAGTGGCCGGTCTTGCCGTAGGCCCGCCAGTCGATGTGCTTGATCTCGTCGCCGGGGTAGTACTGCCGGTGCTCGACGAACTCGACCGACGAGCCTTTGAACGGCGACTTGTGCTGCCCGATCATGTAGCCCTCGACGAGCAGCTTGGCGACGACCTCCAGCCCGCCAAACTTGGCGAGCGCCGTCGGATCCGCCAGCGATTTCGAGGAACGAGCCGCCACGAGAGACCACCCAGTACGAGAACGATGAGAACCCTCGCCAAGGTAGCCATCTCGCTCCGCGAGATGAAGCGAGTGGCGGTAGGGTGTGTGCAGCAACGCGAAACACACCACGGCAAACAAACGTAATCTTCACCGACGAGTTGGTGCGTTCCGCGTTGCTGCACGCACGCTACAGGACCTCCGGCTTAGCCACCCAGCGTTGGTCAGACCACACGCCCACGCCGCAATCTTGCTAGAGCCTTGTGAGCATAGTGCGCAGCCCATCCATTGCCGTCTTTACAGTCGAGGAGCGATTCAAGGACGCGTTCTGCTTCCAACTCAACAAAGCCGACATCGTCAGCGGGTACGGTCGCAGCATAGAGCCGAACTTCTGGATTCTCGTGGCTGAGCAACGCACGAAGAATAGTCTGTCCTGCATGACCACGACGCAACAGTTCCCTGCCAATTGCTCCCATCGCCGCTTCCGCATTTGCTTCCGTTCGGAAGTCCATGCCACCAACTTCGTCACCAGCAAATATGATGTTTCCCGCATCGACGAATAGCGCCGCGAGTTCATCTACGGACAATTGCTCATAATTCATGGCATTCATCACGATGTTTTCCAACGACTCGGGGGCTTCCTCGAAGCGAGGAGCGCCCCCGCCACTCCTCTCGGCACTTGAGGAGATCAACCTCACTCGGGACGTTGTGGCTGGGGTTCGGAGAGTTCGCGGAGCCAGATGTTGCGGAAACGGACTGGGTTGCCGTGGTACTGGAGGCGGATCGGACTGGGGCCGTGGGCGTGATAGATCGGCGGATGCTCGTATTCGGTGTCGCCGAGCAGTTCGGTGTGGTTCTGGATCAGCACGCCATTGTGCAGCACGGTGAAGTAGCCCGGTTTGACGAGTTGTCCGTGTTCGTTGAATTTTGGCGCGGTGTAGACGATGTCGTATGACTGCCACTCCCCCGGCTTGCGGCAGGCGTTGACCAGCGGCGGCTTCGTCTTGTAGAGCGAGCCCGCCTGGCCATCGAAGTACGTCTTGTTCTCGAACGAGTCGAGCACCTGAACTTCGTACTTCGAGCCGAAGAAGACGCCGCTGTTGCCGCGACCCTGACCGCTCCCTTTGACCTCGGCGGGAGTGGCCCACTCGATGTGCAACTGGCAGTCGCCGAACACGGCCTTCGTGCGGATTTCACCTCCCCGGGCCGTGGCGCAACCGTCCTGAACCAGCCACTTCTCACCATCCTGCCACTGCGACAAGTCGGTGCCGTCGAACAGCACGATCGCATCGGAGGGAGGACCGCCCACCGGACCGGGATCGACGACGACCGGCTCGGGCCAAATGATGCCGCTCACCCATTCCTTGCTCACCACAATCGAGCCGACGGCGAGGACCGCCCCAAACACAAACAGACGACCAACAAACCGCGAGCGAGACCAACCGGCGTGCGACATGGCGAGCGTTCCCAGCAGAAGAATTGAACGAGGTCGTGCCACGCGGCAACGACGGCGACGAATCGTAAGGCGAGCAACAGAAAAAATCACACTCGGAGGATGGGCGCTCCTGCCCGTCCCGCTTTTCGTGGGACGAACCGGGTCAGGTATGAATGAATCGTGGTCGGCTTTTGCCGCAGAGCGGCACTTGATGGTAGCCGTGGGCTTCAGCCCACGGATAAAGTGCGAGGAATTTCCTGTGTCGCGGAGCGACACTTGATCGCGATGCTTCAACCCCTCAAATGTCGCTCCGCGACAACTGTGGAATCTCGGTTTGCGACCGTAGGCTGAAGCCTACGGCTACCATCAAGTGCCGCTCTGCGGCACACACTTGCAATTCGGTAGGGTCAGGAACTTTGAACCACCTGACCCCGTCAAGACGGGCGGGCAGGAGTGCCCATCCTCCATCGCGGTACAACAACATGTGCCGATCGCCAAACCGTTGTTCTGCCAGCTCCACAACGAACCTTGTCGCGGCTGGCGATTCGGCCATTCGACGGGCATAATCCCAGACGACACGTCTTCACAGGATTCGTTCGGAAGGTGAGGCAACCATGATCGGCATTCGGCTTCGTCGTTCAGTCTCGTTCGTGGCATCGACTCTGTTTGCGATTGCGTGCTCGTTGGGTGTGACATCGCTCGCGCAAGAGACTCCCGCGCCGACTGGTCCGAACATCGAGCCGGTTGATTTCGCGGCGACCTCGGTGGCGCAGGCTGATCCGGCGGCGGCTCCGGTGGGTGGAGCGTGGGGCTTCGTGGTCTTCTCGCCGAACGGCAAATTGATCGCGACCGTGTCAGTCCCCGAAGGGGACGGGCCGAAGGGTGAGGTCTACGTCTGGACGGTGGCCGATTCCAAGCCGATCTGTCACTTCGAGCAGACGGGCCGCATTCAGGCTGTCGCCTTTTCGCCGGACAGTTCGCTGATCGCGATTGGTCCCGATGGTCCGCAGGCCGGAGTGAAACTGATCGAGACCGCGAAGGGAGAGCTCAAGCAAACTCTGCCCGGTCCGGCGGCGCGGGCCAACTGTCTGGCGTGGTCCACAGATGGCAAGCGGCTCGCGCTGGGGAGCACGTTCGACAAGACGGTACGCGTGTGGGATGTCGAGAAGAAGAAGTTCACGAAGGCTCACGAAGTGGAACTCAGCACGATCTGGGCTGTGGCATTTGCGAAGGACGGGGCGGTGCTGGCGGCGGGGACTCCCGCGCGTGACCGCGATGAGCTGGTCGTGCTCGACGTGACGACGGGCAAGCCGGTGCAGACGCTGAAGGGACACAAGGAGGCGGTCGAGGCGGCTCACTTCTCGGCCGATGCGTCGGTCCTCACGTCGGCCTGTTACGGCGCGACCGTTCGCGTTTGGAACCTGGCCGACGGCACCGAGACCGCCGCACTCAAGGGGCACAAGCGAGGCATCCGCGCCGTCGCGATGTCGGCCGATGGCAAGCGAATCGCATCGGCCAACGACCGCGAATTCAAACTGTGGGACGGCGAGAAAAAGGAATCGCTCGGCGATCTTGGGGGCGAGAACGCGGGAGCGAAGTTTCTGGCGATGTCGCCCGATGGTTTGTGGCTCGTCTCCACCGCGCGCGACGGCAAGGCGACCGTGTGGGATGTCGAGAAGAAGTCCGAGAAGGCGACGCTCGACAAGACGCCGATGGCCGTCGCCTCGACAGAGGTCAAAAACGGCGATGCCGAAGAGAAACCGGCCGCGCCGCCACCGACGGACGCTCCCGAACCCGAGGCCATTCAATCCCTGGCCTATTCGCCGGACGGCAAGTGGCTGGCGATCGCTCGTGAGGACGGACGAATCTCAATCCGCACGGCCGAAGATGGCAAGGTCCATCGCCAACTGGAAGCCTTCGCCGATGTGGCCTCGTGTGTGGCGTTCAGTCCCGACAGCCAGCTTCTCGCGGCGGGCAGCTTTGAAAAGACGATCAAGATCTGGAAGGTCGTCAGCGGTGAGCAGGTGGCCGAACTGACCGGCCACGCGAACTGGGTCTTCTCGGTCGCATTCTCGAAGGACGGTGGAACGCTCGCCTCGGCCAGCTACGACAAGACCGTGAGGCTCTGGAATGTCGCCGAGGCCAAGGAAATCGCGGTCCTGCCCGGTCACACGGCGGGCGTTCGCGCCGTCGCCTTCACGCGCGACGGCCTGCATCTGATTTCAGCGGGCGCGGACCGAACGGCCATCGTCTGGAGGCTCTCCGACAATCAGGAGGTCACTCGGTTGAAGGGCCACACGGCGGCGGTGCGAGCCATCGCGTGCTCGCCCGACGGCGGGACCGTGGCCACGGCGAGCGAGGACGCGACGGTCAAACTCTGGAAGACGGCCGACTGGACCGAACGGGCTTCGATCGCGGGGACCGAGGGGGTGATGTTCTGGTGTCTGGCGTTCTCGCCTCAGGGACGAACGCTCGCGGCCGGCGCGTTCGATGGGACGGTGAAGCTCTACGATCCGAGTGAAGCCAAGGAACGCTCGACGCTGCGCGGCCCGACCGATGCCATCACGGCGGTCGCCTTCGCGCCGGATGCTCACGAGGTTATCGCCGGAAGCATCGACAAGACGTTCCGCCGCTGGACCGCTCAGAAAACCAGCGTGACCACCGGCGAGACGAAGGCCCCCGAACTGAAGCCGGCCGAGGCGGTGACGGCTCTCAACGCAATCACATTCGCGATCGAGGAAGAAGTCTCGTCGCTCGTCTTCGACAAAGAGGGGAAGCGGCTGGCGGTCGGCACCGGCCTGTATCGCAAGGCCGGCTCGCTGCAACTGTGGGACGTGGCCAAACGCGAACGGAAGTGGAAGTCTGATCCCTTCACCTATGGTGTGCCGGGCGTTCAATTCTCGACCGATGGCCAGCGGATCATCGTCGGAAACTTCGCCGACAACTTTCTGAAGCTGTTCAATGCGGCCGACGGCAAGAAGGAGAAGGAGCTGCGCGGCCACCGCTCAAAGGTTCACGGCATCGCGTTCTCCCCCAACGGGAAGCAGTTCGCGACCGCGTCGCTCGACCGAGACCTCAAGCTGTGGGATGCGGAGAAGTTGAGAGAGATCAAGACCTTCGTCGGCCATCAGGACTATGCGTTCACCGTGGCGTTCTCGCCCGACGGCACGAAGCTGCTCAGCGCCAGTGCCGACCGTACCGCGAGGCTGTGGAGCGTCGAAACGGGCAAGGAACTGCGGCAACTGAAGGGACACACGGGCCTCGTCCAGCAGGCGGTCTTCTCGAAGGACGGCTCTCTGATCGCGACGGCGGGCGGCGATGGCATCGCCCGCGTCTACGAGGCCCTCACCGGCAACTACCTCTTCACGCTGCGAGGCCACCGCACCAAGGTCGAGTCGGTCGCGATCTCGCCCCACGGCAAACTGATCGCGACCAGTTCGTCCGACCGCACGATCCGCCTGTGGGACGCCACCAGCGGTGCCGAGTTGCTCAAGCTCTCCCAA
The DNA here is from genome assembly GCA_038040225.1 of Planctomycetota bacterium. GTDB lineage: Bacteria > Planctomycetota > Planctomycetia > Planctomycetales > Planctomycetaceae > Schlesneria. Next base: position 36,668 of record JBBPIS010000009.1, read on the forward strand.
GAGGGAGCCGTCCGCGTCGTTCTGTTCTCTCCCGACGGCAAATTGCTTGCAAGCGGCTGCGACGACAAGACCGTCAAGCTGTGGGACGTGACGTCGCTTGGAAAGTGAGCGATTGCAAGATTTCTGACCCTACCGGGTAGCAGGTATTTGCCGCAGAGCGGCATTTGAGGGTAGCCGTGGGCCTTGGCCCACGGTCTCGAAACCGTGACAGCCCGGTTGTCGCGGAGCGACATTTGATGGAAGGAAGCGTCGCGATCAAGTGTCGCTCCGCGACACAGGACATTCCTCGCACGTCATCCGTGGGCTGAAGCCCACGGCTACCATCGGGTGCCGCTCTGCGGCAAAAATGACCACGATTCACTCACACCTGCAATCCGGTGGGGTCACCAAAATTCCAATAGCCTGCTTGACTCCTCAGACAAATTGCCTGTAATGGTGTGCGTGTCGTCCGTTCCTTGCGCGAGGGCGTGTCATGTCTCATCGGTTTCTCTCCCGTTGGCGTTGTGTGGCGAGTGTGGTCGTCTTGGCGTCGTTGGCGATCACGTTGTCTCCTCAAGCGAAGGCCGATGACGCGCGGGATCTGGCCGCGCGGATCGACAAGCATCTGGAGACTCGTTGCAAATCGGATGGGGTGACTCCGGCCGAGCGGTCCGACGATGCCGAATTCCTGCGGCGCGTGTCGCTGCACATTGGTGGGACGATTCCGCCGGTGTCGGAGGCGCGGCGGTTCTTGCGGGACGAGTCGCCGGACAAAAGGGAAAAACTCGTCAACGGATTGCTCGACGGGCCGCAGTACCTCACCAACTTCAGCCACTTCTGGCGGCGGGTGATGATCCCCGAGGGGAACACCGACTTGCAGGCGCGTGCTCAACTGCCAGGGTTTGAGGCGTGGTTGCGTCAGCACCTCGCGAAGAACACGCACTACGATGCCCTCGTGAAAGAGTTGTTGACGTACCCGCTGAGCGGTGACCGCCGAACGGACCCGTTTCAACCAGCCAACTCGATCGCGCCGATCTCGTTCTATACGACCAAGCAGGCCAAGCCGGAAAACCTCGCTGCGGCCACATCGCGGATGTTCCTCGGCCTGCGGATCGAATGCGCGCAGTGTCACGATCATCCCGTCGATACGTGGAAACGCCAGCAGTTCTGGGGTTATGCCGCCTTTTTCGCCGGGATTGAACGGTTGAACCCGAACCAAGATTTCGTGGGAGAAGTGAAGGAACTCTACGACCGGCGCGAGCTGACGATTCCGGAGACGGAGACCGTCGTGCAGGCCACGCTGCTCGACGGGACGTCGCCGCAATGGCGGACGCGCGTCAGTTCGCGCCGCGAACTGGCCGACTGGATCACGGCGAAGAAGAACCCGTTCTTCGCGCGAGCCACCGTGAACCGCCTGTGGGGCCAATTCTTCGGCGTCGGCATCGTCGATCCGATCGATGACTTCACCGCCACGAACCGACCGAGCCATCCCGAACTGCTCGACGAACTGGCCGCCGATTTCGCGGCCCATGACTTTGACCTCAAGTACCTGATCCGAGCCATCACCTCGACGAAGGCGTATCAACTGACCAGCCGCAAGTCGCACGACACGCAGGACCAGCCGCAGCAGTTCGCGCGAATGACCGTGCAGGGACTGACGGGCGAGCAACTCTTCGACAGCCTCGCCGTCGCAGTCGGTTTCTTCGAGCCGACTCAGCAGCAGAACGTCTTCGCATTCAACCAGTCCGGCCCGCGCGGCGAGTTCCTCGAACTGTTCTCCCCCGACAACAACTCGAACACCGAACGCCAGACCTCGATCCTGCAAGCCCTCGCCCTGATGAACGGCCAGTTCACCTCGACTGCCACGAACCTTGACAACAGCGCGACCCTCGCTGCCGTCACCGAGTTCCCGCTGATGAAAGACGCCGCCAAAATCGAAACGCTCTACCTGGCCGCTCTCACCCGCAAGCCTCGCCCCGAGGAATTGGATCGCCTGACGAAGTACGTCGAATCGGGCGGCCCCACCAAAAACCAAAAGGCCGCGCTGGCCGATGTCTTCTGGGCGCTGCTGAATAGTTCCGAGTTCCTGTTCAATCACTGACGAGTGTTCTTTAGCCCGGAGGGCGGCAGGTAATAGCCCACGGCGCGAGCCGTGGGGGATCGGTAACAGGCTCCCACAGCCCGGCGGGCGACACTTCCAAGAAAGTCGAAGGTTGATTGAAGTGTCGCCCTCCGGGCTAACGAAATTGCTGTGTCATTCAACCCACGGCTCACGCCGTGGGCTATTACCTGCCGCCCTCCGGGCTGAAATGACGAACTACATTCACCGTCCAGTCCGCGCTATAGGCTCATAGGTTCAGGAGACCGACCATGCAACGAACAGCCCCCGCTCTTTCACGTCGCGATCTGTTGAAGCTCTCCACATATGGAGCCTTCGGCGCGTCGATGTCTCGCTGGATGCCAGCCTTTGCTAATGAGGCGATCAAGTCGCCCGGTCGTAAGAAATCCGTGATCCTGCTGTGGATGACGGGCGGGCCGCCTCAGACTGACACGTTCGACATGAAGCCGGGTCACGAGAACGGCGGGCAGTTCAAGCCGATCGACTCGTCGGTGCCAGGCATTCAGGTTTGCGAGCATCTCCCCAAGCTGGCGAAGCTGATGGAGCACTGCGTGCCGATCCGCTCGATGAGCACCAAGGAGGGGGATCACACGCGCGGTACGTATCTGATGCGGACGGGCAACCTGCCGACCGGACCGATCGACTATCCGACGATGGGGTCGCTGTTCAGCAAGGAGTTGGGGCAGGAGAACTCGGAACTGCCCAATTTCGTGGCCGTCGCGCCGTATACGCAGTTCAGCCCCGGAGCGTATGGCCCCGGCTTTCTCGGGCCGAAGTACGCTCCGCTCGTGGTCGGCGACGTCAATCGAGTCGCCGGTGGGCCGAACGGGATGAACTACGATCAGTCGCTCGGCGTGAAGAACCTCGATCTGCCGGGCGGCATCAACAACTATCGCGCCGACGCGCGGCTGGCGTTGCTCGGTGACTTGGAAGCCGACTTCGCCAGCCAGCGGCCGGGATTGATCTCCGACAGCCATCGCGAAGCCTACGCTGCGGCCGTGCGCATGATGCGGTCCGAGGCGGTGAAGGCGTTCCAACTCGACAGCGAACCGGCCAAGCTGCGCGACGACTACGGACGCAACCAGTTCGGCCAGGCCTGTCTGCTCGCCAGACGCCTCATCGAACGAGGCGTTCCGTTCGTCGAGGTCTCTTTGAATGGCGTCGGGAGCAACCAGACCTTCGCCTGGGATACTCATCAGCAGAACTTCACGGCGGTCAAGGGACTGCTCGGCGTCCTCGACCCGGCGTGGGCGACGCTGATGAGCGACCTCAAGGATCGGGGCCTCCTCGATTCGACCCTGATCGTCTGGATGGGCGAGTTCGGCCGCACCCCGAAGATCAACCCGCAGACCGGTCGCGATCACTTCCCCGCCGCATGGTCCACGGTCATGTGCGGCGGTGGCATCAAGGGAGGCCAGGTCATCGGCAAGACCACCCCCGACGGCATGAAAGTCGACGACCGCCCGGTCTCGGTCCAAGACCTCTTCGCCACGATGTGCATGGCGCTGGGCATCGACCCGCTAAAGCAGAACCTGTCTAACGTCGGCCGCCCCATCCGCATCGCCGATCTCAACGCCAAGCCGATCACGGAGATTCTGTGAGGGCCTTCTCCTGTCCCCTCGCCCCGGCCTTGCGGGGAGAGGGCTAGGGTGAGGGGTCTTAGCTTTTGAATTACAGATGAAGGTCGTCAGACGTGTCCGCTATTGCAACGATAACCGACTCCACCGAAAGGGCATTCACCGTGCTGGGAACCGGTCCGCTGTGGGACGCCGCGCAGCGCTGTCACGATGCTCTGCACAGGAACGGCCTGGCCTACGCCATCGTCGGCGGAGTGGCCGTCGCGCTGCATGGGTATCGTCGCACAACGGCCGATGTCGATGTCCTGATTCGGCGCGAGGATCAGCCCGCCGTGCGACAGTCGCTCGAAGAGGTCGGGTTCGTGGGAGACGAGGCCGCGCGCGAGTTCCGCGATGCCGAGGGCGTGCCGGTTCAGTGCCTGATCGCGCTCGAACCGGCAAGCAGCGACAGTTCGTTGGGTATCCTGCTGCCGGACCCGTCCATTGCCGAAGTCGTGACCGAGGTCGAAGGCTTGTCGGTCATCACCCTCTCGAAACTGATCGAACTCAAACTGGCCTGCGGCCTCGGCGACGTTCGCCGCAGCTACCGCGACTGGGCCGATGTCGTGGAACTGATCGTCGCCCGCAACCTCGACCATCGCTTCGCCGGTCTGCTGCACAAAGCCGTCCGCAAGGAATACAGGTCACTCGTGAAACGGGCGCGCGGCGAGGAATGAAAATCGACCGTGCGCAATGTACGGTGACAATCAAAAACCCTTCAAATGCAATGGGCGATGGTGAGCCTAGGGTGTTTGTTTTTATGAGTACGGAGAACGTGGCTCTCGCAAAGAGCGTCGAGTGATGGATAACGAACAAACGACATGTCATTTTCGGAGGTCCAGTTGATGTCACGATTTCTGAAGCTGATCTGCGGAGTTTTCCTGATCTTGACCCTATACGGCTTGGCGGCGGATTTTGGGGTCAACGCCACAGTGATCGCAGCCGAAGAGGCTGGAGTTGGAGAACAACCGAACTCAAAGACAATTGCGATGAATCCCAATAGCCTTGCGTGGGTTCTGTTGTTCGCAGGAGTCGTTCTGGCGTTTGAAGTCGGTGCAGTTTTGCACTCGGTAAGTGTTTGGGAGCCAAGAGATGTCACCAAGATGTTTGGGCTAACTGTCATCTCACTGTCGGCCATCATCTTGGTCGCCATGCAGGCGGGGGCGGAGGTCTCAGCCGTCATCACATTGCTCGGGACGATCGCAGGGCACTTGGTAACCGCCGATACTCGCAGTCGTACCCCGACAGATCAGTCAGCTCCGGCAGCGTTGGAAATTGAATCGGTTAGCCCGAAAGCGGTGGGCAACAACAAGTCTGTTGAGGTCAAGTATATTTCGGGCCGTAAAGACGATGGCTCAACGCTCAAACTTCTTTATCAGATCATGGGGACTGATGCCGATTTCGATCAATCGGCTCCGGTAATACCTGCGGGTCAAACGATCGGCCCGTTTGAAACCGGAAAGATCGTCAACGTGAAAACGATCGCTACGAACTCGGCGGGTTCGACGCAGAGCAAGGCTCAGTCAATCAAGATTGCGTAGCCCAGATAGGGGGGCCAAAGGCTGGTTTGCGAGCCCAACTGACTCGTCGAAGACTCCTGACCCCCTAGCTACACTTTGCAGAAGAATCCCTCATCCTAACCCTCTCCCCGGACCACCGAAGCGGCGGTGCCCGCCGGGGCGAGGGACAAGGCGGTCATCATGAAAGTCATCTCGTCATTCGTTCTGCTGTTCGCTGCCGTCGCGGTCTTTGCAAGCGATTCGCCGCCGGTGGAGACTCATCAGGTGCTCTACCTCGCCGATGCGGGGGTCGTAGTGCTGCGGTTGTCGGTGGTGGTGGAGGGCGAGGGACCGAAGCAGTGTCATGAGAAGTTTGTCGATGCGCTGCTGAAGAGCCTCGACAAGAATGGCGATGGGGTGGTGACGGTCGAGGAGGCGCGGGGGCGGATTCCGACGCCGCGCGAGGCTCAGCAGTTGCAGCTTGGAACGGGGACCGAACCGGTGGCGATGGACGCTTCGCCGGACGGCAATCCCAAGGATGGCAAGATCACACGCGGCGAGTTGCTCGCGTACTTCAAGCGGCTCGGGTTGTCGCCCTTCTCGGTGCAGTACGTGCCGCGACAGGCACAGCCCGATCCGAACACGGGAGCGATGGCGAACGTGGCGACCGACGCGCCTCTGTTCGATCGGCTCGATGCGAACTCCGACAAGAAGCTGTCGAAGGACGAGTTGGCCAAGGCGCTGGAAGTGCTGCGGAAACTGGACCGCGACGACGACGAGACGATCAGCGCGATCGAGTTGCAGGAGGTGCCGAATCAGGCCGTGTTGCGGAATCCGCGGGCGATGAACAACAACGTCGCACCGGCAGCCAACCCGTTCGTGAGCCTCTCCGGCGGCGAGTCGATCCAGAAGCTGATCCGCCGCGTGATCGACAAGTACGACAGTGCCGACGCGGCCAAGTCGGGTGTGCCGGGGACGACGGTCAAGAATCAAAAGCTCAGTCCGCAGGAACTCGGTCTGAAGGAAGAGGCGTTCAAGCAGCACGACGTGGACGGCGATGGGCAACTCGATTTCGATGAGCTGCGCCAGTTCGTGGCCTCGCCCGCTCCGAACTTCGAGCTGACGATTGACGTCTCGAAGGGAACGGTCAAAGCGACCGGGCCGCGTGCCGAGGAAGTTCGCACGACTCCGGACGGAGCCGCTCACCTGCACCTCGGCAATGTGCAGATCAGTCTCAGCGCGACGCCCGCTCAAACGACGTTTGATCCCGAAATACTGGTGAAACCGCTGTTCATGTTCAGCGATGCCAACGCGAACGGCTATCTGGAGAAGGAGGAGGCCGCGCAGATCACGCAACTCGGAACGACATTTGAAGACCTCGACGCCGACAAGAATGGAAAGCTGTTCCTCGACGAGGTGACGGCGTACTTGAAGACCCGCATCGACGCCGCGCGCAGCCGCGCGGTGCTGACGATCAACGAGCAGGGTCGCACGCTGTTCGACATCCTCGACGCCGACCGCGACCGGCGGCTGGCTCATCGCGAAATCAGAACGGCGATCGACAAGCTGGCCCTGTGGGACAAGGACAACGACGGCCAACTGGCGGAGACCGAAGTACCGCTTCAGTTCCAGATGGTCGCCGCCCGAGGTTCACTCCCCGGTTTGTTCGGCGGTCCCGTCAACGTGGCGGCGATGGCGGCGCAGGGCAACATCGCCGAACGAACTGCCGGTCCTGTCTGGTTCCGCAAGATGGACAAGAACCGCGACGGAGAAATCTCGCGCCGCGAGTTCCTCGGCGAAGTCGAGACGTTCGACACACTGGACCTCAACCACGACGGAGCCATCGAGCTGAACGAAGCGATCCGCGCGCAGCCGTGATGCTCGTGTCACCAGGTTGAAAGGCGGCCACCACGGAATGCGCAGCGGGGTTCGACCGCCAACTCCAAGGCACGGAGGATTTGAAACGCAGAGAGCGCAGAGAGCGCTGAGATTTTGAAATTCAGGGGAACGGTGCTCCAGAAGTTCTCTGCGATCTCCGCGTTCTCTGCGTTTCTAAACTTCCTTCAAACTCTGCATTGCAAACGGATCTCAGCCCCTGATTCCGTGGGGTGAACCCGGCAACGTTTCGATTCGCTCCCCCCTCTGAGCTTGGAAGTGCGATCCGCGAAGTCACGCCGCAGTGCGGTTCTCGATCTGCGTGGATTGCTGTGGTTCGCCGATGAGCATTCGCTGAGCCTGCTCGTTCAGCCGGTCCATCGCCTGTTGGGCGAGGGCGATGTAGTGGTCGAGTTGCTCGCGCGACAGGTCGGAGGGAATCGCGATCGGCTCGCCCATCACGACATAGACCGTGCTGAACGGCTTCGGAATCAGGAGGTCCGTCCATTTTCCCTTCGGTCGCCAGGCACGCGTCGCGACGAAGGCTCCCGGTAGCAGGCTGCGTCCCAACTGAGAAGCCACGAAAACGCAGCCCTGTTTGAGCTGTCGCCTCGGACCACACGGACCGTCGGGGGTGAAGACGATGTGTTTGCCTGCGGTGTCGTCGAGCAGTTGCCTCAAGGCGGCCGCGCCTCCGCGCCGACTTGAGCCGCGCACTGTGTTGTAGCCGAGCAGAGCCATCGCGTTGGCGAGGTATGAGCCGTCCTGATGCTGGCTGACGAGACAACACGTTTGTTCGCGAAGACCACGCGGCGCGGCAAACGTGGGGATGAGAAGCTCATCGTGCCAGACACAGAGGACGAACCGTTCAGGGTCGTTCGGAGGTGGGACGTAATCGAGCCGCCTCCGCTCATCAACACCCACGTAAACCTTGCGGCAGGTGGCGAACAGCAACCTCGCCAAGCCGACGACACTGGCGGCGGCGATCCACGTCAGCCAGCGGCTTCGAATCTTCATGGCACTGCGCTCCCTCGCATGATTCCCGATTGAGCCGGAATGTAGGAGAAAGCCGTCCGGTCGGGAATGGCAGACGAGCGAGGGAGCCTTGTCGCCGGTGAGGCAAAGTAAAGCGGCCCGACAGACAAGGCTGTCGGGCCGCGGATTGATCGCTCCTGTTGATTCAGACGTCGCTGAACCGAAGGCAAGCGGACAGGTTGGAAACCCATCCCACAGTTCACAGACCTGGTTCGAGGCGAAGCAGGCCACCCGTCGGCTTGTCGCCGGTGTCCTTGCCGGTACCGAAGACGGTGATGTACAGAGCACCCTCTTTGTCGAAGGCGAGGGCCGTCGGACGGTCGAGGCCGAGGATCTTCTTCGGCTTGACTTCGTCGCCCTCGATGACGAGTTCAAACAGACCGCCCTGCGTCTTGACCTCTTCGGCCCAGGCGAAGTCGGTGGCGTAGAGCTTGCCGCTCGGACTGTAAGCGAGGCCCGTGATGTCGTTCAGGCCGGTCTTGTAGCTCTTCACGAGCTTTCCGTCCTTGTCGTACATCGTCAGCAGGGCATCGCCGGGGACGTTGACTTCACCCATCTGGCCGATGACGAGTTGCGATTTGTCCGGGCTGACGGCGATGGCAACGGGGGCATCGACCTGAGTGGCTTCCTTGGTGGCGATGGTCGGCGTCAAGTCGCCCGGCTTGCCATCGGCGATCTTGGAGACCACAACCCAACCCTTGGTGTCGTCGCCATTCGAGGTCACGTAGATCGCATCGTTCCAGACGACCGCCTGGTAGAAATTGCCTTCGCCCTTGGCGTTCGCCCCTTCACCCGTTCCCTTGATCGGGCCCAGCGTGAACTCGGCGTCGGCTTCAGCGCGAGCCTTGGCGGGAAGAGCGTCCTCGATCTTGTAGATGCGAATGACCTCTTCACCATCGGGACGGCTGCCATCGGGAACGATCAAGCGATCAGTGCCCCAGAGGGTGCAACCGAGGGGACCGATGTTGTACTTCGGTCCCTTGCCGTAAATGTCGGTCGGGAACTTGTCGATCTCAAGCCAGATCTTCTTCGACTTGTCCGCATCGGTCGGCCACCGAAAGACTCCCTGCCGCGAGGTGATGAAGATGTGACCGGTGGTGGGATGAATGCAGACGCCCGACGGGTTGTCGAGATGGTGGACCTTCAGCGTTGTCTTGGGACCGGCGGGCTGGTCCGCAGGCTTTTCTTCCTTCTTTTCGGCCGGTTTGTCTGCCGCCTTCTCGGCGGGCTTGTCCTCGGCCTTGGCAGCGGGTTTTTCCGCAGGCTTCTCTTCCTTCTTCTCGGCATCCTGAGCGAAGTTGTTCGTGACGCCGAGACTCAGCATCAGCGAGGCGGCAGCCAGACTGCAAAATAATCGACGCATGCTCACTCCATCTTTCTTGTGTCGGTACTACGGAGGCCACTGACCGCCACGAACGTCTCAGGGGAGAGACCGCTCGGATTCACATCGGGAGGCGGCTTCAAACGGGAAACCGTGCTCCATGGAAGCTGCGAGAGTCGATCTCTCGGCGGACAGGGCGGGGGGAATCCTACTGGAGCCTTCGCGACGATGCAATTTACGCGAGGGAACTCCATCAGTCAGAGGGGCGGCCCGAGGTCTCTGGGATCGACTCACACGAGGTCGCCAGACTCCGCAACCGGGCACCGACAGCCACCGCCTCCGACGGCAGAGTCACGCTCATTTGGCGACGCGACCGACCTGAGTTGGTTCGTGACGGATTGATCTCACGAAATCGAACCACATCGCGCTCGTGCGACAATTCGTGGCACGGGACTACTGTCGCTCTGCCTGTATCTTGGGATCGGCGTTGCCTGCGGGCAAATTGGACTTCAGCCACGCTTCCAAAGCGGAGAGCTGCGCGGCGGTCAGTCGCCCACCCTTCAGGATGGCGCTGACCATCGGGACAATCAGGCCGTAAGGGGTCCTTGCCATCCCGGCAGTCGCGGGGTTGTTCAACAACCCCGCCTTGTTAACTTTGGCAGCATCCTTCTCATTCGGATCAATGGGTTGAAAAGCGAGGTAGACCTTCCAAAACGCCGTCTTCCAGTGGGGTTCATCCGGCTTCTGCTGCGCCGCCTTGGCCATTTGCATGGCCAGATCGGCGACGGCCAGAACCACAGACGAGGGATTGGAGGCGGCAGGCAGTGGGATACGCCCCAGCGACTTGGCAGCCTCCGCTCGAACCACCCACTCTCGCTTGGGATCACTGACAACTTCCCTGAGCGCCGTCACCACAATTGGCTGCTTGAGATCCCCCAAGGCCACGGCCCCCAACGCTCCCGCCAACCGCATCTGATACCACCAGTGCGTGTCGGCTTTTGCCAGTTCCGCGATCAACGCCTCGGCAACTCTGGTTCGTTCGTTGACGTTCAGTGTCCCGATCTTCAGGATCCGGGTCAGTTTGTTCACCGCCAGCAGCTTCACCGTCTCGTGTTGTTTGGGATCGATGATCGCGCCCACGAGCGGATCGAATGCCGGGGAAAACGCCTCGGCAGCCACCCCCTTCTGGACGTTTTCCTGCACCACCTCCAACTCACCCATCATGATCACGATCTGCTCGCGCACGTAGAGGTTGTTCTGAAGCAGAGGCGTGGCTTGTTTGACGAATTCCTGCATGACGTCGCTGCGAAACTTCTTCAACGCTTCGGGCTTGAGTTCCTTGGCGGTGCTGCCCGCGCCGTTCAATACGCGAAGCAGGTCGGTGCGCAGCTTGTAGAGTTCGTTCAGCGTTTCCTTCTGAAGATTCTTCTCCAGACACATGAGGGACAGACGGTAGCGAATGCTGTTGCGGATAATTGCCTTGCCGGCATCGTCCCACTGGGCCTTGTTGAGCGTCGTGAGAAACTTGGTGTCGTCATTCTTCAGCTTGCCCATCTCATCGGGTAGGGCGAGAGGGATGTACAGCTTGATTAGCGGATCCTCCTCCTTGGGCGGCACGTAACCGGCTGGCAAGTTCTCGGAGTCGATGACCAATGCCGGAGTGGCCCCCTTGGCGGGAACCGGAGCCGGCTTGTTCTTCCCTGGGTTTTTCGGCACCTGGGACCAGGCGACATCGACTGTGGCCAGGCAGCACGACAGGGCGAGCAGCGCGCTGCACCGCCACGTCGGAAACGAAAACCATCGCTGGCTATTCGGCAACGCAATCACGTTCGTGTCTCGCACGCGGCCATCCTTTTTTTTCACGAACCCGTGTTGTGGCAAACGTTCCGCAGGCTTCGGAAGGATGTGTGACTCACCGACCCCAGGCACCCAACGGCTGACAGAAGATCGGCTCAATAGACGCAACCCAATCACACTACACGGCGATTTGGGGTTTTGCCACCCGACATCGGGGATTCCGACCACTTCACCCGGTCACAACCAGTCGCCTCCGGTAAGTTCGTACTTCGCGTTCAAGCGACTGTGGCTGTCGAGCAGACTGCAACGAATAGGCCGAAGAAAACGGGAAGGAAATGATCCGACGTGAACGTCAACAAACCGTGAACGAATGACCATGACTCGAGAAGTGAGCCATCGAGGCGGGCCTACCGTAGACCTTCCCAAGCAGACTGTCAAGAAATCGGCTTCGGCACGCTTCGGTGAGGCTTCGTGTTCGCCAGCGATCCGGCCGGCAGTCGCTCCCCGAGCGGGACCAACCCCGCTAGCATGAGGCCGCAGTTTCCTCGGCCAAAACTCAACGTGACTCGAATCAACTTGGAGTGTCTGCGATGAAATTTCGATCGACGACAATTCGGGTTCTGCTGGCCGGCCTGCTGCTGGCGGCTGTGACCCTGACGGCCGCGCAGGCTCAAGAGGCGAAGCCTCGACCCAACGTGTTGTTTGTCGCGGTGGACGACCTTCGCCCGGAATTGGGTTGTTATGGAGTCTCGCAGGTGAAGACGCCTCACATCGACCGATTGGCGGCGGCGGGAGTGAAGTTTGATCGAGCGTACTGCCAGTTTCCGCTGTGCAATCCGTCGCGCTCGTCGATGCTGACGGGAAGGCATCCGCATACGACCGGCGTGTTGGACAACACCGTCTGGTTCAAAGAGGCTCATCCCGACTGGGTCTCGCTGCCGCAGCACTTCCAGCAGAACGGATACGTCTCGGCGCGAGTCGGCAAGATTTTTCACGGCGGCATCGACGATACGGATGCCTGGTCCATCGGAGGCGATCCCCGCAAACCGGCCGCGACGAAGAAGCCGGGACAGCAGGCCGGTCAGTCCGACCGCATCGTCGAACTCGACGGCGACGGCGAATCGCACGCCGACTTCAAGACGGCGGCGCGAGCCATCGAACTGCTGAACGAACTGAAGGCGAAGCCGTTCTTCCTCGCCGTCGGCTTTACCAAGCCGCACAGTCCTCCGACAGCTCCGAAGAAAATGTTCGCGATGTACGACCCGGCGAAGATTCCATTGCCGCCCGATTTCGCCACGACGCCGACCGTTCCCGAGGGCTTTCCCACCGCCAGCGTCCCACCGCGCAGCAGCGACTTGTTCATCGGTCGTGAAGCGTCGCCCGAGGCCGCGCGTGAAATGATCCGGGCCTACCACGCTTCGCTCACGTTCACGGATACCAACGTCGGCAAGGTGCTCGATGAGTTGGATCGGCTCGGGCTGGCGAAGAACACCGTCGTCGTGTTCTTCGGCGACCACGGCTATCACCTCGGCGAGAAGGGCAAATGGTCAAAGCATGGCTCGCTGCTTGAGATCGGGACGCGCGTGCCGTTGATCGTCCGCTGGCCCGGCGCGGCGGGAAACGGAAAGACGAGTGGCCGCACGGTGCAACTGCTCGATGTCTATCCGACGCTGGTCGAGTTGTGCGGCCTGCCTGCGGCGAGCGGCCAGCAGGGACACAGCCTCGCCCCGCTGCTGCGCGATCCCGGCGCGAGTTGGTCTCACCCGGCCTTCACGCTCGCCGGCGGCGGCAACAGAATCGGCCATTCGATCCGTACCGAACGCTGGCGTTACACCGAGTGGAACAAGGGCGAAGCGGGCGCGGTCCTGTTCGATCACCAAGCCGATCCGCACGAGATGAAGAATCTCGCCGCAGACGCCGCTCACGCACAGACCGTTGCCGAACTGAAACGACAACTGCACGAGCGGTATGCCCAGCCGTAGCACATGCTGCCAACCTGTGTGTTCCTTGTCTTGGACCGTCGAGAACGAACCTTCATGATCCGCCCCGCCACTCCCGCCGACGTACCGATCCTCATGCAGTTCATTCTCGAACTGGCCGAGTACGAGCGGCTCAGCCACGGGCTGACTCTGGACGAAGCTCGGCTGCGCGACCATCTGTTCGGACCGCGTCCGTGCATCGAAGCCCTGATTGCCGAGGACGAAGATCCGGCGAGCGGCATCGTTCAACCGGCGGGCTTTGCGTTGTTCTTTTTCAACTACTCGACATTTCAGTGCCTGCCCGGTCTGTATCTGGAAGACCTGTTCGTACGGCCAACTTTTCGAGGACGAGGCCACGGCAAGTCGCTGCTGCTCGCCGTCGCGAAGCGGGCCGTCGAGCGAGGCTGTGGTCGCATGGAATGGGCGGTCCTCGACTGGAACGAGCCGGCCATCGGCTTTTATCAATCACTCGGTGCGAGGCCGCTCGACGATTGGACCAAGTACCGACTCACGGACGAGGCCCTCGCCAACGCCGCGACAATCGATTGAGATGCGGGTCGTCGGATGAGCACTCTTGTGCGTCCTGTTTGGCTGCGGAATTTAGACGGGCACCGACCCGGCCGCCTCTGAAAGGGTGTCGAATTGAAGCCTGAAGCGCAAGCGAAGGACCGGCACACGCTGACCTTCGCTTGCGCTTCAGGCTTCAATTCAAGTGTGAATAATCCGCCTTACAACTCTGCGTGGTGCATCAGGTCTTGCTTGGTCACGCGCTCGCCGGCGAACTCGCGCGTGATGCGGCCGCGGCTGAAGGTCAGGATGCGGTCGGCGTGGGCGAGGATCAGTTCCGGCTCCGTCGAGGCGAGCACCACCGCCGCGCCGTCGCGCTTCTGCTGAGCGACCAGTTCCATGACCTCGGCCTTGGCGTGGACGTCCATGCCGCGCGTCGGCTCTTCGAGCAGCAGCACCTTGATCGGGCCGAGCAGCCACTTGGCGAGCACGACCTTCTGCTGATTGCCTCCCGACAACGCGCCGGCTCGCAGCGCGGGGTTCGGCGGGCGGCAGCCGACTCGTTCGAGCAGCGGCTGGCAGACGCGGTGCTCGTTGCCGCGCGTGATCCACGAACCGAGTGCCCTCGACAAATGAGCCAGCGTGGCGTTGTGCGCGATCGAGGCGCGACGAGCCAGCGTCTGCGCTCGATCGGCCGCGACGAGGACGACACCGCGCTGTACGGCCGCTCCCACGTCGCCGGCTTTCATCACCTCAGAGCTTTGAGTCTTCTCGCCCTTCGGCTTTGAAGGGGGTAGGGACGATGCGGGCGTGATCGCGGGTTGCCCCTCACCCCCGGCCCCTCTCCCAACCACCGAAGTGGCGGTGCCCGGGGCGAGGGGAGAAAGAGTCACGGTGCCGTTGTCGGGTTTGAGTGCGCCGGCGAGGGCGTGGACCAGCTCCTGATGCCCCGCGCCGACGAAACCGTACAGACCGAGACATTCCCCCGGTTTCGCATCGAGCGAGATGTCGTCGAAGTCGCCGCGATGACTCAACCCGCGAACGGTCAATCGCGGGGAGGCCGTCGAGGTGGCGGGCAGCGTCGCTTCGGTTTTCTCTTCGGCGGCCGAATTGCGTGTCTCACCGACCATCTGGTGCAGGATCGTGGCGCGATCGAGTTCCCTGGCGGGTCGCGTCTGCAATCGATGGCCGTCGCGCAGGATGGTCACTCGATCGCAGATGGCCAGCACGTCTTCGATGAAATGGCTGATGAAGACCATCGCCACGCCACGCGCCTTCAGTTTGGCAATCAACTCAAACAGTCGCCTCGCCTCGGGCAGGCTCAGAGCGCTGGTCGGTTCGTCGAGAATCAGAATCCTTGCTCCGCTGTGCAGTCCGCGCGCGATCTCGACCATCTGACGAATGACCAGCGGAAAACTGTCGAGCCGCCGTCGCACGTCGATGTGAATGTCGAGTTCGTCGAGCGACTCGGCGGCCTCGCGATTCATGCGGCTCCAATCGACGCGGCCCCATGTCGTCGGCTGCCGTCCGAGAAACAGGTTCTCGGCCACCGAGAGGGCTCCGATGCCGGACAGCTCCTGATAAACCATCGCGATCCGCTGCGCCAGGGCCTCGCGGGGCGAACTCAACCGCACCGGCTGGCCCTCGAGCCGGATCTCGCCGCGATACTCGGGGACCGCACCGGCCAGCACCTTCATCAACGTGCTCTTCCCCGCCCCGTTGCACCCGACGAGACCATGCACCTCGCCCGTGTTCAGCGTGAAGTCAACGTCTTCCAGCGCAACGACGCCTCCAAACCGCACGCCGATGGAATGGCAATCGAGCAACGGTGGTGAGACGGTTTCGGAAGTCATGCTCTTGTCCCCTCACCCCGGCTTTGCAGGGAGAGGGCTAGGGTGAGGGGGCTTGACGGTCTTTCGATCTCACTGTTTCGAAGAAACGAAACGAAGAGGAGACCTGCGGTCGGGCGTTTCGGCGGGGTCAGGAGACCCGCGCCGAACGGGGGTTACACGATGCAGTGCGCGGGATCGGCCAGGTAGTACATCGCCTCCAGCACGCGCGGGTTGTCGGCGGTGACGAGCGGTCCCGGTGTGATGATTTCCAGCGGAGCCTGCCCGACAGACTCCTTGTTCCTGGCGAAGAACTGGCCGAGGAACAGCGCGGTGCGATGGATGCGGCAGACGGGGTTCACCGAGGTCGCCGCCAGCACGCCGTTCTTGACCGCGTCGAGGCCCTCCTTCTGACCATCGACGGCCACGACGAGCATCTTCTCGTGGATCGTTCCCTTCAAGGCGGGGACCGAAGCCAGTGCCATGTCGTCGCTGTGGAAGAAGGCTCCCGCGATGGGTGTGGTTTCTTGCTGAAGCAGTGACTCGAACGTGTTGCGTGCCTTTTCCTTTTTCCAGTCGCACCAGCGGACTCCACCGCCGACGACCTCGATCTCGGGATGCTGCTTGACGATGTTCTCGAATCCCTGTCGTCGGCCCTGCGCGCCGCTGTGCCCGTCCAGGCCGCCGATGTGAATCACCTTTCCCTTGCCTCCGAGCTTCTCCATCAGATGACCGACGCACATCTCGGCCATGTTGACGTGATCGGGAGTGACCTCGGTCCAAACGCCGGTGTCTCGCATTTTGTCCATCTCGACGAGCAGCGTGTCCATCGAGATCACCGGGATGCCGCGCTCCTTCAGCCGGCGAGTCGGTTCGGCCAGCGAGTCGATCTGCACGGCCTGAAAGCAGCAGAAGTCCCAGTCGCGATCGACGATGGCGTCGATCTTGTTGCGCTGTTTCTCGGGGTCGAACTCGCCATCGAACCAGGTGATGTCGATGTTGAGCAGTCGTCCCCACAGCTCGGCGGTCTGCTTGCCGAGTTCGCACCAGGTACTTTGCAGCCCGGCATTCGAGAACGCCGCCCTGAGTGGCCGCAGCGCGGGATCGGTGTGTGTGCCGGTCAGCCCTCCGCCTCCCGCCGGCCCGGCGGGTGGCTGGCCGCAACCCAGCACACCGGCCGCCATCGCGGTGGCCGAACCCAACGAAAACGCCTCCAAAAACTCGCGCCGTGATGCCGACATGGGGAACCTCGCAAGAAGTCGCGTCAGAAAGGAGTGGTTCACAGTTTCAAGCGGGCGACATCGTGATGAGCCTTCTCACCGGACGCAAGCGAATCCCCGATGAGTCATCACAATTCGGCGGCGGCCGAAGCGCTTCAACCGCCGGCTCTCGTGGGACAGCCCCTGAATCGCAACCACGATGAGACGCCTTGCGAGAACCGGCTCACCACGAAAAATCGCGCCCGGTCCTGGTCGAGATTCTGTCGAAGGGACTGCCGCCTTGCTGAATGTTTTCACACGAACGGCAGAGATTGTGTCTGCGTCATTTCGCAGTCCCCGCGAAAGTGGCGGTGCCGCACGCAGCCCAATTGCCGATTGAAACGTCGTCTCGCGCCGGTATACTCGCCCCCGTCAAACGGAGTTCGATTCAAATCGACGCACGGACGTGTCCCAGACAACGGCGGGATCATGTTCCACAAGAACTCCACGGGCCTTCCCGACCGAATGCTGGATGGTCTCGTTCAAGGGATCGTGGACAACACTCCGGCGGTGATCTACGTCAAGGATCTCGATTACCGGTATCTGCTCATCAACCGGCAGTTCGAGAAACGGTTCGGCGTCTCCCGCAAGGCAATTGTCGGCCAGTCCGACTACGACATCTTTCCGCGCGATCTGTCGGATGTCTTTCGCAAGAATGACGTCTTCGTCGCGAAAACGGGCGAGTCCATCGAATGCGAAGAGATCGCACCGCATCTCGACGGACCACACAACTATCTCTCCGTGAAGTTCGCCCTGCGCGATCAGGAAGGGCGCGTGTTTGCCGTTGCCGGAATCTCGACCGACATCACGGACCGGCTGCGATCCCGCAGCGAGATCGAATCGCTGCGCCGGCGCTACGAACTCATCCTGTCATCCGTCGGTGACGGCGTCTGCGGACTGGATGCGGACGGCAGGGTCGTGTTCCTCAATCCGGCCGCCGAACGGATGCTGGGTTACAAAGCCAGCGAGCTGCAAGGCAAATGCCGCCAGGATTTCGTTGTCGAGCGTCGCAGAAGCACCCGGGAATGTCCGGTCGAAGCGGTGCTCAACGGCGGCGTCGCGCGGGCGGTTACCGACGCCGTTTTCCGGCAGAAGAACGGTGCTCACGTTCCGGTCGAGTACGTCGCCAGCCCGATTGTGGACGGAGACCACGCGATCGGCGCGGTCATCACTTTTCGAGACGTCTCCGATCGGATTCAGCGTCTGAGATCCGAGCAGGAGATGCTGGCGGCACGCACGGTTCAGCAGGCTCTCTACCCGAAGACCGATCCCGTGGTGGCAAACTTTGAAATCTCGGGGATCACGCATCCCGCCAGCCTGACCAGCGGCGACTACTACGACTTCATCACGACGACCGACGGAGCGCTGGTCATCGTGGTGGGCGATGTCAGCGGACATGGACTCGGTCCCGCCCTTGAAATGGTCGAGACACGGGCGTCCCTCCGGACGATCCTCCATTACGAGACAAACATCGGTGTCGTGTTGTCACGATTGAACCGCGTCCTCTCCAACGATCTCCCCGAGGGGATGTTCGTGACGCTGTTCGCCGTGCGGCTCGATCCGCAGCGCCGGTCGATGGTCTACACGTCGGCGGGGCATCAGGCCAATATCCTGTTCCAGTCGGATGTGGTTTCGCGGCTGGACAGCACGGGCACGGTCCTCGGCCTCTCCGACGAAAGCCCGTTTGCGACCTCCGCCGAAATCCCGCTTCATTCCGGCGACCTGGTCGTCCTCGCCACCGACGGCATCATGGAGCAGATTTCGGTATCGAACGATCGAAGTGAGACCGAACTGTTCGGCTGGAATCGGACGATGCAGAGCGTGCGCGAGCATCGTCACCACCCGGCCAAAGAAATTCTGAACCATCTCTGCCTGGATGTCCGTCGCTTCGCCAACGGTGCGCCCCAAATAGACGACGTCACGGCCGTCATCATCAAGGTGCTGTGACGACCGCCGCCAATTTGCAAGGTCATTGAAACGCTCGGCCAAACGCACCGTTCAGAGTTTTCAGCCCCTCTGCAATTTTCGGAAGTTTCCGCGCCCGGTGTGCCGAGTCGGCGGCAACTATACTGGTACGAGGATGAACATGCAGACGCATCAGACTGAGACGAATCGCGGATCGGCCGACCAGGCCGACGCCGAGTTGCTTTCGTTGTTTGCCGCTCATCGGAATGAGGCCGCGTTTGCGGAGTTGGTGCGCCGTCACTGTGGTCTTGTGTTGGGAGTCGGTCGGCGGGTGTTGCGGAACGCTCACGATGCCGAGGACGTGTTTCAGGCCACGTTTTTGGTGTTGGCTCGCGATGCGAAGTTGATTCGCAAGCGGGCATCGCTGACGAACTGGCTGTATGGTGTGGCGTATCGGTTGTCGATGCTGGTCGCGCGGCGGAAGGTGCGTCGCCGCGAGACCGGTCTGACCGAGCCGCCGCCGCTCATCGGGCCGGATGGTCTCGGCAGTCTGGCGGAGTCGCACGACCGGCAGTTGATCGATGAAGAACTGAACGCTCTGCCCGAGAAGTACCGTCAGCCGATCGTGCTGCATTACCTGTCGGGCCAGACGCAACAGCAGGTGGCTGATGAACTCGGTCTGACGACGGGAGCGGTCGATGGACTGCTCAAACGGGGACGGAAGGAACTGCGCGGGCGGTTGTTGCGACGTGGAATCGAGGTCGGGGCGGCAATGGCTGCGATCCAGGCGTCGCAGCATGTGGCCCGTGCATCGGAATTGAAGGGACTCGTCCACGCGACGGTTCAGGCGGGATTTGCTTTCACTTCAGAACAGCCACCGGCGGGAGCGGTTTCACTCCACGTCGCCGCGTTGGCAGGAAAGGAACTGGCGATGATGTCAATGACCACGAAGACTGTGCTGGTGACAGCGGTTCTCGTTCCGATGCTGGCCCTCGGCGGGTTTGCCTTCGCAATCGGAGCGGCCAATCTGCGAGGCAACGCAGACGGAATCAAGCCGAATCTGGCGGCTCAACAGGCTGTCCCCCTGAGTGAACTCCAAGCTCCTCCACCCGAGCTTCTCGCTCTGAATGCCGATACCGCACCCGTCGAAGGCAAGGTAACCGATGTCATCGGCAAGACGGTGCAGACGACGCTCGGCGAGAAAGACGGACTGATGCCGGATCAACTCCTGACTGTGACCCGAGCCGGCAAGGTGGTCGGTCAGGTCAAGGTTCAGGATGTTGAGAAGAATCGTTCGGTGACGACCATCACCGCCACAACGAAGGGGATGAGCCTGCGCAAGGGTGACCTCGTCACCACTAAGACACCGGAACAGGTCGATCCCAAATCAGCCCTCGCCAAGGAACAGGCGAAGACGCCTGCGGCACCGGCGGATGCTCCGGCTGCGAAGCCGACCACCGAGAAGGCCACCGCCTCCAAATACACCAGTGGCGATGAAGCGTTCAACATCGGCGCGACCTTCTACAATTCCGGCAACCTGGCCGCGAGTCAGGATCCCTTCGAGTACGCCTTGAAGATGGCTCCCGACGACAAATCCAAGATCAGGGTTTATCGAGCACTGATGGGCGCGTACCGGCAGCTCCCCGAGATCGACAAGTTCACCGAAGCGGCCGACTTCATCATCACCAAGTCCGAGCAACCCGCCGAGCGATCACTGACCAGAACCAGCCTGTTGTCGTTCGTCCACCAGCGCGGCAAGACCAACGATCTGGCCGAGCGGTACGAGGCCGTGCTGAAGAAGGATCCCAAGAGCGTGACGGCGCTGTTTGTCCTGAGCGAACTTTACGCGGAGCTCAAGAGCGATCCGAAGCGCAGCACCGAACTGCTCGAACGCCTCGCCAAACTCACCGCCAAGTCCGGTGAGGCTCTCGACGTTCCCGCCTCGGCCAAGCTGGCACAGCAGTACGTCAAGCAGAGCAAGTTCAAGGAGGGGGCCGAACTCTACGAGAAGATCGCACCGCTCGACAAGAATCTCGCCGCGTGGCATTGGAAGGATGCGGCTCAAGCCTGGATCAAGGCCAAGGACAAGAACCGTGCCCTCATTGCCGCCAAAGCCTCGGCCGAAGCCGGTCCGGAAAAGCGCGGCGACCTGCTCCTGCACTTCTGGCATCGAGCCCTTGGCCAGGTCTTCCTGGAAACGGGCGAACCGGCCCTCGCCGTCGAACACCTCGAAGCCGCGATCAAGACCACCAAGATTGAAGGCTACATCAAGGACACCAAGGGCGAACTGGCCACGGCCAAAGAGCAGGCCGCCAAGCTGGAGAAAAAGTAGCCGACAGGTCGATGAGAGGCGCGATCTGTTACCTGCAGAATGGACGCTTCACGGAAGGATTTCGCGGCGGGCACTGTCCCGCGCTTCCTGCATCACCCGACTCTGGAAAATGAAATCATCGACTGTTTCAGGCGTGAGGGCGGGGACCGCTGCACCGGACTCGCGAATGAAATGGACCCTCTCGAACCCGATGTCCACCCAATTCGGAATCGACACCAGGTGAATCAGAGCCTGCGAAGTGGTGCCACAATTGTGAACGGTAATCAGACGCAGTGACTTGTTGGAACGGAGGGCCTTCAGCCCGTCGTCAGTGATTTGTTTGAGTCCATCCAGCCTCAATTCTTCGATCGCCGGAAGACGAGCCAAGATTTCCAGTCCGGCATCGGTGACAGTCCCGCCACTGATCGAAACGCGATTCAATTGCGGCAAATCGGCGATGGCCGCCAACGAATCGTCGGCGATGGCGATTTTTTCGAGTTCCAGACCGCGAAGACTTGCGGGGAGCATTCCGCCGTTCGGAAACCGCAGGTGGATCTGCGGCCCTACCAGGGTGAGATACTCCAATTGCGGAAGATCGCCGAGTCGGCATAGTGCATCGTCGGTAAATGACTCGCCCAACAGAGTCAGAGTTTTCAACGACGGACACTCCGAGAGAGCGATCACGTCGCGATCAACCGCGCCATTGATCGTCGTTCCCAGTGATTCCAGCTTCGGCAGAGACTTCAGCCACGACCAGTCGTTCGCTCGCGACTCACGGTCAAGTTGGTTGATGTTGAGTTGCTTCAGTTGTGCCATACGAGAAAGCCATTTCGCATCGTTCTGACTGATCTCATTGAGACGAATGTCCAGCACTTCGATTGGATGCCGCGTGGCGATTGCTTCCAGAGCACCGCTTGGAAGATCATGTCCGTGAATCCAAATCTGCTTCATCCCCGAACTTTCGCGCAGCATGCTGAGAATGCTTGCATCGGTGAAGTGCGTGTTGCGTCCTTGAATGATCAGACTCGACGGTTGGCACAGCAGCGCAAAGGAGTGCTCTGAACCAATTCGGCGATCCAACCAATCGAATTGCGGCCCGTCCCAGCCGAATGAGACATCACCGTCACTTGGGTTGGTCGGCTTGGCAAGCGTCATCAATCGTCGGTTCGCCATGTACCGGCTCATCAAGCACACACCGCCGATCAACAGCAGAACACAGGTCGTGATGACGACGGTTCGCACGAGCCACCGCACGAGGTTAATCGGCGGCCTCTGTTCCTGCGGTTCGCGAGGTTGTTCGCTCATCGTGATTGCTCTCCGTTTTGCGCGAAACGTTCGCTGAGAAACTTCTTCAGCTCCGCCGCTTTCACCTGCTCGACCTTCTTAAAGCGAAGCTGCACGGCATCGAGGCCGTTTTTGAACGGGGCGACTTCCTGGGAGATGCCGAAGCTGGCGACTTGGCCGAGTTGGACGGAGCCGCTCGGGACGTAGAGGCTGAAGTCAACGCCGGCCGGTCGTTTGGTGACGATGTTCGCGACCGGCTGCTTGTTGCGCGAGTAGTTCACGACGACCTTCTGCGTCCAATCGACTTTGGCATCGGGCAGGAGTTCGTCCAGCAGGGAAGCCAGTTCCTCCAACACGGCCGCGTCCCATTCGATCTTGCCCGCGAGAAAACCCTTCCGCATCAGATGCCACTTGCGGCCGAGCTTCTTCCACGGCGTGAGATCTTCCAGATCGAGAGCCTTCGGATTCGTCGCTTCGAGAAACGACTGCCGGGCCTTCACGAAAAACGTCGCGAAGGCAGGCGTCTCCATGTCGGACGGCTTGAGGAGCACAACCGTCACGTCCTCGAAGGGGCCATTCGCCGCGGGACGGATGCGGACGCGCGGCTGTCGGTTGTAGACGGGAATCTCGTCGAGATCGTTCACGTCCTTCAAGCCGAGTTCGCCCGCCAGCGCCACCTCATCGAACGCCTTCTTGCCGACGCGGAATTTCAGCGACAGCAGCCACTCATCGCCGGTGTAGGCGTGCAGGAACCAGCCCCCGGTTTTTACCTTGCCCGTCACTTCGATGGTGCTGCGGTCGGCCCAGTTCGTCGGTGCGAAGTCGTCTGATTCTTCGATCTGGTCGATGATGCGGGCCAGCATCGCACCACTCCAGCGTCGCGGTTTGCCGTTGTTCGCCAGCCCATCGACCGTGTGCCACTTGCGGCCATCGACCTCCCACGGCATCCGCGCCTCGGCCCCGATCTTGCTCGGATCGAGATCCCCCGCTTTTTTCTTCCGCGCCGCATCGGCATCAAACGACTCACGCTCACCGTGCCGCCCCGCGGCCAATACGCGGGCGAGGATTTCGCCGGTGAGAGAACGGTGAAGAAGCGCGGAACTCAGAGCGCGGAGCGCGGAGCGGGAAGAAGGAGATGCTTCCGAATTTGACGCGCTGGTCTTTCGCTCCGCACTCCGCGCTCCACGCTCCGCGCTTTGTTGGGACACTTCCTCCGGCGTCCCCTCCGCCACGATCCAGCCTCCCTCGCTTCCCGCTTGCGGGCCGAGGTCGATGATCCAGTCGGCGGTCTTGATCACGTCGAGGTTGTGTTCGATGACGACGACCGTGTTGCCCGCGTCCACCAGGCTGTTGAGGATCTTCAGCAGCTTGCGGATGTCGTCGAAATGGAGTCCGGTGGTCGGTTCGTCGAGCAAATACAGCGTCTTCCCCATTGAGGGCCGCGCGAGTTCGGCGGCCAGTTTGACGCGCTGTGCCTCACCCCCCGAGAGCGTGGGCGCGGGCTGGCCGAGCGTCAGGTAATCGAGTCCGATCGCGGCGAGCACACTCAGCGGGCCGCGGATCTTCGGAATGTTGTCGAACAGTTCGAGGGCCTGACCGATCGACATGGCCAGCACGTCGGCAATGCTCTTCCCGCGATACTGCACCGCCAGCGTCTCGGCGTTGTAACGCTGGCCGCGACAGACATCGCACTCAACCCACACGTCGGGCAGGAAGTG
Source organism: Planctomycetota bacterium (assembly GCA_038040225.1). GTDB lineage: Bacteria > Planctomycetota > Planctomycetia > Planctomycetales > Planctomycetaceae > Schlesneria. The sequence continues at coordinate 60,701 of JBBPIS010000009.1, forward strand.
CATCTCGATCAGCTTCTGGCCGTTGCCCTCGCACGCCTCGCAGCGGCCTCCGGTGCGGTTGAAGCTGAACCGCGTCGCGCTGTACCCGCGCACCTTGGCTTCCGGCAACTTCGAGAAGAGTTCGCGAATGTGCTCGAACACGCCGGTGTAGGTCGCGGGGTTCGAGGCGGGCGTGGTACCCAGCGGTTGCTGATCGACCACGATCAGCTTGCTCAGGTATTGCAGACCGTTGAGTTCGTCATACGGCCCCGGCTGCGTGGAGGCCCGATGCAGCTTCCTCGCCACCGCGCGCGCCAGCGTGTCCTCGATGAGCGAACTCTTCCCGCTGCCACTCACGCCCGTCACCGCCGTGAACGTTCCGAGTGGAATCCGCAGATCGACATTCCGCAGGTTGTGCTGCCGCGCACCGAGCAGTTCGAGCCACTGAGGGGGTTGATTGTTGACGGTTGAGGGTTGATGGTCAGAGGAGGAGGGCGGCTTCTTTCGATTTGGCTTCTCTTCACCATCAACCCGCAACCCTCGACCCTCAACCCTCCGCGTCGCCGGAATCACAATCTCCTCGCGGCCCGACAGGTACTTTCCCGTCAGCGACAGCTCGCTCTTCGACATCTCGCGCGGAGTGCCCTGCGCGGTGATCGTGCCGCCGAAGCGGCCGGCTCCGGGGCCGAAATCGTAGAGACGGTCGGCGGCCTGCAAGACCTCGCGGTCATGCTCGACCATCACGATCGTGTTGCCGAGGTCTCGCAGTTTGGTGAGGGCGTTCAGCAGCCTGCCGTTGTCGCTCGGATGCAGGCCGATGGTCGGTTCGTCCAGCACGTAGAGTACGCCGGTCAGCGCGCGGCCGATCTGACCGGCGAGGCGGATGCGCTGCGTCTCGCCTCCCGACAACGTCGGCAACGTGCGTGCGAGCGTCAGGTAGTGCAGTCCGACATCGACCAGAAACGACAACCGCCCGGTCGCCTCTCCCAGCAGGTCGCCCGCGATCTTTTGCTGCGACGCCGTCAGCGTGAGGCTCTTCAAAAACGACAGGCACTCGCGCAGCGGCAGGTCGCAAAGTTGTTGGACCGACTTGCCGCCCAGCCTCACGGCGCTGGCATCGTCCCTCAACCGACTGCCGCTGCACGTCGAACAAGGGCAGTCGCCGATCAGGCCGTACAGCTTCATGCGGTAGTCGTACGAAAGACTCGCCGCCTGCTCGATCGCGGGGTAGAGGCCCTTGTACTGAAAGCGGAGAGTTGAGGGTCGAGAGTCGAGAGCCAGAGAAGAGGAAGCACTCGCGGTTGTCTTGCTCTTCGTTCTGGCTCTCGCCTTTCCACTCTCGTCTCTCGACTCCAACGCAATCCACACATCCCCCGTCCCGAACAACACCGCCCGCTGCTGGCTCGGCTCCAATTGCGAAAACGGGACGTCGAGCGGGATGTCGCACTCTTTGGCCATCGCTTCGAGCATTCGGCGGAACAGAGGCGACTGGGCCGGATCGGGCCACGCGGTGACCGCCCCTTGTTCGAGTGTTCGCGTCTGGTCCGAGATCAACGCCCCGAGGTTCGTTCCCTGCTGAGTGCCGATCCCTTCGCAGGTCTCACACCAGCCGAGCGGGCTGTTGAACGAGAAGTTGTGGGGAGACAGTTCTTCAAAACTGCGGCCACACTGTTCGCACGAACGGAACAAACTGAACGGCTGGACCTTCCACTTCTTCTCGTCGCGCTCGTCATCCACGACGGCGACTCGGATCACGCCCTTGCCCAGATCGAAAGCCAGTTCGACGGACTCGGCGAGGCGCGATCGGAGCGCGGAACTTGGAGCGCGGAGCGCGGAGCTAGGGGAGGCCGAGTACTGAGTACGGAGTACTGAGTTCTCAATGTCCGCTGAAGTCGTGGATGCCCCCGCACCGCCTGTTGTCTTCCGTTCCGCACTCCCCGCTCCGCGTTCCGCGCTTCCCACTGTCACCCGATCCACCACGATCTCCACCGTGTGCTTCCGCTTGCGGTCGATCTCGGGGACTTCGTCCAGAGTGTGCGTCACGCCGTTGATGCGGACTCGGCGGTAGCCCTGTTCGCGCAGACGTTCCCACAGCTTTTCATACTGCTGGCCGACGGTGACCTCTTGCGGCGCGAGGATCAGCAGGCGGGTGGGGGAGTCGAGAGTGGAGAGACGAGAGTCAAGAGCCAGACGAGACGATCCGGCATTTGCCCTCTTCTGGTTCTCGTCTCTCGTCTCTCCACTCTCGACTCCTCCCATCAGCTTGTCCACCACATCGTCCGTCGTCTGCGACTGCACGGGCACGCCGCAGTCGGGGCAGTGCTGAGTCCCCAACCGGGCGAACAGGATGCGCAGGTAGTCGTAGATCTCCGTGACGGTTCCCACCGTGGAGCGGGGCGTGTTGCCGACCGTCTTCTGTTCAATGGCGATCGACGGTTGCAGGCCGTGGATGTGCTCGACCTTGGGCTTGGGCATCTGTCCCAAAAACTGGCGGGCATACGACGAGAGGGACTCGACGTAGCGACGCTGCCCCTCGGCGTAGAGCGTGTCCATCGCGAGTGAACTCTTCCCCGAACCGCTCGGCCCGCAGAAGACGCTCATCATGTCGCGCGGGATTTTCAGATCGAGATGCTGCAAGTTGTGCTGCGACGCGCCCCGCACCACGATCGACGTGTCGGCTCCGTCAATGGAGTTTTTGAGGGCGAGAGAGGTTTGCCATCGGGGCGGGTTGAGGGTTGAAGGTTGAGGGTTGAGGGTCAGAGAAGCGGTCTGTCCACGGCTCTTCTTCGTCTTCTTACCATCAACCTTCAACCCTAGACCATCAACCTTCCTCAGCGCCCGTCCCGTGTACGACTCCCCGCACTGCACGATCTCTTCGGGAGTCCCCGCTGCAAGGATGCGTCCGCCGCCCGCTCCTCCTTCCGGGCCGAGGTCGATCACCCAGTCGGCCGTCTTGATCACGTCGAGGTTGTGTTCGACGACGATCACCGTGTTGCCCGCGTCCACAAATCCGTGGAGGACTCGCAGCAGATGCTCGATGTCGACGAAGTGCAGTCCGGTGGTCGGCTCGTCGAGGATGTAAACCGTCTTGCCGGTCGAACGCTTGCTCAACTCCTTCGCGAGCTTCACACGCTGGGCCTCGCCGCCGGAGAGCGTCGGCGACGGCTGCCCCAGCTTGAGGTAATCGAGTCCCACGTCGTGCAGCGTCTGAATCGACCGCTTCAGTTTCGGATGGTGCTCGAAATGATCGAGGGCCTGCTGCACATCCATGTCCAGCACGTCGGTGATGTTCTTCCCCTTGAAACGGACTTCGAGCGTCTCCTTGTTGAATCGCTTCCCCTGACAGACGGGGCACGTGACCCAGATGTCGGCGAGGAAATCCATCTCCAACTTGTTCGAGCCATTCCCTTCGCACGCTTCGCACCGTCCACCCGGCACGTTGAACGAGAAGCGTCCCGGTTTGAAGCCGCGCACCTTCGATTCGGGAAGCTGCGTGTAGAGGTCACGGATCAGATCGGCCAGCTTCACGTAGGTTGCCGGATTCGAGCGGGGCGTCCGGCCAATCGGGCTTTGGTCGATGTCGATCGCCTTGTCGATGTGCTCCAGCCCAGTGAGCTTCGTGTGCGAGCCGGGGTTGCCAGTTCCCTTGTTCACGTCGCGGTTGAGGACTTCCCACAGGATGTCATTCACCAGTGAACTCTTGCCGCTGCCGCTGACTCCCGTCACGCAGATGAACTTGCCGAGCGGGAAGCTGGCGGAGACGTCGCGCAGGTTGTGATGCGTCGCACCGTGAATCTCGATGGCGTGGCCGTTCCCCGCGCGACGCTCCTGCGGAATCGCGATGGTGCGGCGGCCGGACAGGAACGCGCCGGTGAGGCTTCGTTCCGACTTCATCACGTCGGCGACCGAGCCTTCGACGACGATCTCACCGCCGCGCACGCCCGGCCCCGGTCCGAAGTCAACGATGTGATCGGCCGCCTTCATCGTCTCATCGTCATGCTCGACAACGATGACCGTGTTTCCCTGATCGCGCAGATCCTTGAGGCTGTCGAGCAGCATCTGGTTGTCGCGCGGATGCAGGCCGATCGAAGGCTCATCGAGGATATAGACGACTCCCACCAGACCGCAGCCGATCTGCCCGGCCAGTTTGATTCGCTGGCTCTCGCCCCCCGAAAGCGTCGGTGCGGTCCGGTCGAGCGTCAGGTAATCCAGCCCGCACCGCAGCAGGAACCCCAGTCGGCCGCGAATCTCTTTCAACACTTCGGTCGCAATGAACTGCCCCGTCTCGGACAGTTCGAGGTCGCCGAAGAACTCCCACGCAGCGAGTGTGCTCAGTTGGCAGACTTGGGGGAGGGAGAGCGCGGAACGCGGAACGGGGAGCGCGGAACGGGCAGAACCGCTGTCGCGAGTTTTCGTCTTTCGCTCCGCACTCCGCGCTCCGAGTTCCGCGCTCGTTGAAGTGATCCTGTAACTGCACGCTTCCTTGTTCAGCCGGCTGCCGTGACAGGTCGAGCAGCCCGCCTCGCGCATGTACTTTTCGAGCTGCACGCGGCGCATGGGGTTGCGCGTCTTGCGGTACTCGTCGAGCAGTTCGGGGATGAACCCGGCATACGTTCCGCCGCGCTTCCACAACCCGCCGCCGTGTCGGTACGCGAACGTGATGTTTCGCTGGCCGAGGCCATACAAAAAGAGTTGCTTCGCCGCGTCGGGCAACGCGGACCACTTCGTCTTGAAGAACGAGTCCTCCGGTAGACCGAGGTCGATCTCGATCGCGCGGCCGACGCCCTTGAGGATGTGCTTCCTCCATTTGCCGATCGAGCTGAGTTTCCCCAGAATCGCGATGGCTCCCTTGGCGATCGTCAGCGATTCGTCGGGCACCAGCCGCTCGATCATGAAATCGAACCGAATGCCCAGCCCGTTGCAGTCGGGACACATCCCCTGCGGACTGTTGAAGCTGAACAGTTGCGGCGACGGTGCCTCATAACTGATGCCGCAATCCACGCAGGCGTAGTCGCAGGAGTAGAGTTGGTCGATGGTTGAAGTTTGAAGGTTGAGGGGCGGAGAGTCGTCGAGCTGCGCGGAACTCGGAGCGCGGAGCGCGGAGCTTGAAGAACCATTTCGTTCGCTTTTCCCCTTCTTCGGCTCCGCACTCCGCGCTCCGAGTTCCGCGCTGTTCTCCTCTGTCGCTTGTCCCTCCTGCGAAATAATCAGCTTCCCCTTCGCCAGATTCAGTGCCGACTCGATTGCCTCGGCCACACGCGCGCGGGGCGTCTTGCCCGCGACAAGGCGGTCGATCACGATGTCGATCGTGTGCTTCATCTGCTTGTCGAGTTGAAGGTTGTCCGTCAGTTGGACGAACTTCCCGTCAACCCGCGCCCGCAGGAAGCCGCGCTTCAGGAGATCGTCGAACAGATCCTTGTACTCACCCTTTTGGCGCTGGATCAGCGGCGCGAGGACTTGGAACTTTGTGCCGTCTGGCAACCGGAGCACGCTGTCGAGAATGTGTTCCCGCGTTTGAGCCGTGATCGGTCGTCCGCATTGATGGCAACTCGGCGTGCCGACGCGCGCGAAGAGGACGCGCAGATAGTCGTAGATCTCGGTGATCGTGCCGACGGTCGAACGCGGGTTGCGACCGCTCGACTTCTGCTGGATCGAGATCGACGGCGCGAGGCCCGTGATCGAATCGACCTCCGGCTTTGGCATCTGCCCCAAAAACTGACGGGCATACGAGGAAAGCGACTCGACGTAGCGCCGCTGTCCCTCGGCGTACAGCGTGTCAAACGCGAGGGAACTCTTCCCCGAGCCGCTGACCCCCGTCATCACGATCAATTTGTTGCGAGGCAGCGTGACCGAAACGTCTCGCAGGTTATGTTCGCGAGCACCACGAATGACGATGTCGGAGGCGGGCATGGGCTAAGGAAACCTGTTGTCAATCAGCGGGGTGGGAAAGTCAGGCGTGAAGTAACACCAGAACGAGGCCAGCGACAACCCAGAAGAGCAAGAATCCGCACCACAGCACGACAAAGAAGTTGATGAATGCCAATTCAATGGCAGCGACCACTTGACGAACATGCGGGCGACGAAAGAAACGGTATTGGATGTTGACAAGAGAAAACGGAAACGGCCAGTTCGACGGGAAGAAGTCGTTCGGGCCTTCGTCGTCTCGCCGAGAAATGGCCAACAACCGGATCAGCCGACATACCCAATAGCCGATCCCTGCCATAAACGGAACAAACGCCAAGGCCGCGAACGAAAAGACGAGTTCGTCATGCATCTGCTTCCATGCCGTCACGACCGGCATCAGTGGCGTCATCGCGATTGCAACGTAAGCGAGCCACTTCGCGCAGACAAATGCCTTGGGAAACGCATCGCTTTCAGATTGGATGCGATGCTCAACCGACATCATCGAAACCTCGCCACTGTTTATCACGGCATTCGCTCGCACTCTGGCGAGTGCAGCGACAGTTTTGCAACGCCATCTACTGCTCCCGTTTCCGGGTCAATGCCAGCCGCAGCGCCTCGCCTTCGACTTCGATGGTCCACGGAATGTAGGCCGCGATCGTGTCGAGCGAGTTGCGCAGGCCCTGCGTCTGTCGCAATGCCGTGTTCAGGTCCTGCAATCGCTTCTCCAATTCTCGTTGTTCGCGAATTCGATCGGCCTGCCGCTTGCGGGTCTCCCTGGTCTCGGCCAGCTTTTCGGATTCGGCCTGGCGGCGCTGGCCGAGCAAATCCTTGTGCTGCTCGCGCAGCGTGGCCAGATCATCTTGGATCCGTTTCAATTCCCCGCGAGCCTGGTCCAGCTTGGCCATTCGCGCCGTGCGTTCGACCGCAGTCTCGGGCATCATGATGATCTGCTGGCTGCGACCGTTGTTGGCCTGCCCATTCGGATTCGGGCGCGGGCTTCGGCCATCGGGATTCGTTGTCGCTCCGGGAGTAGAACCAGCCTGAGGAGGTCCGAATCCGTTGGAGCCCGGTCCGGACGAACCTGATCCGGAAGAGGAGCCTGGTCCGGACGAGCTTCCACTTCGCGGCGAACCGGCACTCGACGGACCAGACCCGGGCGCGCCGATGCCGGCCGCTGGCGGACCATTCGTGGGCGAAGTGCCCGAGTCGGCGGCCACCACCTCACCCGAGGGCAAGCGAATGGCGGCATGCGGCTTGGGCTGATTGAGCTGAGTGATCGTATCCCTGAATTTCTTGATCAACGGCTGCAACGTTGAAGACTCGCCACGAGCATTGAGTGCATCGGACAGGAAGCCGGTCACCTTGGACAGGTGCGACAGGTGGTCTCGCGTCAACTCCTGTCGAGTCTGTTGCATCTCCTCTTGCAGCGTGTCGATTCGCGTCTGCAACTCTTCGCTCTGTTGACGGTGTTCCGTTGCGAGGGAGTTCTCGGGAAGCGATGCGAACTGCAGGAGGTCCGACTCCCGCTGGCCAACCTGGTTGAAGCCCTCTTCAAACACGGGCAGTAATTCGGAGGGCAGCCGATCGCGAACGTTGCGGGCGGTCAACTCGGAGGTCTCCGCCAATTCCGATGTCCGGCCGGGACCGTTCAAGAAACCGAACGCCCGGCCGAGACACAGCGCGGCGTGTTCCTTCTGCGTCTGCGTCGGGTACGGTCCTGACGACGTCTTCAACAGTTTGGCCACGTGAGACAACTGATCGAGGCCTCGCCGCTCCTCACCGTTGAGCAGCCGACCCCAACCGACGGCGAGAGCCGCCGGCAGGAATGGTGTCTGCTCGAGGCGGGCGGCCGTTTGGAAGAATTCGAGCGCCTCGGATCGCTCGCCGTGATGCCACAGCGCGAGTCCGAAGGCGTAGTCGAGGCGCGGGTCATCGGCGAATTGTTCACACGCGACCGTGTAGTCCTTCCGCAGTTGGGCCAGCGACAACTCCGACGGTCGGGGGTGAGTGATCGCGTTCAACAGCCGGTTGCGATGGCTGTTGTAGAGCATGCGAGGCTTCGACGCTTCGGCCGCGAACCACTTCGCCGGGTAATCGAAGTCCTGCCAGCCGAGGCTCACCAACTGAGCGGCTGCCTGCAACAGATCGGCCGGAACCGCACCGGCTCCGTTGGCGACGGGCTTGACCGGCAAAGCGGCCTCGTTGGGCGCGGGCCGCTTGTCGTCGAGTCCGTTCGCGTTGAGATTCGGCTGTTCGATGATCGCCGCCGGCCCGGCAGGCTGCTCACCCGGTCGAGCCATCGCGTTGACCACCGGTCCACGATCCGCGTCGCGCGGATGTCGTTCATCGAACGAACGCGACGTCGATGGCAACCCGGTCAGCGACGAAGAAGCCGGGCGCGAGGATGACTCGTTCGCGTCGGAGCGACTCACCCTCGCATCGGACTCGGGCAGCGGGGCGATTCGACGAAAGACCGGCAAACGCCGCGCTGCGAAGAATGCTTCACGCCCGATCGTCTGCCACGCGCCGGCAGCGATCACCAGCACACCCAGGACCAGCAGGCCGCGCACCAGCCAGCGTTCGAGCGGACGATCCTCGCGGGACGAGGCCGCTGAGTTGACCGGTGGTTGCGTGGCGCGAGGTGACTCGGAAGGGATCGGTTTCATGGGAGGAGTTCCAAGGCCGGACGGCCAGCATGATTCAGAGGGGAACAACCAACGGCATCATGATCGCTCGCGCCTCATCTGTCGACAGGGAACCTCTCGCAAACGATGGACTGCTGGATTGCCCGCGTAAATGACTCCCCACCTAACTCTTCTGACCCACGCACAAATGTGACCGGGTCGTCTTGCTTCGGCTGTTTCGCTCAGGCCGCCGTCCTGTATGATCCGATGGAGAGAAGAGCCGGGTTCGGCGAGCGGCAGGGAAGACGTTTCCCGGCGGGAGTGTGAGTTTTGGACTCGAAGAGAGAAGCTGTCGTGATTCCACATCAACACATTCCTCATCAACACCGTGCGGGTCTGTCCCGGCGCGAGTTGCTTCAGGCGGGGTACTCCGGGTTGCTGGGGCTGGGTCTGCCGGGCCTGTTGGGGCGGCGAGCCTCTGCGGCGGAGTCGGTTGCTCCCGCGACGAAGAGTGGGGCGAAGTCGGTCGTCATCGTGTTCTTGACGGGGGCGGCCAGTCATCACGACACGTTCGACATGAAGCCCGACGCGCCGGCCGAGATTCGCGGCGAGTTCCAGCCGATCGCGACCTCGATCCCCGGATACTCGGTCTGCGAACACCTGCCGCACCTGGCGGCGAGGGCTTCCAAGTACGCGGTCGTGCGCTCGTTCTCGCACGGTGACAACAACCACCTGATGTCGACGCATCACGTCCTGACGGGTGAGAAGCAGCCGGGCGGGTTCTTCGACAAGGTGGCGTCTCGCGATGACTGGCCGAGTTACTCGTCGGCGTTGGCGTACCTGAAACCTCGCCACGACGGCATTCCCAGCGGCGTCAATCTGCCGACGTTTCTGCGCGAGGGGCCACTCACCTGGCCCGGTCAGCACGCGGGGTTTCTCGGCCCGAACCATGACCCGTGGCAGATCACGGGCGATCCGAACAAGCCGGATTTCCGCGTCGATGCACTCACGCTGGCGCCGGGGATTGATGTCACTCATCTCGGCCGACGGCAGTTGCTGTTGGAGGAATTCAACCGCCAGCAGTCGCGTCTGGGTGAGGTCGCTCAATCCGTGCGATTGCAGCGGGACCAGCAGTTGGCGATCTCGATGCTCACGTCGAGTCGGCTGGCTCAGGCGTTTGAACTGCATCGTGAACCGGACGCCGTCCGCGACCGGTACGGCCGGACCGAGACCGGCCAGTCGCTGTTGCTCGCGCGTCGGCTCGTCGAGGCGGGTGTGCCGATCGTCCAGGCGAACATCGGGCGCGTCCAGAACTGGGACAGCCACAGCGACATCTTCAACACGTTGAAAGGCCGGTTGCTGCCGCCGCTCGATCTGGGAGTCTCGGCCCTGCTGGACGATCTCGACTCGCGCGGGCTGCTTGATGAAACGCTGGTGATGATGCTGGGTGAATTCGGTCGCACACCGAAGATCAACAACACGCGCGGTCGAGACCACTGGGGTCCGTGCTTCTTCGGATTGTTCGCCGGTGCCGGGGTGCAACCCGGTCAGGTCATCGGTCGATCAGACGCTGAGGGCGGCTATCCGGTGACGCGGGCCTACTCACCGAATGACATCGGCGCGACCGTCTATCACCTGCTCGGCATCCCCGCCGAAGTCGAAGTCCGCGATCGGCTCAACCGCCCCGTCCGACTCAACCGGGGCGACGTAATCGAGCCGCTCTTCACCGGGGCGGCGGTCTAAAGCTTAGTGAGCAACGAGTTCGCTCGTCGGTGGCGGGCTTTGAGATTTGACCTCTGTCGACATGGTCAGAATTCGTCGGATCTCGGCCACATACAGCACCGTGGCCAACACCAGCAACACCATCACCACAATGATGTTGGCTTCAAACTTCCGCCGAGTCACAGGGCGATCGTTGGGAAGTGCCTGTCCAGCGACATGCGGCTCTGTCGATGTCTTCATGAACATTCTCCGATCATGTGCAGACCGTTGAGATCTGCAAGACCCCTCGCGATATAAGAGGCCGGACCCCAACAGTCACTCGCCCAAAGCGAGCGCAACACGCCATGCGGATACACGGAGCGAACGGCAAGAACGCATAAAACGTTGATTTCGGCTGCAAACGCCGCGCCGACGTTCCGCGTGGGGTTGTCCGAGGAGGCAGTGATCACCCTGTCGCTGAATTCGCAAGAATTCAGCGAGTTCCGAGAAATCGGAACTCTTGCGAGTTCAGCGACTGCCTACTTTCCTCTGCGGGTCCACTTAGATTCCCAGGGTCTACCGCTTCAGTCCGAGCTGTTGGCGGATGTCGGCCTGAATCTCGTCGACAGGCAGGCGACCATCGGTTTGGATGACCAACTCCTTCCGACGGAAAAGATCGAGGATCGGCTCCGTCTTCGTGCGATAGTCCTGCAATCTCTGACGCAGGCCCTCCTCGTTGTCGTCGCTGCGCAAAACCAACCTGCCACCGCAGACGTCGCAGATGTTGTCGTCGGCCGGGCGGTGATGGATCAGGTTGTAGTCGAGACCGCACTGGCTGCAGAGCCTGCGCGCCAAGACTCGCTCGAACACGACTTCGTCCGGGATGTCGATGTGGATCACGGCATCAATGTCATAGCTTTCGAGGAAGAACTCGGCTTGCGACCGGTTCCGCGGGAAGCCGTCGAGAATGAAGCCGAAGTTCCAGTCGTGCAGAGCCAGCCGGTCGCGAACGATCTGCTCGACGTTCTCGTCGTCGATCATTTGACCATCGGCGATCAGCCGCTTGATCCGCGCACCGAGCTTCGTGTGCGACTGGATGTGCCAGCGAAAGATGTCTCCGACCGAGATGTGAACCAGATCGAAGTCCTGCTTGAGTCGCTTGGCCTGCGTCCCTTTGCCGCAGCCCTGCGCGCCCATGATGACGTACTTGTGCATGATGCCTTTCGGTGTGAAGTCGCTCGTCGCTTGTCGCAGAAGTTCGCGTGCCCAAGTCTACCAGTCGCTCCCCCCTGTCTGCGAGGTCTGAGAATGAATGGCCCGTTCCGCTGGCAGTGATGCTTCCGGAACGGGCAGGACTGCATGAGGCGCTCCCCGAAGAGTCGACCAAACGACAGAACAACTGCTGAAAACAAGGATTTTCAACCGAACTGCTGCGAGCCAGACGACAAGGCACGCTTCTTGCGTTTCGTTCAGGCAACGAGCTTCGGCTTGCACGCTTTTTGAGTTTACCTGTGCGCCCGCTTTGGCGACCGAATGGATGTGACACGGTTCGGGGTCGGTGCGTTTTCCGCGTTGTGGTGTCGGCAGGGAAGGTCTGAACTGATCCGCTGGGTACGAACTGAAAGGAATGACAGCTATGTGGCGAATGTGGGCGCTCGCTTCGTTGACAGGATGGCTGCTGCTGTGCGGCAATCCCTTGAGTGTGTTGGCGCAAGAGCCGGACAAACCTGCCGAACCTGCGGTCGCCGCCGCCGCTCCGGCCGAGGCTGCTGCACCTGCCGCCGCTCCGGCTCCCGCGCCGCTGACGACAGCAGACCTCAAGATCATGCTCGACACCGTGTGGGTGTTGATCACCGCCATGATGGTGTTCTTCATGAACCTGGGCTTCGCGGCGGTCGAGTCCGGCATGTGCCGGGCCAAGAACTGCGTGAACATCCTTTCAAAGAACTTCGTCGTGTTCGCTGTCTCATCGTTGGCGTTCTGGATGCTGGGCTGGGGCCTGATGTTCGGCAATGACATGGAAGGGACGAGCGATGGCGGTTACATCGGCAAGGTGGGCTTGTGGTTCGTCAGTGGTGCCGACAACAGTCCGGCAACCCTCGCCGACTACAAGGGCGACTACGCCGCATTGAGTTGGACTGGCGTACCTATGTGGGCTAAATTTTTCTTCCAACTGGTGTTCTGCGGAACCGCCGCGACGATCGTTTCGGGAGCCGTCGCCGAGCGAATCAAGTATCACACGTTCATCGTCTTCAGCCTGCTGATGGGCATGGTGATCTACCCGGTGGTTGGTCACTGGATCTGGGGTTCGGGCTTCCTGTGGAAGATGGGCTTCGCCGACTTCGCCGGCTCGACACAGGTTCACTCGATTGGTGGTTGGGCCGCACTGGCGGGCATCATCATGCTCGGCCCCCGCATTGGAAAGTACACTGCGGATGGGAAGCCGACCGCAATTCCCGGTCACAACATGTCGCTGGCCACGATTGGTTGCTTCGTGCTGTGGTTCGGTTGGTTCGGATTCAATCCCGGCAGCACGATGGGTGTTGATCCCGCCGCCATCGCCGACATCTGTGTGACGACCAACACGGCGGCGGCCATTGCGACTCTGACTGCAACCATCACCGCCTGGTTGATCCTCGGCAAGCCCGATCTCGGCATGACCCTCAACGGTTGTCTGGCCGGCCTTGTCGCGATCACTGCCCCCTGTGCGTTCGTCAGTGTGACCTCGGCGGCCATCATTGGTGGCATCGCCGGTGTGATAGTTGTGTTCGGCGTGATGATGTTTGATCGCATCGGCATCGACGACCCGGTTGGTGCGACCTCGGTCCACCTGCTCAATGGTGTGTTCGGAACCCTCTGTGTGGGTTTGTTCTCCGTGCCGGAACTGTTGCACGGACGAACGCTGAACGACAACCTCAAGGGGAATGGCGGCTTGTTCATCACGGGTGATACCAAGCAACTGATGGTTCAGTTGACCGGTGTGATCGCCTGTGCGGTATACGTGCTGCTGGCATCCTTCATCGTCTGGGCGCTCCTCAAGGCAACCATGGGCCTGCGGGTCTCGAAGGAAGAAGAAATCGATGGTCTCGATCACGGCGAGCACGGCAACGAAGCCTATCCCAACTTCGTCATGCAGGCCTGATCGAAGGTTGATCGTTGGTTGTTGATTTCAATGAGCCAGCCCGGTTCACGAACAAATCGGGCTGGCTCCTCTTGCTTGTGGTTTGGGGATTCGCACCGTCGCCCTTCACCAGCAAAATCTGCCAAACGCCTCCACCGTTGCATGTGCGATTGAGATTCGGGCAGGTGTCGGCCAGAATCCGCCTCCATTGAGTTGGGTGTGACATCGGATCTTTTCCGGTTGGTATTACTTTCCTCTTGAAAGGGACAACAGCTATGTGGCGAATGCGAGCGCTCGCGTCGTTGACTGGGTGGCTGCTGCTGTGCGGCGGCCCAATGAATTCATTGTGGGCACAGGAGGCTGAGAAGCCTGCCGAACCTGCGGCGGTGGCAGCGGCGGCGGCACCACCACATCTCGCTGGAATGTATGACACCGGTTCGATTGCCTGGCTGATGACCAGTGCTGCGTTGGTGTTTTTCATGATGCCCGGTTTGGCCCTGTTCTATGGTGGCATGTGCCGCTCCAAGAACGTGCTCAACATGTTCATGTGCGTCATGGTTTGCGTTCCGATCGTGGCTATTCAGTGGGTGGCCGTCGGCTACAACCTCGCGTTCTCCACGACGTCAGCGATCACCACCGATGGGGGCAAGGACAAGCCGCCGCTGAGCTATCTCGGTTGGGATTCCGGGCTCGTCGGTATGAGTTCGTTTGGGGGCGCAAGCGAGAAGACGGAAGACGACAAAAAGACCTTCTATGGCAAAACACTAACCTCTGGAGACACCGGGAGCACCACTTCGACGGGAGTGCCGGAATTGTTGTTCGCGATGTTCCAGATGATGTTCGCGATCATCACACCGGCCCTGATCGTGGGAGCCATCGCCGAGCGGGTGAAGTTCAGTGCATGGTGCTTGTTTGTGGTGCTGTGGGCGACCATCGTCTACGACCCGGTTTGTCACTGGGTCTGGAACACGAACGGCTGGTTGTTCCAGGCGGGAGTGTTTGATTTCGCGGGAGGAACCGTCGTGCATGTGTTGGCCGGAGTTTCCGCGCTGGCTTTGATCCTGATCCTGCCCACTCGCAAGGGCTACCCTACGGGGCCGTTCCTGCCGCACAGCATCGGCTGGACGTTGATGGGAGCCGGAATGCTGATGGTCGGCTGGTTCGGATTCAACGCCGGCTCGGCCATCGCCATCGGCAAGGACTTCCTGCCGGTGTCGGGCGCGGTAGCCGTCCTCGCGTTTGCCACCACCGCGATTGCAGGCAGTGCGGCGGCAGGTTCATGGATGGTGGCGGAATGGGTTCATGTCGGGAAGCCGACCGCGTTGGGTGTCGCATCAGGCATTGTGGCCGGACTCGTGGCGATCACCCCCTGTGCCGGACACGTCAGTCCGTGCGGCGCGCTGATCATCGGACTACTCGGAGGGTTCATTTGCTTCCTCGGAGTGCAGGCCAAGCAGATCATCAAGTACGACGATTCGCTCGACGTGGTCGGCGTCCATGGTGTGGGCGGTGCGCTCGGAGCAATTCTGGTCGCTTTCTTCGCCATTCGACCGGCTCCCGCCGCCAATCAGTTCATGCTGCAACTCCAGGGTGTTGTGGTGACGGGTCTCTACGCGTTCGTCTGCACGTTGGTGATTGGTCTGATCATCCACAAGACGATCGGGTTCACCGTGAAGGAATCGGAACAGGACGATGGACTTGACTCGATCGAGCATGGTGAGACGGCCTACCGATTGAATTGATTCAATTGGTGGATTTCGGCAGACATCATTCCCACCAACCCGGCTTGTTCGCGAGCCGGGTTGGTATGTTCTTTGCCGTTCATCGGGAAAGGTGTCTGTCCTTCGGTCAGTGTCGGTTTGAATGACAGCTGCTTGCTGACAATTCCTCCTTCAAGGAACTCCGTTCGTGAATCGTTTTCTGCCCGCAGTGGCATTCTTCGTTTGGTGCGTCTGTTCGTTGGTCGTCGAATCTGCTGCATCGGCTGAAGAGCCGGGCTCGCTCTTGGCTGCAGCGACCACTTCGTCGGACGCGACTCACGCGCAGAACGCACATGGTCACGGACCCAAGCTGGGCGAATTGATTTCGCCGGCCGCAGTCGCTCCGTTTGCATTGCTGTTGCTCTGTATCGCAATTTTTCCGCTGGCCAAGCCTCATTGGTGGGAGCACAACACGAACAAGGGGATCATCGCGGCAGTGCTCGGAATTCCCGTGACCGCGTACCTGCTGTCGTTTGGGGACGTGGGAACTCATGCACTGGAGCACGTCGCGAAAGAGTACGTCTCGTTCCTGCTGCTGCTTGGTTCGTTGTTCGTCATCAGCGGTGGAGTGTATGTCCGTGGCGCACTGCACGGTTCGCCTGCGCTCAACGCGGCGTTCCTCGGTTTGGGTGCCTGCATCGCCAGTTTCGTTGGCACAACGGGTGCGTCCATGCTGCTGATTCGGCCGCTGCTGCGCGCGAACCGGGATCGCAAACGCGTGGCGCATGTCGTCGTGTTCTTCATCTTTGTCGTCTCGAACTGCGGTGGCTTGCTGACACCGCTGGGCGATCCGCCATTGTTTCTTGGATTCTTGAAGGGGGTGCCGTTCGGCTGGACATTTCGACTGTGGCCCCAATGGGCGTTTGTGAACGGTGTGCTGCTGGTGGTGTTCTTTCTGTGGGACACCATTGCGATAAGGTCCGAGTCCGCGACACCGGAACAGCGCGCCGCACTGGAAGACCCCGATGTCCCCGAGCCGTTCGGATTAGAAGGACTGCACAACTTTTGGGGCCTCGCCGGAATCGTGGCGGTGATCTACTGCTCGGGTCAGGGACTCGGCAACGGAGGCGAACCGTGGCCCTGGGGCGTTCAGGAAGCTTTGATGGTGGTGATCACTATGGTTTGCTACCGGCGCACGACAAAGGCGATTCGCGAGAAGAACTCCTTTGGATTTGGACCGATCATCGAAGTTGCCGTCCTGTTTGCCGGCATCTTCGTGACGATGATTCCCGCCCTGGCGATGCTCAATGTGCATGGCAAGAACCTCGGTATTGAGTCCCCCGCGCAGTTCTTCTGGGCGTCGGGAGTGCTGTCGAGTTTCCTCGACAATGCGCCGACCTATCTGACGTTTGCCGTGACGGCCTGCGGGATTCACGGAGTCAACACCGAGGACGGACGATACCTCGCGGAGTTCCTCCGTCTGCCTGCGGATTCCGGCGCGGCGCAAATTCTGGCAGCAATCTCGTGCGGATCGGTGTTCATGGGGGCCAACACCTACATCGGCAACGGACCGAACTTCATGGTCAAGGCGATCGCCGAAGAGAACAACGTGAAGATGCCCGGCTTCTTCGGCTACATGGCCTACTCGTGTGGCATCCTGATCCCGATCTTCATCGCCGTCACATTCGTCTTCTTCCGTTAGCCAGACGCCGCTGGCCAGCCCCACAGTGCTCGACTACAATCAGCCGCAACCGATGCGTTTCGTTGGAGTCTTGTCCGGTCGGAGGTTCTCCCATGCTGACGATGCTTGGAAGCCCAAGGCGATGTTGCGACGGAATCACGCGGCGCGAGACGCTCAAGGCGGGAGCACTCTCGGCGCTCGGAGGCTTTGGCCTGCCGCAGATGCTCGCGGCCGAAGAGGCTGGCACTGTACACGGGGCGAAAGCAAAAAACGTCATTTTTGTGTTCCTGCTCGGCGGCGCGGCGACGCAGGACATGTATGACCTCAAGCCGGAAGCTCCCGCCGAAGTTCGGGGCGAGTTCAAGCCGATCGCGACTTCCGTCCCCGGCATCGAAGTCTGCGAGCATCTGCCGCAGTTCGCGCAGTGGGCGCATCGGTTCGCGTTCATCCGGTCGATCAATCACAAGGCGGGCTGTCACAACTGCCTGCCGTGTTACACCGGCTACGATCTCACGCCCCCCGATCAGCATCCGCGAGACACCGATCCCCCCAGCATCGGCTCCGTCCTGCAATACCTCAGCGGCGAGCGGGCCGAACTGCCGCAGTACGTTTACATGCCGGTCTGGCTCGGCTGGGGTCAGGCGTTTCGTCGAGCCGGTCCTTACGGTGGGTTTCTCGGCAAGCGCTACGATGCCCTGACGACCGAGAGTCACCCGTACCACGACAAGGACTCATTCGCGCCGTCCCCTGGCAACCCGCAGATCGTGCGCGGCGCTCCGCTGTTGCCGAGCACCTCGCTTCAGGACGGCATGACCATCGACCGGCTGAACTCGCGTCGATCGCTCCTCCAGCAGATCGACGATGAGCGGCGGCGGGCCGAGGTGATGCTGCCAGCCACCTCATTCCAACGAAACCAGCAGCAGGCGTTCGACATCCTGACGTCCTCCAAAATGAGGAAGGCGTTCGATCTGACGCTGGAAGACCCGAAGACCGTCGATCGCTACGGCCAGACGCTGTTCGGCAACTCGACCCTGATCGCGCGGCGGCTGATCGAGGCGGGAGTCCGCTTCGTCAACGTGACGTGGGATTTGTTCTGGGGACCGGTCAATGTTGACTACGACGCGTGGGACACGCACAACCAGAACTTCAAGATTCTGAAGCAGAACAAGCTCCCCGGCTTCGATCAGACCATGTCGGCCTTGATGTCTGACTTGGAGACCCGTGGGTTGCTCGATGAGACACTGATCGTCGTGACCAGCGAAATGGGCCGCACGCCGCGCATCAACGGCAACTCCGGCCGCGATCACTGGACCAACTGCTACGGTTCGCTGCTCGCCGGTGCCGGCATCAAGGGGGGCACGGTTTACGGCTCGTCCGACTCGCAGGCCGCCTACGTGAAAGACAAGCCCGTCCGACCGGCCGATCTCGTCGCGACCATCTATCGCACGCTTGGCATCGACCCGGAACTCCGCCTCCCCGACCACACCAACCGCCCCGTCGAGATTTCTCAGGGCGGGTTGGAGATCTCGGAAGTCATGGCCTGAGTCCTAGCGGACTGAAACGAAGTGATTTCTGCGATGGGACGCGAACTTGGAGGGCAATGCCATGTACCAACGTAGGATCGCGATGTGGCTGGGTTTGGTTGTGGTGTTCCTAGCGGGTCGGTTGTCGATCGCGGACGAACCGGTTCGCGGGACGAAGGCACTCGAAGTTGTCGGAGCCGCGAATCCGGTGCGGCTGGTTATGCCGACATCGATCCCGGCGGTGGTCGGGGTCGAGTGCAATCTCTACTTCGACAACGTCGTACTCATCGCGCGGCCGGGCAGCGTGTTGTTCGATGCGGTTTGTGCGAAGGGGCGTCAGCAGGCGGAACGTTGGACGTGGGTGCCGACCGAGGCGGATGTCGGTTCGCATCCGCTCGAACTCATCGTGCGAGACGACAACAATCGCCGCATTGCCTCCGCGCGCTGCACGATCGATGTCGTCGCGGCCGGGCGGGGCGAGGGACAGGCGTTGACGATGCTGATGATCGGCGACAGCCTCACGCATGCGTCGGTCTATCCGCAGCGGGTCGTCGAGCAATGCGAGAAGACGGGCGGACCGAAACTGATGCTGATCGGGTCGCATGTCCCGCAGGCCGCCTCGCCCGCGACGCGTCACGAGGGCTACGGCGGCTGGACGGCGAAGCGGTTTGCGACTCACTTCACCGAGACGGCGCGAACGGGCGAGTACGCCAAGCGAGGCAGCCCGTTCCTCTACAAGACGGGGGCCGACTCACCCAAGCTGGACTTCGCCGCGTACTGTCGCGACGTCAACGAAGGCCGCTTCCCCGATGTGGTGTCGATCTTTCTCGGGCCGAACGACATCTTCTCGTTCGACGATGAGACGATCGATCCGGGGATCAACGACATCCTGAAGCATCTCGATCTGCTGGTGACGATGCTCCACGACGCCAGTCACTCGACGCGAATCGCCCTATTGCTCCCGGTCCCTCCCGCCGCCAGCCAGGATGCGTTCGGCTCCAACTACTCCAGCGGTCAGACGCGCTGGCAGTACCGCCGCAACCAACATCGCCTCGTCGAACGGATGCTCGACCGATACGCGAGTCCCTCACCCGAACCGACCGCCGCGCGTCGAGTCCATCTCGTCCCCACACACGCGGGCCTCGACTGCGTCCACAACTACCCGACGGAATCGGTTCCCGCGAACGCAGCGACGGACATCAAACTCACCCGCCAATCCAACGGTGTCCATCCGGCCGCCTCGGGTTACCACCAGATCGGCGACACACTCTTCGCCTGGCT
The DNA here is from genome assembly GCA_038040225.1 of Planctomycetota bacterium. Taxonomy (GTDB): domain Bacteria; phylum Planctomycetota; class Planctomycetia; order Planctomycetales; family Planctomycetaceae; genus Schlesneria. The sequence goes on from JBBPIS010000009.1 coordinate 80,215, forward strand.
GAAGGCCCAGACGAAGAACTGACCTATTCAACACGAGCCGTAAAGCATGTCGCCAACGTGACACGCAAGGGCTTCCATCCCACCGCTCCTTGAGAGCACCCTTCCCACCTTTTTGGAGACTTGACCATGTGGAATTTCTTCGGACCGATGCGGAGATGTCGAGACAAGGTATCGCGGCGCGACGTGTTGCGAGTCGGTGGACTGTCGTTGGCGGGACTGACGTTGGCCGATGTCTTGCGGCTGCGAGCCGGTGCGGCTCCGACGGCGGCTCACGGCGCGGGGCGAAGCAAGTCGGTCATCATGATTTGGATGCGCGGCGGGCCGTCGCACATCGACAGCTTTGATATGAAGCCGGACGCTCCAGCCGAAGTGCGCGGTGAGTTTCAGCCGATTCCAACCAACGTGTCCGGCATTCAAATCTGCGAGCACCTGCCGCTGCTGGCGGGCGATATGGACAAGCTGGCGATCGTGCGCGGCATCAAGTCGAATGATCTCGGCGACCACACGCCACACTACATCCTCAGCGGTTCACCGGATCGCGGGAAGCGGCCGGCGTTCGGTGGGATCGTCAGTCACTTGCAGCCGCGCTCGGACGGGCTGCCGCCGTACGTCAGCCTGATGTACAAGCCACCGGGCCTCTACGACAACGAAGGCCCGGTTTACCTCGGCCCGTCGCACAGGCCGTTCGTGCCCAAGGCCGAGGGGCTGGAGAACCTGAGCCTGGTGAAAGGTGTGTCGCTTGACAGGTTGAACGACCGGAGACGGTTGCTCCGCGAGTTCGACGCATTCGGTCGCGAGGTCCAGCATCACGAGGCGATGTCCGGGATCGACGCCTTCACGCAGCAGGCGCTGGAGATGGTCACATCACCCCGAGCACGGGATGCATTCGACATGTCGCAGGAGTCGGCCGAGACACACGCGCGGTACGGCAAGTTCTGCGAAAATTTCTTGATCGCCCGGCGGCTGGTCGAAGCGGGCATCTCGGTCGTGACGCTCAAGGTCGGCGACTGGGACACGCACGAGAAGAATTTCATCGACATGCGCGATCAATTGCCGCAGCTTGATCGCGGCTTCCACGCGCTCGTCACCGATCTGCACGAGCGTGGCTTGGACAAGGACGTGGCCGTGGTCCTGTGGGGCGAGTTCGGCCGCGCTCCGCGCATCTCGCGCGGCGACGGTCGCGATCACTGGCCCGAAGCGGGTGCGGCGGTCCTCGCGGGAGGCGGATTCAAAGTCGGCCAGGTCATCGGCGAAACCGACTCGCACGGCGGCCGAGCCAAGGGTCGCCTCTACACGCCCGGCAACGTCCTGGCCAACCTGTATCGCCACCTCGGCATCGATCCGGCCATCACGATCCCCGACCACAACCAGCGGCCGATGCACCTGCTCGACGATCGCGAAGTCGTACGCGAGTTAATTTGACCAGCCAACACGAGCTCCTTGCCCGGCTCTCACTAAGTTTGGTTTCGACGCCAAGGAGATTGGGTTTGGTTCGCATCGTTCTGCCCCCATCATCCTGCCACTCGCAGAGCGATGGGGGGCGGAACGATGAAGTCTGCCAAGACGCATGGCTCACGACATCACGCCTTACAACAGGAGTTTGAGATGCGACTCATTTTTATGTGGATGATTGCGGCGCTGTTGGGACTCGGCACCACTGCGGCATTGGCCGACGATGTGGGGAAGCCGCTCAAGGTCTGCATTCTTTCCGGATGCGACACTTACAAGTCCGAAGAGTCGTTGCCGCCGTTCCAAGAGTTTTTGGAACGTCACTACAACGTGCGTTGCTCGCGCGTCGTGCGGAAAGCGGTGGATGATTTGCCGGGCCTGGAGCAGCTTGACGACTGCGATGTTGCGCTCGTGTTCATCAAGCGGATGCAGCTCAAGGGCGAGCAACTGGAGCGATTCAAAAAGTACGTCACCTCGGGGCGGCCCGTCGTTGCGGTCCGAACGGCCAGCCATGCGGTGCAAACGTGGCTGGAGTTCGACAAGGACGTGCTCGGTGGAAACTACAAGAGCCATTATCCCGTCGGCCCGGTGACTCAGATCAGCGTCAAGCCCGCCAGCGCATCGCATCCGATCCTCGCCGGTGTCGAGCTGACCACGGCCAACGACGCGCTCTACAAAAACCCGGGTCATGCCGCCGACATTCAAGTGCTCTTGGAAGGGACGATCCCCGGCCAACCGACTGAGCCGTTGGCTTGGACTCGCGACTACAAAGGAGGCCGAATCTTCTACACGTCGCTCGGGGCGCAAGACACGTTCAAAGAACCGGCCTTTCGCCGTCTGCTGGTCAACGCCCTGTTCTGGACGGCCAAGCGCGACGTGGAAGCGATCAAGAAATAACCCGCATGATTTACGTTTCTCACCCGCCACTCAACTGACCTCGGAGACCTCGCCATGCCCGACTCTTTGAACCGTCGCGATTTCGTGAAACTCTCTTCGGCGGGCCTTGCCGCCGCATCGGTGTTCGGTGCCACACAGACGCAAGCCGCTCGCGGGGCGAATGACAAGCTGGTGGTCGCGTTGATCGGGTGCGGCGGACGCGGGATGGGTGATGCCGGGCAGTTCAAAAAACTGCCCAATGTCGAAGTCGCTTATGTCTGCGACGTGGATGAGACTCGGCTCGCGCTGGCGGCGAAGAGTTTTGGTGTGGCGGCCGGCAAGGCGGTTTCCGACCTACGGCGAGTACTCGATGACAAGTCGGTCGATGCGGTGATCGTGGCGACGCCCGATCATTGGCACTCGCTGGCGGCGATCATGGCGTGCGACGCGGGCAAGCACGTCTATGTCGAGAAACCGATCTCGCACAACATTCGCGAGGGCCGGTTGCTGGTCGAGGCGTCAGCTCGCAACAAGACGCTCGTGCAACACGGCACGCAAAGCCGCAGCACTGTCACCATGATCGAAGCGGTCAAGCGACTGCGCGAGGGGATCATCGGCGACGTGCTCGTTGCGAAGTGCTGGAACATCCAACGTCGCGGCCTGCTGCCACCCGGCAAAGACACGCCGCCGCCTGCTGGCTTCGATTACGACTCGTGGGTTGGGCCGGCGATGATGATTCCGTACCGGACGAATCGCGTCCACCAGCGGTGGACCATGTGGTATCACTTCGGAGTCGGCGAAGCGGGCAACGACGGCGTGCATGACATCGACTACACGCGCTGGGGTTTGGGCGTCGAGACGCATCCCACGAAAATCTCGGCGAACGGTGGCAAGTTCCACTTCAACGACGAAACCGAGTTTCCCGATACGCAGCAAGCGACGTTCGAGTACCCCGGCGACGGCAAACCGGGCAGCCAGAAACTGCTGATCTACGAGCAGCGGCTGTGGTCCACGAACTATCCGCACAACACCGACAGCGGAGCCGAGTTCTACGGCACGAAGGGGCAGATGTTCCTGAGCCGTCGCGGCAAGCTGACGGTGCTCGGCGACCGCAATGCGGAGGTCAAGCTCGACGTGGAACTGAAACCGCAGGACGACGCGGCGCACGTGCGCAATTTCTGCGACTGCATTCGCAGCGGCACCAAGCCCAACGCCGACGCGCTGACCGGCCACCTCTCGACCTCGCTGGCCCACCTGGCCAACATCGCCACGCGCGTCGGTCGCTCGCTGACGTTCGATCCGCAGAAGGAACAATTTGTCGGCGATGACGACGCCAACAAGCTGATCCGCCGCGAATACCGCGACCACTGGGGCACTCCGCGCGGCGCGTAGCGCACGCGGTTCGGTTGCTGCTCGCCAATGGGTTGCGTGCGGTTCCCGTGGTAGAGTGGCGCGGCCTCGTTCGCCGTGTGGCACAGGTGACGAAACAAACTCAGAAGAGCACTGGCAGGATCGAAATCCTGCCAGTGGCACACTCGAATCAGTCGTGGCATGCGACATCCAGCATTACGCGCTGGCTGCGCGGTCACTGTCGGCGCGGGCGGGTTCGCGCAGGGCGTCGAGGCTGTCTCGGGTCAGTTGGTCGATCATCTCCTTCAGTTCCGGTTGATCGGCTCCCACGGTGGGTGAGAAGCCCGCGCGTTCGGCGACGAGCAGGCTGAGGAGTGTGCCCAGCATGCCGCTTTGAGGACCAAGGCTGTCCTTGTCCGAGTTGCCCGCCATCGTGAACAGTCTTTCGGGGACGAGCGGCTGTGTGGCGTGGGCCAGCTCGCGCGAGGCGAAGGTGAGCGCGAAGAGTCTCGGGTCGCCATACGACGCGATCTTGCGCTGCAGCACCGACGCTTCGGCCAGGCCCTCTTGCAGGATGCGTTGGGCTTCGCCTCGACCGGCGAGGCGGCTCTTCTGGCTGTCGGCTTCGGCCAAGAGGCGGACCTGGTTGGCATGACGTTCGGCGCGGGCAACCTCGGCGTCACCCTCGCACTCGGCCATTTGAACCTTCAGCCGCGTGTTGGTCAGTTCGGTTTGAGTCACCATGATGGCCCGATCGTTCTGGCGTTTGGCGAGCGCGACTTCCGCGTCACCCTTGCTCTCGGCAATCTGCACCTGGAGCTTGGCGTTGGTCAGCGAGGTCTGCATCTCGGCCTGAGCCTTTGCCTCGTTGAGCGTTCTCAACTTGTCGTTGGCCTCGCGCTGGCGTTCGTACGTTTCGAGCTGCTCGATCGACAACTGCCGCATGCGGAGCTGTTCGAGCAGCGATTCGATCTTGCCGTCGTCTCCGGCGGCGTCCGGTTTGCCGATCAGCACGTCCACGCATTCGATGTCGAACTCGTGGAAGCGGCGTTTCAGTTCGGCCTGCGCCGCGCGCTGGATCACGTCGCGTTCGTGCAGCAATTCGAGCATCGTCTGTTTGTGCGCGATGTCCCGGAAGTAGGCCGACAGCAGCGGATCGAGCGTCTGCGTGATCAGCTTCTTCACGTCGCCGAACCGCTGAATGACACTCGGTGCGCGCTGGTAGTCGATGTGAACGACCACTGACAACGGCAGCGAAGGCTCGTAGGCATCGCGCGTCACCAGGTCGATCGAGCGCAGGTTCTCGTCGTAGCGGTGAGTCTCCGTTCGGCCCGTGATCCAGTGCAGCACAAAGTTCGTCGTCGGGACGAGGACAATGTTCCCCGCATACGTGTTGAACGCGTACTTGCCCGGTCCGAGCGGCCGTTCCCACACACCGCGCTCGCCCTCGGCGACTTGCTCTCCGTGACGGAACGCCGTCCCCGACAAGTCCAGCCCCGTACGGCCGTAGTAACTGACGACGACGCCCACATGACCGATCGGGACGACCGTCTTCGGAATCGTTTCAACCGACGCAAACCAGCGGTTGATGAAGTACGTGCCGTCCGTCAGCGTTTGATACTGCCGACCGCGACGGCCTCCCGCCGCAAGAAACGCTTCGGGATCCTGGAAGTTATTGTGGTCGTGACCGTGTAATGCATCACCTCCCACCGGTGGTGCGATTAACTCGCCCGTCGGCAGCGACGGGCCGTCGTGAATCGTCACGATGCCGACGTTGTCGTCATTCGCCGCGCTGTCCGTTGACGCTGCTTCGCTCGACACACTGTGCCGGCCGATCACGATCGGTTGGAAGCCGTTCACTCCGCGCAGCTCCTCCTGCCACTGGCTGACCGCCTTCCGCTCGTGAGGTTCCTGGACCTGCAACAACGCGAAGACGTCGCTGTTGGTGATGATCACGAACAGCGCCGGATTGATGGCATAGACACCCTCGCGCAGGATCGCCCGCTGGCGACCTCGCTGTCCGCGCGGATGCTCTGTGCCCGGATCGAGAAACACCGCCGCATCCTGCACGTTGTTGCTGGGAACGACGCGACCGAGCGTCTGGCTCGGAGAGAGCGGCTCACCGTCGCGAGCGTACACGTAACCGATCTCGCTCTGCGGGATCGTCACCAGCCGCGTCTTGTGGATGCGGTACTGCCAGCGCCAGTAGCCGAAGTGCAGACCACCGCGCAGCAGCTTCGCCTGATAACCGGCCTCGCCGTTGAGGGCGATGATGCGGCCCTCGCCCAGCGAGCCCCTGCCCGACCACAGCTTCTCGACCACGCCCACGCGATTGTGCGGGATGTATCGGGCGCACAGCCAGAGCAGGAACAGCGCGAGCGGAGTGCCGATCCCCAACAACGCCCACACGCTGGCATTCATCAGCCAGGAAGAGACCTCGTTCAGCGTCAGGCCGCCGAACAGAATCTCGGTTAGCTTTTGCACCGCCGGAACCAGAACAAATTTCACAGCCCGAACCTCCCTCGAGCGCGATCGCGCTCGATTTGCGGAGGCGTCCTCATCGGAACGTGGGGGCAGGTTTCTTACCTGCCTGCGCGCGATAGGACATCTCGACGTGCCCACTCCCTGCACGTGACGCAATGCGACACGCGCCAGACGGGCAGAAGACGAGCAGGTAAAAAACCTGCTCCCACACGGCAGAGACGCCACGTATCAGGAGAGCGTTGCTCAATCCTTCTTCAAGAGGATGCCCATTCAATCTCTGATCGAGAACACACGTCTCGACCGGCCTGCGAGGTTAGCTGACGGGCTAGAGCTTGAACGTGCTCCGGTTCGATCCCACAAGCACCCCGGCTGCCCAAAGGCAGTCGGGGTACTCCGCGGGGATCGAAACCTGCGCCCCATGAGGTCACTCGGAATCGAGTTCTCTCGTTTGGGTCCCCCGCTCCCGCGTGCTACGCGGGATTCGGCTACATCGAGCGGCATGCTATGCGGAGAGAAAACGTGATCGCTCACGACGCGAAGCTCATGCCGCAGACAGACCTCACGAGCCGCCATCGGGTTACGTTGTTGTTATCCTCGCCGCCGCCTCGAACTGGACAGTTGGATGGCAAGACGCGGGGCGTCATGGGTCAGAAATCATCGGTTTCTGGGTCTCGAAAGGCTTGGCGAACACCTGGGTCGAGTACGTCTTGCCCTCTTTACTTTTCCCCTGAGCGACACCGAGGTGCGTGTATTTGTCGCTCAGGATGTTGGACTTGTGGAATTCGGAGGTCATCCAGTCGGCCACGGCTTCCTTCGGCGAAGCGGCTCCCTCGGCACAGTTCTCTCCCGCCGCCATCGCCATGTAACCACTCTCCTTCAGCCGCTTGGAGAACGTCTCCCCCTCCAACTCATGCCCCAACTGATTGAGCCGCACCATGTGCGCGTTCTGCTCGCGCGCGAGTTTCATCAGCACGGGATCGGCCTTCAACGGCGGCAGTTTCAATTTCTCACGCTCCTTGTTGGTGAGGTCGATCAACTCCCGCTCGGCCTCGCTCAGCGAACCATCGTCACCCTTCATCGTCGAAAGGAACTCGACGAGGTCGCGCAGTTCGCGCGGTGACAACGCGCGGTTCATCTCGGGCATGGCCGACTTCGGCGCGGTTCGTTCTTCGACGTCAGCGGGCTTGAGCGTGACGAGTTTGCCGTCGGGCTGTTCGAGCACGATTTCATTGCCATCTTCTTTGCGGATCAGGCCGCCGAATGTTTGGCCGTTCTCCAGAACAAGCGTCACGGTTTCAAAACCCTTCGCGATCTTGGCACTTGGGTCGACGAGCGATTGCAACAGCGACGCCCGATCGTGGCGCTTGGCCACTTCGTGCAGGTTCGGCCCCGCGTTGCCTCCTGCGAGAGTCTCACCGACCTTATGGCAGCGGACGCACTGGCCGACGCGATGGCCCACGAACACTTCACGGCCTCGTTCCGCATCGCCTCCGTGAAGCGAGCTCTTGTATCGTGCGAGTGGATCGCCCGACGAGAGTTTCGCGCGGAGTTGATCGACCACCGCCTTGAGGTCAGGCAGATCGCGGGCCGCCGCCGCTTCAAGCACGTCGAGTTGCAGCGGCTCGGGAACCTGATCGGCCGCGAGTTTGTCGGTCCATCGTTTGAGGATCGCATCCGCGTCGTCCGTCTTCAGCGTGGCGAGCGTCGTCACCGCGCGTTGCCGTTCGGAAATCGAGGCCGCTTCGCTGGCGAGCGTCTCGCCCAGCAGCGGGACCGCGTCGGCGGGCCGCATCAGCGCGAGGGCATCCCGCGCATCGGCACGCAATGGGGCGGACACACTCTTCAATGCCACAGGCAGCAACTCGTCGAATTGCGACGACTTGCGTATGGCCAACAAACGCAAGGCCGCCCCGCGCGTCATTGACATCTTCGTAGGATCGGTCACCCAACCAGCAAGGATTTTGTCGTCCGATAGCAACTTGTACGTCTCGATGAGCTTCAAAAGATCAGGTTGCAGTTCGGGGGCGGCATGGTTCATCATGCTCACCAATCGCTCCTCAAGGAGGGCCTTGACTGATTCAACGACGGCTGGATCTCGCGGAGGCAGCGGCCTCCAGAATCCCGTCACCCGGTCTCGCGGGGATGGATTGGCCCAATCGATCAACGCTGCGAGTGCCTCGCGTCGCATGACCTTTGGAATGCTGGGATTGACCACCAACCGCTGGATCTGAGACGCACCCTGACGCGTGCCAAGTCGAAAACTGGCGTTGATCACTCGCCGAAGAAAGGCATCCGGAGCCCCAACCAACTTTCCTCCAAGAGGCGCCTGTGAGAGACTCAAAAGAGAGTCTTTTAAAAATTCGGGATTGCTTTGATGTTGCCAATCAATGTCATGGACCACTCGGGCGGCTTCCGTGAGGACATCCCACGCATTGCCGTCGTTTAGAAACCAAGCAAATTCCTGTCGGATGCGCCGCTCGCGTTCGCTCGGCTCGCTGCGGTCACTCTCAAGCGGTGCAGCAGAGATTCGCGGATTCGTCAGGAACATCGACAACTGCTGTCGGCGAGCCAGCAACACTGCGAGTCGAACCGTAGGGGAAGAGTCAATTTGAAATCTGTTCAAAGAAATCCGATCCGCCATCTGAGCCAGTGCGGTGACACCTGCGTGTCTTAACCACGGATCGCGATTGTCGTTTTCCTTGAGCATCTCGACGATGTCGGGAGCACTCGAAGGGTCCTTGATTTTTCCGAGGCTGAATGCCGCAAACATGCGGACTCGCTCACTGTCGTCTTTAAGGGCCTTTCGTAGCGAATGCACGGACCAACCGCGACCGTGATCCCCAATCAGCTTGATCGCCTGGGCTCGGACTTCAGTGTCATCATCGCCGATAACAGAATCGATTGTTTTCAAGATTGCTAGACGCGTCGGGTGTCCTACTTTCGATGAAGCCCAAGCCCACGTTTCCTTCTGTTCACCCGGAACCTGTCGCATCGCGACCAATTGCCCCAACCCCCACAGTGCGTGCAACCTAGCCAAGCGATTCCCCGGTTTTGCAAGTGTGGTTTGCAGGAATGGAACAGCTTCAAGTCCTTTCGCCGCCAGAGTGAACTGCGCCCGTTGGCGGACTCTCATGTCGGGATGGCTTAGAAGTTCAGTCAACTTCTCGGACGAGAGCCCCTTGAAGCCGTTGCGGAAGAGTTCGGTGGTCTGCTTCACGACGGGATCGTGGACGTGCCGGGTGTCGAACAACGTGTAGATCCGTCCGCCGGAACTCCCGCCGTTCCAGATCAGGTTCACGAAGTCGGAGACATAGAGCTTGCCGTCGTAACCGAACTCACAGTCCGTCGCCGAAATGGGCTTGAGGAAGTCGTGCTCGTCCACAATCTCAAACCCGGCCCCGCGCGGCTGGACGCTGAACGATTCAATCCCACCGTTGCCGGTGTAGTTGCACAGAAAGAAATGGTTGTCGTACCGAGCCGGCAGTCCCGTCCCCGGAAAGTACGTGAAGCCCGACGGTCCGGCTCCGAGCTTGCCCACGGGAGGCAAGACCCACTGAGGAGTCTGAGGGTCGAGAGACAAGAGTCGAGAGCCAGAAGCAGCCTCGTTCCCTTCCCTCCTTACTGGCTCTCGACTCTCGTCTCTCCGCTCTCGACTCTCCCACAAATGCCACATCTTCTCCGCATGCCACGGCCCGGTGAGGTACGGCTCGGGAATCGACTGAAACGCCATGTTCCAACCGGCGTCGGCTCCTTCGAGGACGTAGACCAGGCGCGAGTGGTCTCCCTTGTCGCAGTTGTTGTCGGCGGCGAAGAGGTTGCCGAACTGATCGAACGCGATTTCCTGCGGGTTCCGCAAACCTCGCATCACGACTTCGAGTTCGCTGCCGTCGGGATAACATCGAAAGACGGCTCCGGTGCGCGGTCCGTGTAGCACATGGCCCTCTTTCGTCGTCACGTGAAAGCCGCGATCGCCGACCGAGAAGTACAGCTTGCCATCCGGTCCCCAGCAGAGACCGTGCAGGTCGTGACCGAGGAACCCCGCATTAACGCCGAAGCCGGTGTGAATGATCGTCCGCTCATCGGCCACGCCATCGTGGTTGGTGTCGCGCAGTCGCCACAGATTGGGAATGCAGGTGAAGTAAACGTCGCCATCGGTCGCCATGACTCCCGCCGCGAGACCGTCCAGCGTCCCGTTGAAGTCGGGCGCGAAGACCGTCGAGCGATCCGCCTTGCCATCGCCGTCTGTGTCCTCGACCAGCCGAACCTGATCCGCCACCTTGCGGAACCAGTCCATCCCTCCCTCAAACTTCGAGGCGAACTTCTCGTACATCTTCAGCCGGTCGTCGAGCGTCTGTATTTGGAGGTCGTCATCGAGCAGAAACGGCCGCGTCCGGTTCTCTTCCGTGCCGAGGTTGAAGCGATACTCCTCCGCCACGAAGACGCGGTTTCGCTCATCGAGCCCGATCGCCACCGGAGACGCCAGTTTCGGCTCGGCCGCGAACAATTCGACCTTCATCCCCTCGGGAATCTTGAACGTTGCAATCCGTTTTGTCGCCGCATCGGTTCCATCGGGCAATTCGGGCGGTGCGCCGAAGCCAGCCGAAACGACGAACAGTCCGAACCAGACAAACAACGCGCTCGAAGCCATTCGTCGCACGGTCAGACTCCCGATGAGAGACGGCAGAGTGAGAAGTCAGAAGCGATGACGACTCGCGCCGTTCGCACGAGTCGCCTCAACAGTCGCCATCTCACATCGCCGGTCGGTGGCGTGCAACCGTGAAGACGCTTCTCTTGGTGAGCCGGGTGCCGTGAGGCTCCGGATTCATTGATTGCAATGCCCCGGAGCCTCACAGTGTGTATGGTTGTGCCCTAACTGCCAGGCCCTCGTGAAAACAAGGCCGCACTCCAGCGTCACCAACACTTTGGAAGCCCCTCAACGAGCATCTCTCATGTCACCGACGCTGTTTGTTCGACTGTGGATCATGGTCTTTCTGCACTACTTCGTGTGGGGGGCGTGGTATGTGACGATGGGGACGTACCTGACCAAGACGCTCGGATTCCAGGGCGAACAGGTGGGACTGGCCTACGGGACGACGGCCATCGGGGCGCTGCTGTCTCCGTTCATCGTCGGGATCGTTGCGGATCGCTTCTTCGCGACGCAGCGGATCCTCGCGTGTCTGCATCTCGTCGGAGCCGCGCTGCTGTACTACGTTTCGACACTGACGGACTTCGGTCAGTTCTATCCGGCGCTGGTGGCCTACACCGTCACGTACATGGCCGGGCACGGGCTGACCAATTCGCTGACGTTGCAGCAGTCGAAGAATCCGGCGAAGGAGTTTCCGGTGGTGATGTTGATGGCCAGCGTCGGTTGGATCGCAGCGGGTCTGGTGGTGAGTTGGCTGAAGCTGGAGGACTCACCGGGAATCTTTCGGCTGGCGTCGGGCGCGGCGCTGGTGATGGGCCTGTACTCGCTGACGCTGCCTCACACGCCGCCCAAGGGTGCGAATACTCCCGCGTCGCTCGGCACGCTGCTGGGATTCGATGCGCTCAAGCTGCTGCGCGACCGGTCGTTCGCGACGTTCATGATCTGCTCGTTCCTGATCTGCGTGCCGCTCAGTTTTTACTTCACCTGGATGAACGCATTCATGAACGAACTGAAGATCGAGAACGCCGCCGCGAAGATGACGCTGGGACAGGTCTCCGACGTGGTCTTTCTCCTGCTGTTGCCGTTGCTGCTGCCGCGTCTCGGAGTAAAGGGAGTCTTGCTGGTGGGGATGGGAGCGTGGGCGGTGCGGTTCGGCCTGTTCGGGATCTTCGCCAGTCAGCCGAACTCGCTGTGGATGTTGTTCCTCGGCATCTGCATTCACGGCATGTGCTACGACTTCGTCTTCGTGATGGGCCGCATGTACGTGGACAAGCGGGCGGGCGAAGAGATGCGAGCCGCCGCCCAGGGCCTGCACGCCCTGGTGACACTCGGCGCGGGAATGTTCGTCGGCTCCTGGCTCTCCGGCGTCGTCGGCCAGCTCTACACGCAGGGCGAGACACATTCCTGGCAGCAGATCTGGCTCATCCCGGCCGCCATGTCCGCAGTGCTGGTCGTCGTCTTCGCACTCTTGTTTCATGAGAAGCGCGAGGTTGTTGAGGCAACGCCCTAACAGGTGAAGTTGGCCCGTCCTGGTTGCCACGGCGTCAGCGAACGCGAAGTTGGCATGACATCGCTCGGCATCGCAGCCATAATTGCCTCGAAAGACAGTCACTTCGCGAGGAGACTCACAATGCCCAGCCCGTTCCCCGGCATGGACCCGTACCTTGAAGACAAACGCTGGTGGGAGGTGTTCCATTCCCGATTCATCGCCGGAATGATGGATGCTCTCAATTCACAGTTGTCTCCGAAATACGTCGCGTCGTCCGAGCAGCGGCTGTACATCGAAGAGCATCGCCGTACGATCCGCCCGGATGTCTCCGTAATCGCCGTACCTCGAAGCGACATCCACGACGGTGGTTTGGCGGTGGCAGAAGCGGTGGACGCTGAGACTGACACGGACGAGATGTGGGAGGTCGAGTACGTCCTGCCGCACGTCATCGAGCGATTCATCGAGATCATTGTGGCCGGAGATGAGAGCCGGGTGATTGCAGTCATCGAGTTGCTCAGCCCGGCCAACAAGACTGCCAGCTCGTCGGGCCGCGAAGAATATCTCGCCAAACAGGACGAAGTCTTGTCGAGCGATACGCATCTGGTGGAGATCGACCTGCTGCGCGAGGGCCTTCCAACCGTAGCCGCCTTGCCAGGTGAACTGTTGCGCCACGGTCGCTGCGATCACCTCGTCTGCCTCACGCCGGGTCGGAGCAGCGATCGTCGTATCCAAACAGTCTGGCCGATCCAACTGCGCAAGAAGTTGCCCCGCGTGCGCATCCCGCTGGGTCCGGGCGAGCCGCCCGTACCGCTCGATCTGCAAGCGGTCTTCGACGAAGTCTACGAGAAGGCCGCCTTCGCCAAACGGATCGACTATCAAGTCCCCCCGGCCGTCCCACTGACTCGCGCCGATGCCGACTGGATCGAAGAAGTGCTGCTCGCCAAGGGACTGCGGACCAAGGAACCATCTCACTGAATTCCATGAGGGGTTGAGTTCACGAGTATCTCCCCAGCGCATCACCATCTCGATTGGCGAAGGCTCACTATGAAGTCATTCAAACCAGAAGTCGTTCCAATCAAGAACACACACGGCCTCAGTGAGAAGTGGCTCCAAGACCAGATCATCGATGATCCCGCTATCCTCGGTCTGGGTAAACTGGACTTCAAGGATCGAGAACGCATTCAACCAACTGGTGGCCGACTTGATCTGCTGCTTGAAGACCCAGACAACAACCGACGGTACGAAGTCGAACTTCAACTCGGCAAGACGGACGAAAGCCACATCATCCGAACCATCGAGTATTGGGACATTGAGCGGCAGCGCTATCCTCATCTCGATCATTGCGCGGTGATCGTCGCCGAGGATATCACCAGCCGCTTTCTCAACGTCATTCGGTTGTTCAATCGAAGCATTCCACTGATCGCGATCAAAGTTCAGGCGATTCGAGTCGGCGAAGAAGTTGGGTTGGTTTTTACGACTGTCATGGATGAGGTTCCACGTGGCTTACCCGAAGAAGACGCACCACCAGAAGCGACTGATCGATCCTATTGGGAAAATCGAGCTTCACCCAAGACGGTAAAGCTTGCTGATCGCGTGTTGGAGCTGATCAATTCCTTCGCGCCGGGTTTTGAATTGAAGTTCAACAAGCATTACATCGGCCTCGCTCGGAGCGGAAAGTCGATCAACTTCACCATCTTCCGACCGCAGAAGACGGGACTCCGACTCGAAGTCTGTCTACCGAAGACTCCTGAAACGTCGGACAAGATCGAGCAGTCTGGACTCGAAGGACTCGGCTACGACGCGACATGGAGCTACTACAAAATTCGGCTCTCGGCAGAAGACATCGAGAAGCATCAAACTCTGTTGACGGAACTGATGAAAGAGGCACTCGCCGAACGAAATCTCTAACGGATCGCCCTCATTTCTTGGTTTGCTTCTCTCATCCCTGCAATATCCGCTTCATCCCTTCCGTCATTACGTCGTCGATGTCTGGTTCGCAGAAGGCGACGCTGACTTCGTAGCCTCCGTTCGGGTATTCCTCTTTGACCGGGATGTACCACGGGCCGCCGTCGCCGTAGGCCGCGGTGCAGACGAAGTCGTCTTTCGCGAGGTTCTGGGCGCGGAGTTGGTATTCGATGAACGACTCCGCGGGGAGATGCAGCAGTTTCACTCCGCCCAGATGCAGCGAGCTGAGGATGATCGGGGTCTTCTTCTCAACGCGACGCAGCCACGAGAGCATGTACGACGGGCGGTTGCGGTTCACGACGGCGTTGGTTTTGGTCGCGATCTGTTGAGCGATCATCTCGGCATGCAGCGACGAGCGGGGCGGCGGGAGGATCTCGGCGGTCTTCCAGGCCAGCGTCTTCACGGCGGCTCGTTCGAGCTTGGCCTCCGACGCGACGAGGCCGTCGTACAGTCGCTTCGTCAGGATGGGCCGCACGGCTTTTGAGCCGTCGTTGTACTTGCCGGCTGAGACGTTGCCGGCGCAACCGGTGAAATAGACGTGCAGGCAATCGGGCTCGTCCTGCTGCCGCTGCTTGCGGGCCAGTCCGGCGAAGTCGCTGGTGCAGCGACCGTCGGCGTAGTAGCTCATCGGATGCGTCGCGTAGTAGTGCAGCGACGCCACTTTCTTCTCGCCGTCGAAGAAAGCCAGCGTCTTGCAGAACGGGTCGATCAGTCCGTCGGGCAGCGCGATCAACTTGGGATCGGTACACGCGCTCCCTCGCATGGCCAGCACCTTGCCGGTCTCGTCGCGATGGACTCGGCGGTTCGAGGCGACTCCCTCGATCTTCCCCTGACCCCAGCCGATGTGAGTCACCGCGCGGGCCTTCGGAATCGCCTGCTCGACCGCCTGGCGAGCCTGTTCGAGACACCGCTTGAAGAAGTCGATGTCCACGATGTGAGGCAGGTCTCCCTCGGCAGCGACGATCCGTTCGGCTTCGAGACATGCGAACGGCGCGTTGTGCTGATGAACGCAATGCACGGAGACTCGATCCGCCGTCGTCCCGGCCGCCTGAGCCAGCGCCGTCCGCCACTCAACGTGAGCCTCATTCAGCAGTCCGGTCCAATCGACCGCACACAACACGATCGGCTTGCCAACTCCTAACAACACGACGCCGACCGCCTCGAGCGCATCGTCCACCACCTCAATCGGCTTGATCCACCCACCACAACACGAATGCCCGATCGGCGGCGTGACATCAAACCGGAAGGGAGCGATGTGCAACGCTCCCGCGCCGGTGTCGGCCGCGTGAAGCGCGTGGGGCAACGTCAACGACCAACCGGCCGCCGTCGTGAGGATTGTTTGTTTCAGAAATTCACGGCGAGAATGCGCGGCGTTCGAGTCACCGCACACGGAGTCACGATCTGGTGTGATATCGCTCCGCGAGAAATCGGTCTGCATGGCAATCGCTCCTGAACCGGGATGATGGATCGTGGACCGAGCCACGTTTTACGCCGACCGCGATCTGATTATCCACTCCGACGCGGACGCCCCGTCGGCCCGTGGCACATGCTGCCAGCTTGTGCGTTTCCGAGCGGACGCTCAGCCTGGCAGGCCGGGCGATTGCGAAATCTCCGTCTTGGGGAACAGCATCTGCAGTCGTGCGCGGTCCGCGGGAGTGAGGCTCAATCGACCCAGATGCAGTTTGCGGAGGCCCTTCAGATTGGCGAGGTGGTCGAACGATGCCGTCGTCCATTTCGCGGAATCGAGCGACAGTTCTTCGAGCGTCGTCATCTTCGCGAGGTGCTTCACCCCCTCGTCATCGAACACGCCGTTGGGCAGCATCAGGAATCGCAGTTTCGGGAGCTTGGCGATCTGTTCCAGAGTCTGATTGCTGGCCGCGCGGTCGTAGACGTCGAGTTCATGCAGCTCCTTGAACTGCCCGAGGAACGTCAGCGCCGTCTCGGTGGTCGTTGGCCCGTGGATGTGCAATTGACGCAGGTTGACCAGGCCGGCGAGGTGCTTCAATCCGGCATCGGTCACGTTGGTGTGGACGATCTCCAGCCGACGCAGCGTCGTCAGCTTGCCGATCGCTTCGAGTCCCGCGTCGCTGGCGGGGGCCGAATGCAGGTTGATCGACTCGATCTGCTTCATCCCCTGCAGGTGGGCGAACCCGGAGCCGGTGATCTTCGATGAGCAGATCGTCATCCGCCTCATCCTGGTCATTCCGGCGAGGTACTCGAAGCCTTCGTCGCTGACTGCGGTCAGGCAAAGGTTGAGACGCTCGATGTTCGCCAGATGCTTCAGATGGATCAGGCCTGCACTGGTGACTGCCGTGCCGGAGAGTTCCAGCCGTCGCAGGTCGGTTTGATCGGCGAGCCGCTTCAGCCAGTCATCGTGAACACGGTCGGTGAGGGGCTTCGGTGTCGGCTCCTTGTGACCGTCGGTTCGCTCGTTCAATTCGATCTCGACGATCCGGCCAAACGACGACAGCGCCTCATCGCCGACGATCGATCGCAGCCAATCGGGGGCGGTGACTTCGAGCGTGGCCTTGCCGTTCAGCCGCTTGATCTCGGCGAGGAGGAATCCGTCGTGAGCATGTCGCGCGGCGGCTTTCTCCCAAGTTGGCAGCAGCTTCTCGACATCGCCGCGAAGCGGAACATCGGTTAGACCGGCGGCGAGCGACTTCATCTGCTGCCGAGTCTCCGCGTCAATCTGTTCTCCTTCCAACTTCGCGCTCGCCGCAAAGCTGGCAATCTTGACGAGCGACTCGGTATCCGCATGAGGCCGCCGCGCGACGACGTTTAGCATGCGGATGATCGGCAGCGGCTTGCCGGGATGTCCCGCGAAGCCTTTGACGCCGACCTTCGCATGGAAGACTGCGGGTGGTTCGCCCGTCGTGCAGAAGATCTCATCGTGATTAACGCCACCAAACGCGATGTTGCTCACGACCTTGGCCGGGACCGGCAGATACGCGAGGACTTTCGCTTCGGGACTGATGACCGTGATGCGGCCCTTGCCGGTTTCCGGTCGATGGAAATCGGTCATCCACAGGTTGCCCGCCGCGTCGAATGCACAGCCGTCGCCGCCCGAGCCGCCGAGGTCATAGAAGAGTTCCGGCTGGCCGAGCAGTTCGTTGTCGGCGGGGACTTCGTAACGCAGGACCTTCTTCGACTGAGACTCGACGACGTACAAGAACTTCCCCGCCGGATCGACATCCAGCCCGTTGGGAAACGCGAGACCGCCGCCGATCCGATCGACTCGACCATCCGGCCGCACTCGGTAGATGTTCCCGACCGGCTTGTCGAGCGACGAGCCTTCGGGGTCACTCCAGTAGACGTTGCCGCGGCCGTCGATCGTCAGGTCGTTGAGACCCCGCAGGGCCTGAGTTTCAAACTGCTCGACGACAACGCTGGGCTTGTTATCCGGCGACAGGTCGAGCAGCGCCCTGTGTTTGTTATCGACGATCAGCATGTGTCCGTCGGCTTTCAGCACGGTGCCGCCGGGATTGATGTCGAGAAACTTGTGGACCCCGCGCTGCGCATCGACCCGCAGCAACGCCCCGCTGCAAAAGAAGACCTCGCCCTTTCGCCATGTCGGACCTTCCGAGTAACCGGGAGCCGGTGCGTAGTGCTCGAATTTCACATCGGCCAACCGCTGAGCCAACTCGCCGGTTGGCTGTGCCGATGTCGTCGAAGCCAACAACGTCAGCAGCAACGTCAGCGCCAGGCAGCGCCGCAGTCTGAACTTGAACGGCGGACGTGTGGAAGCTCGATTGGTCAGAATCGTCATCGTTGTTCTCGCAGAGTTGGCGTGGTGGATGACCCGGCGCGGCCTTCAGCCGCAACCAAAGCAGCCTTCATCGCTTCGCGTGAAGCAAGCCGATTGTGCGTGACAGTTGTATCACCTATCGGCACCGAACTCGCGCACGGCTCTCTTCACGCGGAGCGATGAAGGCTGCTTTGAAGCGGAAGGATTTGCGCAGACCGACAAGAAACGAAACGTTGGTGGTATGCATCGGGTTCGTCGACAGCGAAGTCTTGCCGATCGTCGTCATTTGGCTGGACTCTCGACGCGATACGTCACCAGCGATCGCGCGGGAAGAGTATCGCTGAACGTTCCGGCGGTTCCCGTCAGCTCCGGCAGGGCGACCGCATCTTCCTGGGGACTTGTGCGGCTTCGGGCGGCTTTGTTCGCGGTCGTGAACTTGCCGGTCAGCTTGAGCGAAATCGGGTACTGGCGGCACAGCGTGTTGATGACTAACTGAGATTCCGGTCGACAACAAGGTAGGCCACCACGCGCAATCTGTACACCGCGCCGTTCCAACCACCCTGCGTCGCGGCCACGAATGAGAAGGTCTTAAGGCGGATTACTTCGCAAAACGTCGAATCCTCGAAATCGTCTGTTTGAACTGTACCCTCAATGACCGCAACCCGCTGCACAACAATAAGAAAGCCCTTCGACGTACTCGTCGAAGGGCTTCTTGTCTCATCAAGTCGAGAGTTCAGAACCCCAGTTGAACTTTTTCTGGCCTCCGTCGCCGAGTGGGACGCCCACATTTCCCGCCTCGTTATTGCTGCATGAATCTCTCCACCTCTTCTTTCCTCCTTCACTCTTGAGTGGACGAATTCGGAATTCGTCTGACGAACTCCGAGTTCGCCCAATCCCCTTTGGTGGAGCAAGCACTTCGCTGCTCCGAAATGGATTTGGGATCTCCTCAAGGAGTCGTCATGGCGGAGAATTCGGGAATCGGCTGGACAGACAACACGCAGAATTTCTGGTGGGGCTGTAACAAAGTCTCGGAAGAGTGCAGGCACTGCTACATCGACGGGATCATGCGGCGTGCGGGACGGGTGCCCTTCGGTGGCCCGATGCGAACGAAGAATTGGTCCAATCCCCACCGATGGGAGCGGCAAGCCAAGAAGCAAGGTAAACGACTTCGGATCTTCACCTGCTCTATGTCGGATTTCTTCCATCCCGGTGCGGATGAATGGCGTCCAGAGGCATGGGATGTCATCCGGCAGTGCCCCAGCCTTGACTGGCTGGTCCTGACGAAGCGGCCTGAACTCATCGTGGACCGGCTGCCTCCTGATTGGGGTGACGGCTATTCCAATGTCTGGTTGGGCGTGACCTGTGGCGTTGCCTCATCGCTGCACAGGCTGGAGATGCTGAAGTCCATCCCTGCCGCCCTCCGCTGGGTTTCGGCTGAACCGCTACTTGGCCCGATTGACTTCCGACCGTATTTGGATGGCACCTTCCAGTGGATCATCACCGGTTGTGAACAGGCAGGTGTGGGGAAGCGTCGGGAGATGAGCACCGGCTGGGTACGAGACATTGACCAGCAATGTCGTGACGCTGGAGTCGCTCACTTTTTCAAACAGCGGTACGAAGCTGGTCGGATCGTACATGACGGACTTCTTGTCGGGGAGGTGCGTCAAGCGTTGCCTGTGTGACATCAGCTTGATGTTGTTTGAAAGGACATGTTGGGGTCATGCGCGAAACGGGACGAAAAAACCCCAACACCCCAAAAAAAACAGCAACCAACACAATAAAAAAAAGAAGCACACCCAACAACAAAGCCAGAGGAGAGGGTTGGGGGA
>JBBPIS010000010.1:0-92149 GCA_038040225.1 Planctomycetota bacterium
ATGGACGCCCCGTCCGTCCGAGCTATCTTCAGTTGATGAGAAGCGGACGGACGGGGCGTCCATCCTACGGGAGACACCAAAGACAGCGTGCTACGGCATCTCAATCAGTCGAATCCGGCGGTACTCCATCTGGCCGCGATCTCCTTCGAGGCCGATCGGGCCGGACTCGGGGAGTTTGAACGCCTCTTCCAGGACTTCGCCGTTGCAGAGGCAGCGCGCGACGTTGTCCTTCACGGTCACTTCCATCTCGTTCCAGTCCTGGGGCCGGTACTGTTTGAGGTTCTTGTACGGACCGGCCAGCGGGTAGTCGCGGCATTGGAGCTGCGGTCGGCGGATGAAGACGCCACTGTCGGCATTCGGTGTCGCGCGGAACTCCAGCTTCAGTGTGAAGTTTTTTGGGAACTCGCGCGTCGTCCAGATCTGCGCGCCGCGGCGGCCTTCGGGCGGAGTCATGATGATGAGGCGGCCATGCTTCGCGACGTAGCGACCGTCGGTGCTGGCGGCCTGACCGTCGAACGTGGCTTGTTTCTCCTGAGTCTTCTGATCGCGGAAGCCCCAGCCGGTAAGGTCGCGTCCGTTGAAGAGGCTGATCGCGCCGGGTTCCAGTTTGAAATCGTCGTCGGCCGTTTCGAGGTAGCCGAGCGTTGCGAGAATCGGTCGCAGCGCGGCGGCCCATTTCGAGTAGCCCGCCTTGTTGGGGTGGAGCAGGTCGGGGAACTCGGCCGCTTTGGCGTCGCCCTGCTCGTCGGCGAAGAGCGTCCACGTTTCGATCAGCGTCACTTGCGGATCGCCCTTCACGGCGGCGGCGTACAGGTCGTTGACCTGCTTGATCTTGTCGGCCGGTCGCGACTTCGAGGCGGAACTCGGAAAGACCTGACACAGAATCACCGGCAGCTTCGCGTTGTGTTTCTTCAGCTCGGCGAGGATCAGTTTGACGTTGGCGGCGATCGTTTCGGGCTCGGCCTTCTCTTCGAGATCGTTCGTCCCCATGAGTAGCACGACTCCGCTGGGGTTGAGTGCCAGCACGTCGTCCTTCAACCGAATCAGCATCCCGCGCGTGGTGTCTCCGCTGATCCCGCGATTCGCGACTTTGACGCCGGGAAAACTCCCGCCCACGTCGTCGCCCCAGCCCTGCGTGATCGAGTCGCCCAGAAACACGAGGGCCTTCTGGTCCTTCTCCACCTGCTTGGCCCACGCGGTTCGCTTTTGAGTCCACAGATTCTTGAACCAGTCGTAC
Source organism: Planctomycetota bacterium (assembly GCA_038040225.1). Classification (GTDB taxonomy): domain Bacteria; phylum Planctomycetota; class Planctomycetia; order Planctomycetales; family Planctomycetaceae; genus Schlesneria. Next base: position 1,238 of record JBBPIS010000010.1, read on the forward strand.
CGCCGAATTGGCCCCGCACCGGGCAGGCCCTCATCCGTCGCGGGAAGGTCGATGACCGGCTTGGCGGCTGGCTCGTCCGCAGACATGGGAGCGGCCGAGAGTCCGAACAGGAGACTGGCCAGAATCATCGACAGAATGATGGGGGGGGCGGTGTGTTTCATGCGTTCATCGTGGCCGATCACTTCCGCAGTTGCAACCGCCCGGAAGTTGCGTCTCAGCGGTGGTGCGCCGTGAGCCGTTTGATCCGAGTCTGCGGCCTGTGCCGGTTGATTGTGCGGCAACCAGACGGGATGTCCAAGTTCCGTTTGACTGCCTTGTCGAGTGAACTAGATTCACAGGTGAATTGGCGGCGGGCTACTTGGAAGGTCGATTCCCGGTCCTTCCATCGCGTCGTTCACGGAGTCTGCGACAGTCATGCTGTTCCTCACGTTCCTCATCTCCGGCATCTCGGTGTGCGTCGGCTATGCGTCCGCGCTGCTGATCAACCATTGGCTGCTAAAGTCCGCGCGGGCGGAGGTCACCGCCGCCCGGGAAGATGCCGAAATCAGCGTGAATCTGGAACGCCACGAATTGCACGAGTTTTTCGCGCATGTCCAGTCCGTCACGGTCACGGTGGATGGCAGCATGGACCGGCACATCAATCGAGTCGCAGCCTTCAACGACAACATCGTGCAAAACGCGGCCAAGGATCCCAAGGCCATCCTGCGGGCGGCGAAGCAGTTGCTGGAAGCCAACGTCCAGCTTCAGGAGGAACTGCATTCGGCTCGGGAGCAAGTCAGCGTCAAGCAGCTCCAGATCGAGTCCTACATCTCCGATGCCCGGACGGATGCACTCACGGAAATCGCGAACCGCCGCGCGTTCGATCACGAGATCCGGCGGCTGTTCGCGCAGCGGCAACGGCAGGGAGTCTCCTTTGCGCTGTTGCTGGCGGACATCGACCATTTCAAGTGGTTCAACGACTATCACGGTCACCAGGTGGGGGACGAAATGCTGCGGCTGGTGGCCGGCACGTTGAGTCACACTCTGCGCGACATGGATCTCGTCTGCCGGTATGGCGGGGAAGAGTTTGCCATGATCCTGCCGGAAACGTCGCTTCCACACGCGATCCGGACCTCCGAGCGCGTCCATGAGGCCCTGGAACAAATGTCCCATCGCGTCGAGAACGCCCAGTTGCGCGTGACCGTCAGCATCGGCGTGGCCGAAGTCCGGGGAGACGAAAGCGTGGAGAGCTTCATCAAACGGGTCGATGAGGCGCTGTACGCGGCCAAACACGCCGGCCGAAACTGTACCTGTTACCACGATGGCGAGAAGTGCCTGCCGGCATCGGTATTGCCCAAGGTTGCGGACTGTTCCGGCAGACAGACCGCTCCGCCCCACTTCGACGGCTTGGACGCAAGCGATCCGGCCGGAGAGATCGATCTGATCGGCGCGAATCGGGAACAGGATCCCGACCACGCAGATGTCGTCGCGGTTGGTTGATGGCGATCTCGGCCGCGGCTACTCATCCGTCTCACGCAGCTTCGCGAGGACGGCGATATCTTCGAGGGTCGAGGTATCACCCGCCGACTCGCGGCCAGCAGCGATGTCTCGCAACAGGCGTCTCATGATCTTGCCGCTGCGAGTCTTGGGCAGGGCGGGGCTGAACCGAATCTTGTCGGGAGTCGCCAATGCGCCGATCTGCTTGCGCACGTGAGCGATCAAGTCCCGCTCAAGCTGCTCGTTGCCGTCGCCGCTCTTGAGCGTGACGAAGCAGCAGATGCCCTCGCCCTTGATGTCGTGTGGAAAACCGACGACCGCCGCTTCGGCGACCTGTTCGTGCGCGACGAGGGCCGATTCGACTTCCATCGTCGAGAGGCGATGCCCCGCCACGTTGAGCACGTCGTCCACGCGGCCCATCACCCAGATGTAGCCGTCTTCGTCCTTCCGCGCCCCGTCACCGGCGAAGTAACAGCCGGGGATCGACGAGAAGTATGTGTCCTTGAAGCGTTGATGATCTCCGTACAGCGTACGGAGCATCGACGGCCACGGCTGCTTCATCACGAGCAGGCCGCCCTGATTCGGGCCGAGGCTTTCCCCTTCCTTCGTGACAATGTCAGGGACGACGCCGGGGAGCGGTCTCGTGCAGCTTCCCGGTTTGGTCGCGGTGATGCCGGGCAGGGGCGAGATCATGATCGCGCCGGTTTCCGTCTGCCACCACGTATCGACGATCGGGCAGCGCTCGGCACCGATTACGCGGTGATACCACATCCACGCTTCGGGGTTGATCGGTTCACCGACCGACCCGAGCAGTCGCAGGCTGGAGAGATCGTACTTCGCCGGCCATTGGTCTCCCCATTTGATGAAGGCCCGAATCGCCGTCGGGGCGGTGTAGAAAATGTTGACCTTGTACTTCTCGATGATTTCCCAGAAGCGTCCGTCATGAGGCCAGTTCGGCGCCCCTTCGTACATCACGGACGTGGCTCCGTTCGCCAGCGGGCCGTAGACGATGTAGCTGTGTCCCGTGACCCAGCCGATGTCGGCGGTGCACCAGTACGTGTCTTCGTCCTTCAGATCGAAGACCCACTTCGACGTCATCATCGTGCCGAGCGTGTAGCCTCCCGTCGTGTGCATGACGCCCTTCGGTTTGCCCGTGCTGCCCGAGGTGTAGAGGATGAACAGCGGATGCTCGGCGTCCAACTCCACCGCGTCGCAGTCGGCATCGACATCGGACATCAGGTCGTGCCACCAGTAGTCGCGGTCCGGCACCATGGGAACGGGAGTTCCCGTGCGGCGCACGACAACGACGCGCTGAACGCTCGGCGACTTGTCGAGGCTGTCATCGACGGCCTGCTTGAGCAGAATCTCTTTCCCGCGCCGCCAGCTTCCATCGGCCGTGACGATCAGTTTGGCTTGAGCATCGTTGTTGCGGTCGGCCACGGCATCAGCACTGAAGCCACCGAAGATGATCGAGTGCGTCGCACCGATGCGGGCACAGGCCAGCATCGCGATCGCCAGTTCGGGGATCATCGGCATGTAGAGCGTCACTCGATCACCCGTCGTGACGCCGAGTTTTTTGAGGACGTTCGCAAACTTGCAGACCTCGCGGTGCAAGTCTTGGTAGGTCAGGACGCGACTGTCGCCCGGTTCACCCTCCCAAATGATGGCGGCCTTGTTTTTCCGCCACGTTGTCAGGTGCCGGTCGATGCAGTTGTACGACGCGTTGATCTTACCGCCGACGAACCACTTGGTTTCGGGCATCTCACCCTGAAGAACGTGGTCCCATTTCTTGAACCAGTGCAGATTGCCAGCCAGCTCGCCCCAGAAGCCGGCCGGGTCATCCTTGGCCTTGTTCCACATCTGCTGGTACTGAGCTTCACTGCTGATATGAGCCTGCCGGGCGAAGTCGGCTGGAGGCGGGAAGCTGCGTGTTTCCTGGAGCACACTGTGAATGTTGTTGCCAGTCATGGGGAAGGCTCTCCTGAAGCAAATCGCGAGGCAGTCGAAACGGCAGGACCAGTCGAACGGGCGAGGATTAGACTCAGATTCGCGAACGAATGCCACGGAGCATCAGTGGGCAATGAATCGTGGGTCGTGGATGGCAAGAAGCCAGACCGCCGTGGCTTTGCTGCCCACCATCCACTTCTCCTCGCGGGCTTCCCACGCGCAGACTCCCCCGTTAGAATCCCCGGTCCGTTTACGAGGTGTCCGGCGTGGGTCCGGGTGGCCGGCGGAATCAGCCCAAAAACTTTGAGTAATCCTGATGGGAGGACTGTGTGGTCAAGCTGCGGTTGCGTGATAACGAGTCGGTGAATGATGCTGTCAAGCGGTTTCGAAAGCTGGTCGAACACTCCGGGATCAAGCGAGAGATGAGACGACGCGAGTTCTATGAGAAGCCGAGCGAGACCAGCCGCCGCATTCGTGTTCGTGCCGCGCGCCGCGCGAAAATCCAACGCATGATCGGCGGCGGAGCGACCCCCAGCGCCTGATCACGACGCAATCCGCCCGATCACAAGATTGTTTTGATTCTGCAGGCCGGCCAGTCCGGCCTGCGTCGTTCTTTGGAGCGGTGCCTGGCTGTGGCAGGGTTCTCAGAGCGCGAACCGATGCTCGAGCAGACCTGTCCGTTCCCAGGTCACTCACCGGATTTTACGCCACTCCATTCACGAGTCTCGTCGTGGGAGTGGATTTCTGATCCGAGTTGCAAACATCTCCCGCGCCTCTGGCTGCGCAACTTGCAAATGGTCAAAAGCGGTTCGATACTCTGAACCGCGATGGACGGGGGAGCGATTCACCGGGCCTGCCAAACTCTCTCAAGCATCACTCACAAGCGCCCGTAGCTCAGCTGGATAGAGCAACGGATTTCTAATCCGTCGGTCGGGGGTTCGAATCCCTCCGGGCGTAGTTGACTTATTCGAGCGGTCCGGCAGTCGCAGGGCCTGCTCGGCAGCAAGTTGTCACAGCCGTTTCCAATTCGTTCCCGTCTCACGGTCATTCGACAATTCCATTCGATCAGATTCCGCGTTCAGTTCGCATGCTTTCACGAGCGGCTGATCGCGCCAAGAGTTTGCCGATTCCGCTGGTTTCAAAAGTGAATGCGTGACCTCATGGCGACCGTCTGTTGGCCACGTTGATGTCGTTGGATCAGGCATGAGGCGCGGACGTCTCCACAATGAGGAGAGCCGGAAGATGACGGACGTCAGTGATTTGCAGACGCGATTGATTTTGGATTCGGCGTACGACGCCGTGGTCGCCATGGACTCGAGCGGACGGATCGTCGACTGGAACCGTCAGGCCACGGCCACGTTCGGCTGGTCGCGCGAAGAGGCTCTCGGGCGAGTTTTGGCCGAGACAATCGTTCCTCCCGCTTATCGTGAGGCACATTCGCGCGGCCTGGCTCGATTTCTGGCCACAGGCGAAGGCCCGGTGCTGAATCAACGGATCGAAGTCTCGGCCCTGCGACGCGATGGTCGCGAGTTTCCCGTCGAGCTGACGATCACCCACGTGCATGTCGAACAGACGGACCTGTTCTATGCGTTCGTCCGCGACATCACCGAGCGTCGGCAGTCCGAACTCCTGTTGGTTCAGCAGCGCGAGGAGTTGGCCGCGTCGCACGCCGCGCTGCGCGAGCAGACTCAGATTCTGCGGGGCATCCTCGACAACATCGGCGAGGGGGTCGTGGTGGCCGACGCGCAGGGCAAGTTCATCGTGTTCAACCCCACCGCCGAACAGTTGATCGGCCTCGGAGCGACGGACGCACCGCCCGAGCAGTGGGCTGATCGTTACGGGCTGTTCTATCCCGACGGGACGACGCCCTATCCGATGAGTGAAGTCCCGCTGGCGCGGGCGATTCGCGGTGAGCCGTGCGATGAGGTGGAGTTGCTCGTGCGGAATCCCCGGTTTCCGCAGCCGGTCCTGATCTCGGTGACGGGCCGGCCGATTCGCGATGGGGGCGTGCTGCGTGGCGGCGTGGTGGTGTTCCGCGACATCACCGAGCACAAGCGGGCGGAGGAGGAACTGCGCCAGGCCAAACTCGCAGCCGAAGCGGCCAGCAAGGCGAAGAGCGAGTTCCTCGCGAACATGAGTCACGAGATTCGCACGCCGATGAACGGGGTGCTCGGCATGACCGAATTGGCGCTGGATACGGAACTGACCTCCGAGCAACGCGAATACCTCACGCTGGCGAAGGCCTCGGCCGATCACCTGCTGTCGGTCATCAATGACATTCTCGACTTTTCCAAGATCGAAGCGGGCAAGCTCGACTTGGAACGGATCGACTTCCCGCTGCGGGACAGTCTCGACGACACCGTGGCCACACTCGCCCTGCGCGCTGCCAAGAAGGGGCTGGAGCTGGTCTGTCATGTCCGTCCCGACGTTCCGGATGGACTGATCGGCGATCCCGGGCGGGTGCGTCAGATCGTGGTCAACCTGGCCGGCAACGCGATCAAATTCACCGAACGAGGCGAAGTCGTCGTGCATGTCGAAGTCCAGTCTCGAACGGACCACGCGGCGACGTTGCACTTCGCCGTCAGCGACACGGGCATCGGCATCGCCCCCGAAAAGCAGGATCGGCTGTTCCAGTCGTTTTCACAGGTGGATGCCTCAACGACACGAAAGTACGGCGGCACCGGCTTGGGACTGGCGATCTCTGCCCAACTGGTGCGCATGATGGGTGGTCGCGTCTGGTTGGAGAGTACACCGGGGATCGGCAGCACGTTTCATTTCTCCGTGCCCTTCGACCTGTCGAAGGCAGCGTCTCACCCGCTGCCCGCCAACCGGGTCGACTTGCACGAACTGCCCGTGCTCGTGGTGGACGACAACTCCACGAACCGCCTGATCCTGCAGGAGATGCTGTCCAACTGGCGCATGCAGCCGACCACAGTCGATGGAGGCGCAGCCGCGTTGCGGGTGCTGGAGCAGGCTCACCGCGAGGGTCATCCGTTCGTCCTCGTGCTGCTCGACAGCATGATGCCCGAGATGGACGGTTTCTCGCTGGCGGCCGAGATCCGGCACCGGCCCGGTCTGGCCCGCGCCACACTGATGATGCTCTCTTCGGCGGATCGCCGCATGGAGGCCGCGAAATGCCACGAGATGGGAATCGTCACCTATCTGCAAAAGCCGGTCGGTCAGTCGGTGTTGCTGAACGCGATCATGACCGCACTCGGTCCCTCGCTCTCACAGGAGGTTCATCCCGTCGCCAGCCACCCGGCACTCGCCCCATGCGAACGCCGACTGCGGCTGCTGCTGGCCGAAGACAACGTCGTCAACCAGCGGCTGGCGGTGAGGCTGCTGGAACGGCGCGGGCACGAGGTCGTTGTGGTCAACAACGGCCGACAGGCCCTGGCGGTACTCGAACGCGAGCGATTCGATGCCGTCCTGATGGACGTTCAGATGCCCGAGATGGACGGCTTTGAAACGACGGCTGCCATTCGCGAGCGGGAACTGTCCACGAGAGCACGTCTCCCCATCATCGCCATGACCGCGCATGCCATGAAGGGAGACAGGGAACGCTGCTTCGAGGCGGGCATGGACGGTTATGTCGCCAAACCACTACAGCCACTGGAACTGTTTGACGTCGTCGAGGGGCTGGTTCTGACCGAGGTCTCGCAGCAAAGTCCTCTCGCCACGGCCGGACCTGTGACCGTGAGCGACTCGCGCCCGGATTCAGGCAGTGCCCCGGATTCAGACAGCGCCAAAGTACGGTCTTCGGCTCCTTCGGACGTGTCCGCCGAACCGGCGTTCAACCTGACGGCCGCACTGGCGCGAGTACGTGGCGACGCCGAGTTCCTCAAGGAGTTGATCGGGCTGTTCCTGGAGGAGTCCGCCGAACTGATGCGCGATCTCCGGCAGGCGATTGACCGGCAGGATGCCACTCAAGTCCAGCGGACGGCCCACTCGTTGAAGGGAGCTGCCGGCAACTTCGCCGCACCGACAGTCACCGACGCCGCGTTCGCTCTGGAATTGATCGGCAAGCGCGGTAGCCTGATCGACGCCGAAGCGGCTTGGAACGAGTTGGTCACTGCACTCGGACGGCTTCACGCAGACCTGGTTCGGTACGCGGCAGCCGATGCCTCCGGCGTGACGTGACCCGCAACTCAGAACGACTTGTCCGCAGCGTGCCGGGCGTGAGGAGCATCCACCATGTCGACCATCCTGATCGCCGAAGACACGCGGACGCAGGCCCGCATGATTCAGTTCATGCTGGAGGACGAAGGCTTTCAGACCGAGATCGCGGCCGACGGTCGTCTGGCCTTGAAAGCCATGGAACAGCGGCTGCCCGACATTGTCCTGACCGACCTGCACATGCCCGAGATGAACGGGCTGGAACTGGTCGAAGCGGTGCGCAGTCGCTTCCCGTCGATCCCCGTCGTGCTGATGACGGCCGACGGCAGCGAAGAGATTGCCGTGCAGGCCCTGCGAAAGGGAGCCGCCAGCTATGTGCCGAAGCGGCATCTCGAGAACGATCTCGTTCGCACGCTCCGCAGTCTGCTCGATGCGGCCCGCGTGGACCGGGACCAGCAGCGCCTGTTGGACTGCATCGAGCAACAGGAGCTGCACTTCAAGCTTCAAAATGATCCCGCGCTCGTCCCCCTGCTGATCGGTCATCTGCGGCAGAGCATCACGAGGATGCAGTTGTGCGACGCAACCGCCACAATCCGCGTGGGGGTGGCCCTGCAAGAGGCGCTGCTGAACGCGATGCACCACGGCAACCTCGAACTCAAATCCGAACTGCGCGAGCAACCTTCGTCCGTGTATTACGAACTGGGCGAGCAGCGGCGGCATCAATCCCCCTTCGATCGCCGCCACGTCTACGTCTCGGCACGGCTGTCGAGATCGGAAGCCATCTACACCATTCGCGACGAAGGGCCGGGCTTCGACCCCGCCACGCTGCCAGACCCCACGAATCCCGAGAACATCGAAAAATGCAGCGGCCGTGGCCTGCTGTTGATTCGCACGTTCATGGATCAGGTCTCGCACAATGCCAGGGGCAACGAACTGACGATGATCAAACGCCGTGATGCGAACGGAGCCCACGGACGATTCGCCGGCTCGGGTTCCTGAAACAGCGGACGTGAAGATGACCTGAATCCCGTACAGAGGTCATTGTTCCCCTGCCGTCTGTCGATCATGATGTCACAGGATTTTGTCACACGTTCCGAGGATCGTCTCCCAGTGAAGTCCCACCGGCTGCTGCTGCCAACCTCCCCGACGATGATTCGCCTTCGGACGATGAACGTGGCGAGCGGTGAAGCCCGGCGTTCGAGATGTCTTGGCGTGGTTTCGCCGTCCCACTCCGCCGGGATGACCCTGCTGGAGGTCTTGCTCGCGCTGGGAGTCCTCGCGATTCTGGCGGCCCTGGCCTGGCCGAGTGTCATGCGGCTGCATGGCGAGCAGCAAATCCTCGACTCGGCCGAGAAGGTCCGGGCTCTGGTTGCCACCGCGCGCGTCCATGCCATTGAAAGTGGATTGGCCTACCAGTTCCGCTACGAAACCGGTGGCAATCACTTCCTCGTCATTCCGTTCGAGAAGGAGTTTGAGGGCATCGATTCCAGGACTCAGGGAGCTGGGACCGCCGAGGGACTGGGACGGTTCAGCAAGGCGGGTGGCAATCTGCCGGACGGTGTGACGTTCGCCAAGCCGGACAACTCCAGTTCGGCCCCGTCCACCGGAACGGGACAGCAACTGTCGTCAGACGCGCTGAGCGGACTGCCGGGCGCGGACAAGTTGTCGGGACTCAAATGGTCGGGGCCGATCGTCTTTCAACCGAGCGGATCGTCCACGGACATCGAGTTCTCGGTGGTCGATCGCCGAAATCAACGAATCTCGCTGCGCATACGCGGCCTCACCGGAGCCGTCGCCGTCGGAAGACTTGTGCGGGAGGACCGGCCATGAATCCGATGCGGCTTCCGCAATCAAACTCTAAAACCGCGATCACCGCACGCCGGCGTGCTCGACGAGTCTCCACAACGCCTCGTGATGGATTGACACTGTTGGAGATCATCATCTCGCTGACAATCTTCTTCGGAGCGATGGCCGCTCTGTCCCAATTGGCTTGGAACGGCAGTCGGGCCGCGGTGCAGGCGCGGCTCAAGACGCAGGCGATCATCCGGTGTGAGGCGAAACTGGCCGAAGTGCTCGCGCGGGTGGAGGCCCTGCAACCAAAAACCAGGAGTCCCTTTCCCGACAACACGCAGTGGACCTACAGCATCAACGTTTCCGAGAGTCAGTATCCCGACCTGCTGCAGATTCAGGTGACGGTGTTTCACTCCGGCAACAGCAGTCTGGCCAACGTCGAGTACTCACTCACGCGGTGGATGCGCGATCCGGGCATTTTCATGGAAGCTGCGGAATTCGAAAAGACGGAAGCGGAGAAGGAAAGCCAGACACAGGGGACGACGCAATGAGAAGAAATACTCAAAGTCAGTACCTCCAAGCTCGCATCATCGTGGCCGACGCTGCCAGCGTCGGCGTGACTCATTGCAGGAGTCTGTTGACGGACGCTGGCAGCGTCCGCCACGAATTTGGAAGTACTGAAAGTTCAAGTTCCCAACACCAAACGAATTCCAAGCACCAAAAGTCAAATCCCAAACTCCCGCATCGCGACCGATCCTCTGTGGCGAGGTTTGGGTTTTTTCGCCTTGTGAATCGGGATTCGTTTGGTGTTGGGAACTTGAGTTTTGGAACTTCATCTTCGTGCCGTCGGCTCCCAGGCCGACGTGGCTTCTCGCTGCTGGAAGTGATGCTGTCGCTGACGCTGGCCATCGTGCTGCTCGGTGCCGTCTACTCGGCGATGAACCAGTCCTGGCGACTGACGGCCAGTGGGCGGGAGGAGATGCGGATGTCTCAAGTGGCCCGAGCCTTGGTGTGGAATATCACGCTCGACGTCCGCGCCGTCATGTTTGTTCCGCCCCCTCCCGGCACGGGCGAGACGGATGCTTCGGGCGGCACTGGTACGACCGGCACTGGTACGACCGGCACTGGCACGACCGGCACTGGCACGACCGGCACTGGCACAACCGGATCGACGTCCACCACGACAACCACCGACACGACAACTGAGGCCGAACCGAGTCCCAAGAGCATTGGTATTCGAGGGACGATGACCCAGATGGAGCTGCACATTTCGCGGGCACGGCGCGATCTGGATTTCTCAACCAACGTCGATGGCAACACCATCGAAACTCGGACCAGCGATCTGCTGGCGGTGACGTATTCGCTCGCCCTCCCCGGCAGCGGAAGCACGACCGGAACGGGTCTCATCCGGACCGAAGGCGACCGACTCATCGTGCAGTCCGTTGAAGAGCAGGGCGGCCTGGCCACGCAGGCCTCCCGATCGGAGGCCCTCGCCCCCGAAGTGGCCGCCATCGCGTTTCGTTATTTCGACGGAACCGCCTGGTACGAAGAGTGGGACAGCGAAGTGAGCGGGTATCTGCCGCGGGCGATCGAAGTCATCATCGGCTTCTCTCCGCCGACGTCTTCCGGCGGGCCGCTCAACAACGTTGTCGTGAGTTCCTCGGCCAATCAGTTTCGGACGTTGATCATCGTCCCCGTCGCAGACCCATTGCCACCGGAGCTAGCACCATGAAAAGAAACTCGGAGCGCGGAGCGCGGAGTTCGGAACAAGAATCGTTCAAGACAAATAGCTGTCAGGATTCGTCTCGCGATTGGAGCACGCAACTTGGGGTGAGTTCGACTCTTCGCTCCGCACTCCGCGCTCCGCGCTCCGCACTTGCTCCCTCCCGTTCGGGCAGCGTGTTACTCATCGTGCTCGTCGTGATCGCGCTGCTGACGCTGGCGGCCTACAACTACACGCAGACGATGCTGACGGAACTCGAAGCGACGACGATGTATGGTGCGGACGTGCAGGCGCGCGCGGCGGCCGATTCGGGAGTCGAATATATCGCCACGATCCTCGCCAACCGGACCGACCCCGCCCTCGAAAACCTGATTCACAATCCGAACGTCTTCCTCGGGAAGACCATCGCCGCGTCGGATCGGCTGCGCGGCAACGCCCGCTTCACGATCATCTCCCCCGTCGAACAGGACGTCGGCGGGAATGCCATCCGTTACGGATTGATGGACGAGTCAGCCAAGCTCAATCTCAATCTGCTCGACAAACTGGCGCTGACTGACGAGCAAACTCACACGCTGCTGATGAACGTGCCCAACATGACGGTCGAGGTCATCGACGCCATGCTCGATTGGATCGATTCCAACGACACCAAGCGGCCCAGCGGTGCCGAGTCCGAAGTCTACGAGGCGCTCACTCCCCCGTACAAAGCCAAGAACGGGCCGCTCGAATCGATCGACGAACTGCTGCTGGTGCAGGGCGTCACCCCCGCGCTGCTCTACGGCGAGGACGCCAATCGAAACGGGTTGCTCGATCCGAATGAGAACGATGGAGACCAGAGCCCGCCCCTCGACAATGCCGACGGCGTGTTGGATCACGGCTGGGTCGCCTTCCTGACCGCACACAGCCGCGAAGCCAACAGGCGGGCCGACGGCAGAAAGAAGATCTACATCAACAACAACCTTCTGACCGACCTGTTTGACGAACTGGAAGAGGAGTTTGGCATAGAGACCGCGAAATTTTTGGTCGCCTACCGCATCAACGGCCCCGTCGAGCAACCGCCTGTCAGTTCCATCGAGGTGAGCGACAAGGCAGCCGAGGATGCAGCTAGAAAGAAGGCCGAACAAGAGGCGCTTAAAAAACTGGTTGAAAGCATTACCAAGAACGTATTGACCAAGTCCGGAACGGTGACTCGCGGTGGAATCGATCTTTCGGGCGGGGCGAAAACCACGATCAAGACGATTTGGGAATTGATCGACTCCAAGGCGGCAGCCACCGTTGACGGCAGCAACGTGATCTTGAACAACGGTGGGGAGTGGACAGCAGAAGACCCCTCATCAATGCAGACGCTGCTTCCCAAGCTCATGGATGCGCTGACGACGTCGGAAGAGGATTACATCGACGGACGGATCAACCTCAACCAGGCGCGGCCGGAGATTCTGAAGGGCCTGCCGGGGATGGACGAGGAACTCTGGAACAAGATCATCCTGGCTCAGAAGCTGGATGCCGGCGGCCAGCCGGACCCGGACACGATCCAACGGCACAACACGGCCGGTTGGTTGCTTGCGGAGGGGTTGGTGGACAAATGGAAGATGCGGGAACTCGACCCGTACCTCACCGCCCGCGGTTCCGTGTTCCGCGCGCAGGTCTTCGGTTTCTTCGACGGCGGCGGTCCGGTCACCCGACTCGAAGTAATGGTGGACTCCACGAAGAATCCGCCGCGCGTCACCTTCCAGCGCGACCTGAATGGCCTCGGGCACGGCTACGCGCGAGGCCAGTTGCTGCCCGTCACCAAGTAGCGATCCACGTAGCACATGCTGCCAGCTTGTGCGTTGGTTTGGAAACGCGCACAAGCTGGCAGCATGTGCTACGGCTGAGACCACTGCTGCACGTCCACAGACTCGTGCGCCGCCGCCTCGACAAGCAGTGCCGCCGAAAATCCGGGGGCCACGTCGAGCGAGTGCATTCGCCAGCGAGGCACCTCGTCCGGTTGATCGATCACCTCCAACAGGCCCGCCGGTTCGCGGGGGTTCAGTTCGACCGTGAACTGGCTCAAGGGAAACGACAACCCGAACCCGGTCGCCTTGAGATACGCCTCCTTGCTCGTCCAACCGCGATAGAACCCGGCAAGCTGATCACACTCGGGCAGACTCGCGAGTTGTGCCGCCTCACGCGGCGAGAAGAATCGTGCGGCGAGTTTGAGGATCCGCACTTTCGCACCGTGCTGCTCGACATCCACACCCACACGCCTTCCCACAGTGATCGCGATCAAGGCGAGATCTGCCGAGTGCGAGACACCAAACTCCACTGCCCTGTTCGCCTGGGCGGCGAGCGACGAACCGACAGATCGGACCGCGTTCGGCTCCAACATCGGTTTGCCATGCGGGCCGTAGACGAAGTTCAGCGATTCGGGTCCGCAGTCCAGACACGATCCCAACAACTGACGCAGCGCTGCGCGACAGACGATGAACCTCCGACGCGGCTCGTCAAACTTGTACCGATCCGCACGAATCAACTCGTCCGGTGAAAGCACTGACCGCAGCGCCCCGATCCGATTCGGTTCGGGATTCAAGTCCAGCCGCGCGACATGCACGATGTCGCTGGCCAGCGGCAGTGGCTCGGTCAACGTGGGCCAGTTGGAAGCATTCATGCGGCAAAAGGTAACGCGACCCGGCAGTGGGATGAAGCCTCCGCGAGCGACTCGCCGTGAATCGCCGTTCGTGGTGCGAGGCTGCCCTGTCCGATACACTCTGCCCCGCGCTTCCTCCTTCGTTGGGAAGCCGTTCAACATCAGTGTCTCTTCGACGAGTGGTCCCTCATGAAAGCCGTAGCCGTACTCCCCGGAAAGCCCAACAGCGTCCATCTGCGAGACATTCCGCAGCCCAAACTCAGCGATCAGCCTCACCCACATGTCTGCCGCATTCCGGAAGGCCGGGCGGTGCTGGTCAGGACGCTGCAAATCGGCGTCGATGCCACCGATCGCGAGATCAACGAGGCCCTCTATGGCAACGCTCCCCCCGGCGGCGAACACCTCGTCATCGGGCATGAGAGCTTCGGGCAGGTGCTGGAGGTCGGCGCGAAGGTCACGGAACTCAGACCGGGAGACCTCGTCTCCTGCACCGTGCGACGACCGGGCGGCTCGCTGTTCGACGTCATCGGCCGCAACGACATCACCAGCGAAGAGGTCTACTACGAGCGTGGCATCAATCTCTGTCACGGCTACCTGACGGAGAGCTTCGTCGACGATGCCGAGTACATGGTGAAGGTGCCGCCGCAACTGAAACACCTCGGTGTGCTGTCGGAGCCGGCCAGCGTCTGTGCCAAGGCGATCGAACAGGCGTACCTCGCCCAGCAGCGCCTGCAAGTCTGGAATCCGAAGCGGGCGTTTGTCTGTGGAGCCGGTCAAATCGGGCTGCTGGCCACGATGATGCTGAAGCTGCGCGGACTCGATGTTTACACGCTGGCCACCAAACCAGGCCCGCACCGCAAGTCCGAGATTGCCACGGCGTATGGAGCCACCTACGTCAGCACGAAGCAGGAATCGATGCACGATCTGGCCCGGCGAGTCGGCAAACCGGACATCATCTTCGAGGCGACCGGCAATGCCGAGAACTGCTTCCGCTCGATGGAAGTCCTCGGTCTGAACGGTGCCCTGATCTGGACGAGCGTCACCGGCGGCAAGCACGAGGTCACGGTCGATGCCGCCAAAATCAATCTTGAATGGGTACTGGGTAACAAGTTGCTGATCTCGAGCGTCAACGGCAACCGCCGCCACTTTGAGCTCGGACTCCAAGCCCTCGCTCACGGCGAAGCGATGTTCCCCGGTGTCACCCAACGCATCCTCACCAGCCCCGTCGCCGGCCTCGACAACTATAAAGAAATGATGCGACTGCTGGTCGAGGACAAAGAGGCCCTGAAGGTCTTCGTCAATGTCGGGTGAGCCACTGTTCGACTTTCGGCAGGCAATTGACTCTCCGTGCCATCACGGGAATGATGGCAAACAAGTTCTGCCACCAAGGAGCCACCGATGGACGATTACCTCACGCTCGAAGAGATCGAAGCCCGCTATGCCCCCGATTGGGTGCTGATTGACGAACCCCAAACGGACGAGCTTCAGCAGTTGCTCGGGGGCCGCGTGGTCGAGCGATCCACAAGTCGTTCAGAACTCTATCGGAAAGCGAAGGAGTTGGGGCTGCACCACATCGCGGTTCTCAAACTCGGCCCATTGCGCACCGATTTGGTTTACATGCTATGACCGTCTTTCCCTTCGATGGTGAACGGGGACCCATCTTTGTGCGGGCGTCGGCCAGTGGTCCCATCGAGAGTGCTGAACTTCTCCTGTTACTCGATACGGGTGCGTCGATGACTTCCCTCAGGGCGGAGACGCTGATCCATCTCGGTTATGCTCCCGATCACTCGGATGAAACCGTCCAGATCGTCTCTGTGAACAGCGTCACTCAGCAAGCGGTCGTGCGAATCAACCGCCTCAGCGCCCTCGGAGTCCATCGCCTCGGAATCCCTGTCGTCTCACAGCAATTCCCCGACGAGATCGAGTTTGATGGTGTGATCGGCCTGGACTTTTTTCGTGACCGCAAACTCACCATCGACTTCCGAGCAGGGCAGCTCACGCTGGAATGATCGGTCCGTTCGGGAGGCGTTTGTGACTGACGAATCGACCATCGCTGCTTCAGCACTTGCCCCCAGTGCCCATACTCCGAAAGCGGATTGTGAGGCCGGCCTGAACACGTTTGCGAGCTTGGTGAGGAGGCTCGGCGACAAGCTGGCTGACCTCGAACGCGCCGCGACGCCGCTGCGGCTGGAGCCATTGGCCGGGCGAGACTGGTTCGATCTGCTGACCCGCAAGCTGCTGCCTCAACTCGCCGACGGAGCCTACCTGATCGTGGCGGTCGTGGGCGGAACGAACATCGGCAAGAGCGTCGTCTTCAACCACATCGCGGGGTTTCGCGCCAGCGCGAGCAGTCCGCTCGCTTCGGGCACGAAACATCCGGTCTGCCTGGTTCCGATGGGATTTGCCGAGCAGCACGATCTGCGCGCGATGTTCCCCGCGTTTGAGCTCCGCTCGTGGACGAGTGGCGATGAGGCGCTGTTGAGCATCGACACGCACTGTCTCTTCTGGCGCACTCACGAGTCAGTGCCGAAGAACCTCGTCATCCTTGATACGCCGGATGTCGACAGCGATGCGCCGGTGAATTGGCAGCGGGCCGATGCGGTCCGCCAGGCGGCCGATGTCCTGGTCGCGGTCCTCACGCAGCAGAAATACAACGACGCCGCGGTCAAGCAATTCTTCCGCAAGGCCGCCGCCGAGGACAAAGCCGCGATCATCGTCTTCAATCAGGTCGAGCTTCCCGACGACGAGCCGTACTGGCCGATCTGGCTCAACACGTTCTGCGGCGAAACGGGATTGCAGCCCGAGTACGTCTACCTCGCCCCGAATGACCGGAAGGCGGCGGAGGCGATCGCGCTGCGGTTTGAGGAGCGGGCGTGGCCGGTGAAGAAGGAGTCGGGAGACAGGAGTCAGGAGTCAGGAGGAGAATCGGAAGAGCGCCTCACCCCAACTCTCTCCCCGCAGAGCCGGGGCGAGGGGACCGGAAATGAGCCATCTGCCTCAGTACTCAGTACTCAGTACTCGTCTCTTTCCTCCGTCCTCTCCCAGCTCCGTTTTGCCGAAATCAAACTGCGCACGCTGCGAGGTTCGATCGCGCGGCTGGTCGATGGGGAGGCCGGCGTCCCCGCCTACCTGCGCGAAGTTCAGACGAGAAGCCGGCAGTTTCGAGATGCCGCCGATGTGTTTGCCTCGCGCGCGATGGTCAGGCAGGCGAACTGGCCCGCTCCGCCGAACGGACTGCTGGTCGATGAGATGTGGTCGTGGTGGGACGACCATCGCGAGGCGTGGACCGCCAGCGTGCATGGCTTCTATTCGCGCATCGGCCGCGTCTTGACGGGTGGCGTGCGACTGGTGCGTGATCGGGTCTGGGGCGCGCCGCCTCCGCCACTCGCTGAGTACCGCCGGCAGGAATGGGATGCGATCGTCCGCGTCCTGGAACAGGTCTACGAACAGTTGCAACTCATCACGACACTCGGCAACGAACTGCTGACGGTTCGGCTGGAACGTCTGCTGTCGGGAGCATCGTGCGAAACGGTCTTGGATCATCTGCGGCGCGAGCACGAACAATTCGACTTTGCCGCACTCGTGAAGGGCCTCGTCAACGCCGAGATGACCGTTCTAAAAACCGACCGCCAACAGTTGTTTCAAATGCTGAGACAAGCCGACCGGGCCGCCGCCGTGTTTCGGCCGGCCCTCACGTTGCTGCTCGCCGCGGGAGGCGGATTCGGGGCCGACCATCTGCTGACGGAAGCCGCCACACAGACGCTGACTCACGTGGCCGTCGACACCACTGGTGCGGCGGCCACGACGGTCGGCGGCGAACTCGTGGTCGAAACGGCCGGTGGCGTGCTGGGACAGGCCAAGGCATGGCTGCTGCAACTCCACCAGAAATTCAAAGCCGAACGCGAAACATGGCTCGTCGCCCAACTGCGGGAACACCTCTTGGGCGAGTTGCTCGACGAACTGCAGGCCGGCGCGAACGTCCCCGCGGCGGCGGCGTTTGGCGAAGTGGCAGCGGCGCTTGGCGAATTGACCTCGCAACTGAACGACAGCGCAGGGTAAATCCTCATGACCACCGAACTGGCTCAACTCGAACTGCTGTCCAATGTCGATGACCTCGTCGCGCGGCTGTCGGCCTGGTCGGCGGAATCGTCGGCGTGGGAACCGATCCAGCGTGAAAAACTGCTCGTGCGGCGAACGCTTGAACGACTCGAGCCGATGCGGGCACGGGTCGAGGCGCCGCTCGTCGTCGCGACGTTCGGAGGGACCGGCGTCGGCAAGAGCTCGCTGGTCAACGCTCTCGTCGGCGAAGAGGTCACGCTGGCGGGGCGACAACGCCCGACGACGACCCAACCGATTGTGATCGCTCATCCACAGACCGACCTCGCGACGTTCGATCTGCCGCTCGATGAACTGCGTGTCGTGCGCAGGGACACGCCCTTGCTGCGCGATGTCGTGCTGATCGACTGTCCCGACCCGGATACCAGCGAGACCGAGACGGCTGAAAGCAACCTCGCGCGGCTGCATCGACTGCTGCCGTTTTGCGACGTGTTGCTCTACGTCAGCACGCAGCAGAAATATCGTTCGGCCCGCGTGAGCGATGAATTGTTGCAGGCCGCCAGCGGATGCCGACTCGTCTTCGTGCAGACACACGCCGATCTCGATGAGGACATTCGCGACGACTGGCGGCGACAACTCAGCCCCAAGTTTCAGGTGGCCGATCTGTTTTTCGTCGATTCAAAGCACGCGTTGCAGGAGCAGCAGTCGGGTGTCCGGCCCACGGGCGAGTTCGGCCGGCTGATTGACCTGTTGCTGCGGGAACTCTCGGCCGCACAGCGCGTTCGCATCCGCCGGGCCAACCTGCTGGGACTGGTTCACGAAGTGCTCGGCCACGCGAAGGAGGCGATCTCCCGGCACGGGCCACTCGTTGCCAAACTCGAGCAGGCGCTGGGCGAGCAACGTCGTCACGCAACCGAGCGAATGTCAAACAAACTGCGGGACGAGTTGCTTGTCAGTCGCGGGCTGTGGGAGCAGCGAATGCTCGGTCAGGTGACGCAGCTTTGGGGCTACAGCCCGTTCGCGTCGGTGCTGCGTCTGTGGCACAGCCAGTCGAGTTTGCTGACGTCCTTTGCACTGACACGGGCACGCACAACGGCTCAGATGGCACTCGTCGGTCTGGTCCACGGATCGCGCTGGCTGGCATCGACTCAACAGGAGCACGAGGCCGATCGGCGGGTCGAGGGGCTCGCGTCGCTGGGCCTCTCCGACTCGGAGCTGCGCGAGGCGCAGATCGTCATCACGGGATACGCCCATGCCGCCCGGCTCGACCGCCCGGCAGCTTCCGCTTCCTCGTTCGAGTCGCTGCGTGACGCAGCGGCCAGTGTGCAGCACGAGTTCCTGTCGGATGCCTCGCGCCGCATCGACGACCTGATCCTGCAATCGGCCAAGCGGAATTCGCACTGGCTGGTGCGGGTGACCTACGAGGTGATGTTCGCCGAACTGCCGCTGTTCCTGCTGTATCGAGTGGGCCGGAATTTTTTCTACGACTCATTCGTGCTGGACCGACCGCTGCTCGACACCAACTTCTACATCCCGTCTGCGCTGTTCCTGGTGTTGTGGGCCGGACTGTTGGTGATGTCATTCACCGGCCGACTGCGTCGTGGACTGACCCGGCACGTGCACGATCTGGCCCGGGAACTGGCGTCGCTCAAAGTGGGGGACGGCTTGTTCCCGGACCTCGAACAGCAGGTGAGAGAGTTCTCTCGCGAACGAGATCGTGTGGAGTCGTTCGTGCAGACGGTCGACTCGATCCGCGACCGGTTTGCGGACGCGAGCAATCTTGGTGGATTGAAGTCCGCGTGACAGTTGAAACATTCTGAGCGGGGCGGCGTCAGCCCCCTGGCTCTTCGAGAAATGGCAAATCTCAAATCCGAAATCCGAAACGAATTCCAACGACGGAAATTCCAATGTTTCAAATGAGATTTCGGAGACGGCCTGTCAACTGTCGGATCGTTTGTGATTTCGGACATTGAGATTTGAGATTCGTTTGGGGTTTCGGATTTGAGTTTTGAGATTTCCAATGAGTCGGTGGCTCGCCAAATCGTGGTTCTTGCTCGCGCTGCTCGTCCTGCTGCCGGGGGGCATGACGTGGGGTTGGCTCACGTCCGAAGGTTGGCGCGCCGCGACGGCGGGCCGCGTTCAACCGGCGGCCACGACGATGGCCGTTCTGTTCCTGATGTCGTTCAGTCTGGATGGCCGCAGGCTGCGCGAGTCGTTTCACGCCCCGAGACCCGTGCTGTGGGGAACGCTCGTCAACATCGGACTGCTGCCGCTGCTGGCGTGGCCGCTGGCGATGTCGCACGGACTGGCCGATTTCTCGCTGGGGTTGATGATTACCGCCTCGATCCCCTGCACGCTGGCAACGGCCTCGGTTTCGACGCGGCAGGCGGGAGGCAACGATGCGGTGTCGCTGCTGGTCACTCTGCTGACAAACATCGTCGGTGTGGTGCTGACGCCGCTCTGGCTGAAGTGGGCCTTTTCATCGGACGCCGACATCGACACCGGGCCGATCATCCGCAGTCTCGCGCTGACCGTGCTCCTGCCGACGATCGTCGGCCAGCTCGCGAGACAGATTCCGTCGCTCGGCCGATTCGCGACCGCCCGCCGGTTTCAAATCGGCATCGTGGCGCAGTGCCTCGTCCTGCTGATCGTCTCCAAGACCGCGATTGAAGCGGGCGGACGTCTTCAAGTTCAGAGCGTGTGGCCGACGGGAGTCGACTTCGCGCGGCTGGCCATCGAGTGCGCCGGGCTGCACGCCCTGGCGATGGTCATCGCGGAGTACGGCGGTCGCGCGCTGGGGCTGTCGCGACTCGACCGCATCGCCACGGTGTTTGCCGGAAGTCAGAAAACCCTGCCCGTTGGATTGCTGCTCGCCGCGATGCCCGCCGTGACGGGAGACCGCACGCTCCCCTTCATCACGTTCCCGATCCTGCTGTTCCACGCCGTGCAGCTCGTGATGGACACCGCCGTCGCAGACCGAATGGCCCGGTCGCACGCAGCACCGCTCACCACATGACGGGCCGATTCCCACCGCGGCTTCAACGAAAGTGCCCCGGCGCTGTTCGGCAACCGGGGCACTGGATTTCGTGTCCATCGGACGATTCAGGATTCCGGCGCGAGATCACTCGTCGTCGTCGTCGTCCGGTTCCGAGTCGCCATCATCCTCGTCGTCGTCGCTTTTCACGACCTTCTTCTTGGGCTTGACCGGCTCATCGTCGAGGTCGATGGGTGCGGGAGCAATCGGAACGATGACTCCATCGGCACCGATGATCTCCTTCACCGGCTGGATGAAGTACATCTTCTTCGACTTGAGCTTGAGCTGCTCGATCTTTTCCTCGGCGGCCGCCTTCTGATCGTACGGGAAGCGACCTTCCTCCTTCATGCTGCCGCTGTAGACCACCCAGATCAGCCGTTTGCGGATCTGCGGCTTTTCCTTGACCTTTTTGACGCGGGGCGCGGCCGCCTTGCGCGGCTTCTTTTCCTTGACGGCCTTTTCCTCGACAGCTTCCACTGCCTCAACCTGTTTTCTCAATTCCTGTCGACTTGGTGTTTTGCGAGCCATCGTCGTTCCTAAGCCCTCGATGATCCTGTCGGTCGGTCGTTTGCGGGGACAGCCGGGAAATTCCCGACTTCCCGCGAAGGGCGGGGAGTATATCGCTCAACCCGCAGAGTCGCCAGCACGCGGCGAATGCCGGCAACAGTCGTTGCCGGCGATTCATGCCTTCGGTTTGTGAGGCGGAGCAAACTTGATTTTCTCGACGTAGCGGGCGATCTGCCTCGTTTGCGGATCCATCCGGCCCGTACATTTGGAAATCGCCTTCACCACGAAGCGATAGTGAGTTTCGTAATCGGCATCGATCTCCACTTCCACGTCCTTCGTCAGCGGATGGCCCGGTCGGCCAATGAGCTGCAGGATTTCACGGTTGAGGCGGTCGAAGGCCGCGTCATCGTTGCCGAGGTTCTTCGAGCCAAGCGTCAGTTGCGTCAGCCGCCCATTTCGATCGGACCGCAATCCAACCTTGATGTCCGGCAGACTCGCGGCCGAGCCGGTGGCCGTGGCCGAGGATGGCGGGCCACTCGGAAGATTGACGGTGAATTGCCTCTCGGGTGAGATGCCTTTCAGATGGAGCACGAAAAACATCAACAACAAGAACATGACGTCGATCAGCGGCACCAAAGGGAGCCTGATGATCGAGGGACCATTGTTGGGGGAGAATTTCATGGACGAATGCCTCGGTCGAATCTGACAGCTCATTCATTGTTTTGCGGGCAACTCTTGTAGCGAGAAGTTGGCGAAGCCGCCTTCCCGGCACTTCTGGACCAGTTCCTGAACCAGTCCCGCGGGAACATCGGAGTCGGCGCGAATCAAGACGGTCACATCCGCCAGCGCATCGTTGCCGGACTGGGATTGCAGGGCGTGCTTCTGCCGGTCCAACTCGGGGCTCAACTCCCTCACTTCGACATGTCGGTCATCGAGGAGTACGGTGGGCATCGGATCGCGCCGCCGGCCACCACTCGATCGACGAAAGCCGAAGTTCAAAACCAGTTCTCGT
Organism: Planctomycetota bacterium; assembly: GCA_038040225.1. GTDB lineage: Bacteria > Planctomycetota > Planctomycetia > Planctomycetales > Planctomycetaceae > Schlesneria. The sequence goes on from JBBPIS010000010.1 coordinate 23,523, forward strand.
TCCGGCTCGACCCCGGGTGGCCGGGCGAGACTGTCGTACGGCAGCCTCGCCCGCTCGCCCGCTTTGACGTGCTGAAAGTAGAGGGCAATCATGAACAGCATCAGCGACAGGAACACGACATCCACCAGCGGAGTCAGATCCAGCTCGCAGAGCTTTTCATCGATTTTGCGAGTTTTCACGGGAACTCCGAATCTGCCACGGATGTGAGTCGAATCAATCGGTTGGGAACCAGCCCACGACGGACGACCTCAACCGGATCGTGGACTGTCGACTTGGACGGCCCGCTGCGATGGCCACAGGCAACAGGCGGTCCCGAAGAACGTCAGGTTTCGATGGAGGCGGGAGCGCCGCTGGGAGCCGCTCCGCCAAACGATCTGACGGACGACTTCCCGACCACCTGAAAGTTCTTCATCAGACGCGTCGCGGCGTGTCCGCACTCCAACATGAACCGAGCCAGCCGGTTCGCGTAAATCATGCGGAACACGATCGCGGGAATGCATACCACCAGTCCCTCCAGGGTCGTGAACAGTGCCGTCGCGATTCCGTCATTCAATCCAGAGGTATTCAGCGACGTGTTCGAGGCGTCCAGATATTGGAAGCCGCCCACCATTCCCTGCACCGTTCCCAGCAGTCCCAGCATCGGTGCGATCGAAGCAATCAGCGCGAGATAGCCGATCTTCTGTTCCATCGCCAGCGTCTCATCATCGCCCACTTCCTGCATGGCGGTTTCCGCCTCCCGCATCGCGGTCTCCGTCTTGTCGAAGTCGCGGGCAAAACCGTTCATGCCCGCTGACAGGATGCGACCGATGAGCGAATCGCTCTGCCGGGCCGCTTCGTAGGCTCCCTGGTAGTCCCTGGCCCGCAGTCGTTCTTCAAACTGTTCGACGAATCCACCGGGAAGATAGTTGTCCCGCCGCAGTTGCATCGCCAGCGACATGAGCAGCGCGACCATCACGAACAGGACGATCAGGATCAGGAAGCCGAAGACGCCCGATGCCCGAATCATCCAACCGAGAAATGTGTTGTCCCTGTCCCGGTAGATCCGCCGCGCCGGCTCCGTTTGATCGACGGCGGGAGGCGCATCGACGGGTGCTCCGAAATCGACATTCGCGGGACCGGTATCCGTCTGCGCGAAGCAGTCCGCCGACGGTCCGCCCATCAGAAAGAGGGCCAGCGTGGCGAAGAGGGCCGCCTGCCCGATCCGGCGCAGTCCCAGAGTGCGATCCAATCTGATTCCCTTCACTTGATCATCCTCCTGCGTTGGCGGTCCCCTCATGACCGTTCGACGACGGGGACCAACATGGACGTGCGCGACGGCCGGATTCTATTGGCAGAAACCCGGCGTTACCAGACGGAGTTCACTATTCGACGGGAGCGGCCAGCTTCTTGCGCCACTCGCTGTTCGGGTAGTTTTGCACGAGCTTGGCTTCGGCGTCGGCGCTGCGATCCGGCAACTGCAAACTCTTCCAGAGCTTGGACAGGTTGAACAGGGCCGCCGCGTGAAAGGCCGATTCGCGTGAGAAGAGAATGTCGACGTGCAGGTAGGCCAGCGCGGCCTCCTTCAAGCGACCCAGCGCTTGCAGCGAGTCCCCCTGCAGGACATAGGCTTCGGCCTGCAGAGGCGACTCGTCGGCCGGCCCCTTGTCCGTCACCACGTCCAGAATCTTCAACGCCTCATCGTATTTGGTCTGTATGACGAGGGCGCGAGCCTGCCCGAGCATGGCCTCGTACTTGCGAACCTGATCGGCGGGCGAATCGGTTGCGGCAGCGGCGGCGGCTTCAAATTCCTTTGCCGCTTCGTCGTGCTTGTTCTCGGCCGTCAGAATTTTTCCGGACGCGATTCGGGCAGCGAGCTTGTAATCGCTCCACGGCGCTTTGCCGAGTAAATCGAACGTGGCTCGCGCGGCGGCAAAGTCTCCCTTGGCGAGTTGCACCTGACCGAGGAACCCGACCGACTCGTAGTAGCGGAAGTGTTCGGAACTGGACTTCTGAACGGCCTGCAATTTCTGAATCGCTTCATCCTGTTTGGTCGGATCGGTGAGAGCCAGCCGCGCCGTGGCGCGCGCGACGAGGTAGTCGAACTCGGCCTTGAGTGCCGCGCTCGGACTCTTCGCGTCGCTCTTGGACTTGGTGTACTGTTGCAGCGCCAGTTCAAACTTGCCTCCGTTTTCGGAGCTGATTCCCAGCTTCATTTCGGCTGGCGAGCCTTCCCATTCGACCGACGCGACATCGTTGGCCTGGATCACATCCGGTTCACCGGCACCGGGCTTCTTCACCTTGAACTCGGTCTTGGTCATGTCGGTGATTGTGCCACCGAACCGCTTGCCATCGCTCTTGCGGGTTACGGTGTCGATCGCCAGCAGTGTCGAAGCGTGAGCCACAACGAGCAGCATCAAGATGGTGAGGGAGAGAGATCGTTGAGTCATCGCGAATTGCTCCTGGCCAGAATCGGCCCCTGTCATGGACGGTGTGTTGTTTCGGACGATGTTTGAACTGCGGAGTGAGGTCTCACTGAAAAGCCGTGGCGTCACGGGATCCACTTGGTAATGCCGCCGACAAGGTTCACGTGTCGCTCGGAGGGGCGGGTGGTTTCGGTTTGGGTTTCGGTACCGACCCGGCTCCCGGAGTTGCTGATTTGGCCGTTGGTTTCGTGGCCGTTCCCGCTGGAGTTGATGCGGGGCGTGGCCTCGGCTTCGGAGCAGTTCCCGGCAATGTGACCCCTCCGGCTGCAGGAGACTCACTGGCCGCGAATCCCGAGAACGAAGCCGGCCCTGGCAGGGAGGAACCAAACGACCTCGCCTTCGGATTCGACAGACGCTTGTACACGACAAAGCCCACACCCAGCAGACCGATCACAGTGACACCCACGAACACGATGATGGTCCCCATTCCGGACGACTCCGGCTCGGGAGGCGGGGCAGACTTCTTCACGGCTTTCGTGTTGTCCGCTGCAGCCTTCTTGTTCGCATCAGCAACTTCGTCTTCCGGCAAGTTGCCTTGGACCGCCTCGGCGACGGGGACGCTCTGCGAACGAGGCAAATCCGCCGCCGGCTTGCCGGCGTCCTGAAGAACCTCCCGGTACATCGCATTGAACTTCGCAAACCGTTCGTCCGACATCCCCCGGATCACGGACGCGGTGGTGACGAGTTCCTTCAGGCATTGATCCAGTTCCTTTTGCCTGTCCTTGGGTGACAGGTCGCGTGCATACCGCTGGCGGGCCTCCGTCCCGTTGTAGCGCGCGTCGAGGAACGATTCGAGATACGTCGGATCGGTCGTGAAGCTTTTCGACTTTTGCAGCTTTTGACCGATCTTTCCCCAGCCCCAGGCGCCGATCTTGGCGTTGCCGCGAATGGCGTCGAGCAGTTTTTTCGAGCTATCCGCCTGACCGCTCGAACCCCAGTCCTGATAAACCTCACTGGCCGCGAACTGCACCTTGATGTCGTTGGGGCGCACCTTGAGGACTTCCCCAATCAGGGACTCGGCCGACACAAACTCCTTCAGGAAACGCTGGGCTCGCGCCAGCCGGATTTTGACACCCAGGATTTGATCCGGTGCGGCGAAGCTGGGATCGGCGGCGGCCTTGGTGAGGATGTCGCTGAACGCGGCCCCCGCCTTGCCGTAGAAGTCCGACGATTTGGCGGCGTCGCTCGAAACCGTCTCACCGAGCGCAAAATACGTTTCACCGATCCAGCTCAGCGAGCCCCACGTCTGGCCGTCCTTTCGGCTGACCATGTCATTCAGAAACGTCTCGAACGACGTCATCAGTTTGTTGTGCTTCTCCGTTTCGCCCGCCGCGCGGAACCGGTCGAGTTCCTCCTTGAGCTGCTTGCCGAGATCAACATAAAGTTGGGTGACATCGGACCCGCCCACGGGACCGCCCGCGCCGGCGATCGACTCCAGCGTCTTCATCGTCTCGCGGGCCTTGTCAAGATTGCTGCTGCCAATGTACGCCCGCAGCACCAGCTTGTAGGTTTCTGTCGCGAACTTCCGGCTGGTGACCCCCCGCTCGGGCCGCTGCGATTCATCCGCGACGGTGACTGCCTTGACGACGGACTGCGGATCGTCGAGGAGCAGTTTCAGCGCCTCGGCGTCCTTCCCCTGGCTGATGACGATCTGGCCGAGTGACATCTTGGCGGCGATCAACTCGGGGGGCGCGGCACCCTCTTTGGGAAGGCTGGCCGCCAGTTTGCCGATCCCGTTGCGCAGAAATTGCTCGGCGAGTTGCAACCACTCATTGAGCTTCTCGACCGACGGCTTGTCCGCTCCCGTCAGTCGCCCCGCGCCGTAATAGGCCGTCAGATAGGCCTGCCCGGCAGCCGTTTGAGCCTCCGCAAACCGGGGGTCCGAGTCGGGAATCTTGCCGAACCACTCCGCCGCTTCGGCCGGCTTCTTGGCACCGCTGTAGATGCCGCCCAACTGCATGCGCGCATCGTTGGCCTTTTCACTCGCCGGCCAGCGGTCGGTGATCACGTTGCACGCCCGGATGATCATCCGAATGTCTTCGGCCTTCTGTTCCAGGGGAGCCTTGTTGTCGTTGTAGGCCTGGATGAAGGCGGCCATCGCCATGTACGCGGCATCCAACCCGACGTTGCCGTCGTTCTTGTCCGCCGTGCGGGCGACGAACTGGGCCAGGACGGCGGCCTCATAGTTCTTGCGCTGCCAGAAGTTCACATAGGCAAACCACAGGCGGGCTTTGGCGACGCTCTTCTGATCGTCGCGTTTGGTTGCCAGCGCCAGGGACAGCTCGAAATTCTTGCCCGCATCGCCGACCTCGTTCTTCCAATCCTGTTCGAGCTTGGCAATTTCATCGGCCGGACGCTTCGTCTTTTTGGCACCGTCGATCTCCTTCTTGATTTCAATGGCCGCATTGAACGATTGCCCCGCCAATCCGAAGGCGGTGTCGAAGTCACGGGGCGTTTGCTCCCTGCCGCCCAGCTTCACCTGCAAACGCTGAATCATGGACAGGGACGTGTCTTTGAACTCGCCGGGATACTTGTTGATCTGCGTGGCGATGGTCCGCGCCTGTCGCCACGCCCGTTCGGCTTCCGCCTTCGATTCGCGCCCCGCCTTGTCACCGAGTGCCTCATGGGCCCGGGCCTGCTCCCACTGGATCGCGAGTCCGGTTTCGGTGCGCGATTCCGTCTGGTTCTTCTTCAGCCATTCCTCGGCCAGGTCGGCGGCGAGTTGATGGTCGTTGCGGTCCTTGCTGTTCAGGCAGATCAGCTTGAAGTACAGCGTCTGCCCCTTGAGCCTGACCAGCGAGGCGTTGTCGCCGGGATGTTCGAGCAACTCGTTGTAGATGCCCATCGCCTTTTGCAGGTCGTGCTGTTCCTCAAAGCACTTTCCCTGCCACGCCCGCGCATACAGGCCACCCACCTGACTGCGGTAGCGCTGGTGCATCTTCTCAAACTCTTCAGCCGCCTTGTTGAGCAGCGTTTTGAATTCGCTGGAACCGGCGTCGTGAGTCTGGGCTTCTTCGTAGGTACACATTGCCAGGCTGAGCATCGCCGTGATCATGTTCACTTCGGACTTGGATCGCGCCGCGAATTGAGTGGCATCCTTTTGCTCATCAATGAATCCGGGATGCTTTTTCCACGCGGCCTCGTGCTGGTTGAAGGCGGTCTGAAAGACCTGCCGGGCTTTGGTGATGACTTCTCGCGCCCGGGCCTGGTAATCGCGTTTGGCACCCTGATTCGCCGGCGAACGCGATTGCAGAATCTCCACCCGCCCCTTGCTGAGCAGAATCTGGGCGCGATCCGAATTGGCGTCCCCCGCGCTCGGATGATTCGGACTGTCTCTGACAAACTGTTCGAGGAACGCCTGGGCCTGATCGAGTTGCTCCGTCTGTTTCTCGGGAGTGCGGGCCCGCTTGGAACCGTCCAGCAGAATCATCGCCTTCTGGTAGGGGATGACCTGCTTGATCTCAGCCGGGACGTTCGACCTCACCGCGATCTGGTCGAGGTACAGGATCGCGTAGTCGTAGTACTGCTGATCGCGCAGCCCCTGCACGAACTCAAGATACGGTTCCGCGGCGCATGCCGGAGCGGCCGGAATCAACGCCAGCGTGACAAGCCACGCCAGCACCACGAAATATCCTGGCAACCGGAATGTCATCGGTTGGTCTCCCATCGAAAGTTGTTCCAGCAGACAGGGGACTTGCAGTGAGCAACGACTGAAAGGACCGAGCACCATCCCTGCCGACTCGCTCGGAAGCTGAAACGGACACAGAATAAACCGCGCACGCGGCGAGTTGGCAAGCAACGACAAACAATTGGAGAAAGTGACAGGCTACCGTGCAGAGGCGACTCGTGTGAGAATCCGTCCTGCCGAGCGAACGGATTCTCGCCACCTGCCTGGGAACTCTCGATGAACGATGCCGCCACAGACGATCCCCGCCCGAGCCTGCTGCACGACCGGGCCTTCTGGGGATTGAACCTGACTCAATTCCTCGGGGCCTTCAACGACAATCTGTTCAAGCAACTGGTGATGCTGTTGTGCGTCGACCGTGCTCTGGAGGGCGGTCGCGACATGCAGAGTCTGGCGATGTTCCTGTTCGCGTGGCCGTTCATCGCATTCTCGGGATTCGCGGGGTTTCTGTCCGACCGGTTCAGCAAGCGAACGATCATCGTCCTCTGCAAACTGGCCGAGTTGGGGATCGTGCTGCTGGGATTGATCGGCTTCACAACGGGAAGTCTGTCAGTGCTGCTGAGTGTTCTCTGTCTGATGGGCGTTCACAGCGCATTCTTCGGACCGTCGAAGTACGGCATTCTGCCCGAGCTGCTTCGTCCGTCGGACCTGCCGCGCGCAAACGGATTCATGTTGATGGCGACGTTTCTCGCCATCATCTTCGGCCTGGCCGCGGCCGGTGCGGCGAAACAGACGTTTACCGGATCGCTCTGGTTGGCCAGTCTGCCGTGTCTGGTGGTCGCGCTCGTCGGAGTCACCACATCGCTACTGATCCGGCCCACCGCAGTGGCGGAACCTCATTTGAGATTCGACTGGTCGTCCGTGGCCCTCGCGCCGGACACGCGTGTACTCCTCAAGCGGGATCGCAGGCTGCTTGGAGTGCTGCTGATGTCGTCGGTCTTCTGGTTCGTCGGCGGGACGGTTTATCCCCCCGCGATCAATGCGTTCGGCAAGCAGCAACTCCATCTCGACGACCTCGTCACGGGAGCGATGGCCGCCAGCACGGGCCTCGGAATCGCCGTCGGCTGCGTCCTCGCGGGCCTGCTGTCGAAAGACCGGGTGCGCGGCTGGCTCGTCCGGGTCGGAGCCTGGGGCCTGACGCTGAGCCTTGCCGCACTCTGTCTGCCCGGCCCCGGATTCGACGCGGTGCGCGATGAGATTCGACAGAACAAACTCAGTCGCCAGACATCCCCTGCAGACAAGCCTTCCTCCAACGCGGCGAGCCTCAAAACAACGGATGTCTCGACGGACGCCGATCTTCCTCCGAGCAACGCGGCCACTCCGAAGGTCGACCCCTTTCGACGCGGCTCGCTGCTCGGACCGTACGGCAGCGTGGTGGCTCTGATCTCGGTCGGCCTCTTCGCCGGCTTCTTCAGCGTGCCGCTGCAAGTCTTCCTGCAAGCCTCGGCCCCGAGCGATCAGAAGGGACGGATCATCGGTGCGTTCAATCTGCTGAACTGGATCGGCATCGCCGGTTCGGCCGGGGTGTATGCGCTCGGCCGCCTGTTGCTGATCGACTGGCTCGAACTCCCGCACGCCAGCCTGTTCGGGTTCGCGGCGCTGTTGATGCTCCCTGTCGCGGTGTTTTATCGTCCCCCGGAAATGAAGATCCAGTCCTGAGAGCCGCTCGCCAACCGTCCCACTGTCGAGAGAGAAAGCAATCTCATGCCAGCGCGCATCGGCGACATTGCCCGTTCCGCATGCCCGCTCTAACCGAGCGGTCGAGTCCTGATCGGCAACGTTCCCTACCCGGCCCGTTCAAACGGGAAGCCGATTGAGGCGGGATGCGAAGTCGTGGTCGTGGGCGGAGACAAGTTCTGCCTGCTCGTCTGCGTCGTTGGTTCGTTGCCATCGGTCGAATCCCTGCCCAACCACGGCCAGATCATTCTGCTCGGACGGGAGCATTCGGCCGCTGCGTCAGAGGAGGCTCGCGAAGCCGCCCGGCATCGGGCGGAAGAATATCGTCGAGACCTGCGCCGCCTGACGATGACCGGCCTGGCGACGGGCTTCGTGTTGGGGCGGATTCTTGTCGCCGCTCGAACCTGGCGCGTGGGATTCACGCCCGACCCGTGGCTCGTGCCGCCGACCGCCTCGATCGGGTTTGCCTGCCTCGCCGCATGGTTTCTCTGGTTCGGAAGCGAAACCAACGAGACGCTGCTGCTGATCGCAACCGTCACGGCCGCCGTTGGTCTGTTTGCCGGAACGTACTTCTTCGGCCCGCTCGCGGGTGTGACGATCAGCCTTTGCTCGGGCTTTGCTGTCTCACTGCTGGCCGTGCTCGTCATCGTGATGAAGGGACCCGAGACATAGTGCCGGCGAAGTTGTCTCCGGTGACTGCGCAATCCGATTCTGAAGGCGGCCTCAACAACACTTCAACGTCTACTGCGGCGCTTTGACGGGAGGCCCCAGGGCATCGGCTGGCTTGGCGGATTCCAAGTCCGGAACGGGAGCCGGAACCAGTGTCGACAGCGGCGGCAGCTTCCCATTCGCGGGAGCATCCGCTGACGGGGGCGAGCCGGGCGCGGGAAGCTCTTCCTTTTTCTGACCCTTCGGCAGCTTGTCCTGAAACACGGTGAGAAGCTTCTGTGCCATGTCGTCTTCGGGTGCCAGGCTCACACACTTTTCAAGCTGCACCACCGCTTCCTTGGGAAAACCGAGGAACCCGTAGTGATAGCCGAGCAGGAATCGCAGGCCCGGATCATCGGTCTTTTCCTTCGCCGCCTTTTCGAGTGCCCGCAATTGCGCCGTGTAATCATCGACCTTGCCGTACAGTTCGCGGTAGTTCTTGATGACCACGTCCCACTTCTCGGGCGGCAGCGATTGCATCGCGAATTGAGTCGCCCCGGCCGACTCGTTGAACTGCTCCGTCGCGAACATTCCCTGAGCCAGCATCAGGACCAGCACGCCGTTGTCGGGATCGTCCACAATCCCGTGACGCCACGCGCGGACGGCACTCTTGTAGTCGCGCGCCTTGAACGACGACTCGCCAATCTGTGCGTATTCTTCAGCAGACGGCAGTGCTCCCCCCGCATTGGCCTTCGGATCAGCACTAGCCAACTGCGGTGCGAGTGCCGTGACTGCGTCATCCACCGGAGTGGCATTGAGTCCACCCAGCAGCGTGGCCTGAGCCACAGGCGAATAACTCAGGGTCGTCGCACCGAGTCCCAGCCCCACACTGCTGTAGCCGCCAAGACCCGGCAACGCACTGGCGTAGCCGTAGTCGATCGGCTGGTACGCACAGACGGGCTGGTACGAGAAGCAGCCGTAATTGGAATAGCCCAACCCGTAGCCATAGCCACCGTACCCATAACCGCCGTACCCATAACCGCCGTACCCATAACCGCCATACCCATAACCGCCGTACCCCAAACCATAGCCGTATCCCAAACCGTAGCGGTACGGAAAGCGGCCAAATCCGAATCCCAATCCGTAAGGTCGATAGTAGCCCAGTCCGCCGTAACCGAATCCGCCCAGACCCAGTCCGCCGCCATACCCGAACCTCGATCCACCATAGTTGCGGTATCCGTTGTTGCGGTATCCGTAGTTGAAGTTCTGAATGATCGTGTTCGGCGATCGGTTTCCAGCGTGATGCGTCCCGTGATTGAAGTTGTTACCACCGAGATTCGCTCCGGAGTGACGGTGGTTCAGTGCGGCCAGCCCCGTTCCGGAATTGGCCCCCTGTCCATTCCCCGAATGACGGACACTGCCGAAGTTTCCCGCGTGATGTTGCGAGAGAAACGAGTTGTTCAGACTGGCAGTCGTCACCCCTGCCCGATGATTCGTCGAACCTAACGGAAGCGACTGTCCGGTGTGCCGCGACGACGCACTCCCCGCATGTTGTTGCAGGAACTGCGAGCCGTGATGAGAGTTCGTCCCGTTCGTGAGGCCGCCCAGATGACGGGTCGTCGCGCCGTTCGCAGTGAGCGTCTGGACACGAGGGGCACCATGCTGCTGATAGAACGGCGTGTTGTGTTGTTGCTGCCGCACCGCCGTTCCCAAGTGCTGGGAACCGGCACCGTTCAGCACGTTGAGGTTTCTCGTCGTGCCCTGCAAAGCGTTGCTGCGCATCCCCTGAATGGTGTTGTTGTGAACCGTGCCAACGCGACCCGTGTTGAAGCTGCCGTGATTCAAACTCGGCTGGCTGTTATGGCGGACCGACGGAGCACTCTGCATCTGACCGCCAAAGTGCGTTGCCCCTCGATTCATCTGCTGAACACCGCCAAAGTGTTGAGCACCCCCAAGACTTCCCACGTGTCCGCCACCAGTACGTCCACCGCCGACGTGTCCACCGCCAAAACTGCTTCCCCCCATGTGTCCACCGCTGACATGGCCAGCCCCACCGGCGCGTCCGCCGCCGCCGACATGGCCTCCTCCCGCATGCCCGCCACCACCACCTCCTCCACCACCAGGGCCGCGCGCGGTAGAGAAGTTCTGAAGGCCGAGCAATGAAGAACAAACGACCAGACAGACGACAAGTCGCATTGAACGGAACATGACCAAGACTCCAGTCGCGAGAAGATGCGGACGATCAACCAAAGCTTCTACCGCGATTCTACGCCTCCCGCCAGTAAATAGAACGCGCGACTTTCCAATTCTTAAGTTCGTCCGCTCGCCGTCGGAACGGCGCGATCCTTCGCAAGCCTGCGAGATCGTCTGCTTGGAGTTCGCCCCGCTTGACGAGCCTCCCGAGTGGGGAACCGCTTCGGCCGAGCAGATGCCATCAAGAACGGCGCTCCAACTCTCGCCCTCGCCACGCCGTGCCCGACCGCTACGACTTGCCACTGGCTGGCTGCGTTAGGTTTGGCGAAGCGGCCTCTCAGAATCGCAGCCCGATCCCCGCGACCGGTCCGCGGAAGCGGATGCTGCCCAGCTTCAGACGGTCGCTCCCGCCCTACGACCAAGTTAAGCCGCACGGACAGGCGGCGCGAACTACGACAGACAATCCACGAAGCCGAAATCCTTCGCAAACCGAAAACCGGCCGCTTATTCGTGTCTGCTTGAACCGCTTGTTTGGCTTTGCCCTTTGTCTTCTACCTGCTGTGATTTGCATTTTGGTCTGCTGGCGAATCGAAAAGCACTGGCGGCCCAAAGCCGCCGCCAGTGGCACCCGTGCGACAGGAGTGGCATCTTGAATTCTTCTCAATGCACCATTCGCAGGGGTTTGAAGAAGAGCTCGCCGAATGGGAAGCGGCAGTTGATCGACAGGACTTTTTGCAGTTCGACTTGGCGACGTGCGAGGTCGTTGAAGGGCCGCGAGGGCGCTCCATCTGCGGGGTCTGTCACCTGCACGTCAGGTCCTGGAGTGCCGGAGAGATGGCCAGCCAGAAAGCTGGAAAGACGCGCCTCTTGATTGGCTGCCCGCTGCTGGATGTGTGTGAAGAAGAAAGGTGCATTGCTTGGAAATGTCTCTCCGCCGTGGCAGCCATTGCAGGTATTGAGCGAGAAGTGAAAACGGGCATCGCGGTTGACGATGGCCGGTGGGGCAGGAGATGGCGGCTTAGGCCCATCCCAGAATGCTCTGTTCGGATTTGTCAGCGCTTCACCGCCCAGAAACGGCGTGATGCCCGGGAACATCGCGGGGACCGCATGCTTGTCAGCCAAGATCGCGGGGATGTTCGCGTTTACGTAGTCGGCAATGACGGTTTGATGATTGAGCACCGGCCCAGGCGTCTGCTTTACCGTCGCCTCCCCCAAGTGTCCGACCACCGAGGTCGAATCAATGGTGAACTCGCGGATCTGCCATGGAAAGTCGAGTGCAACTTCATTCGTCCGCAGTTGGTTGAGCGCACTCTTGTTCGGGAGCTTAGATGGATCGGCACCGGCTTTGACAAACTGTTCGGTGATGGCCTCAAGCGCGGTGTTAAACGCGGGATCGCCGAAATTCAAAGTGCTGAGATGCGCCCACTCTTGCCCCCAAGCCTTGAGAGCGACGCAATTCGCCTTCTTGATGCCATACTCGAAGATCACCGTGAATGGCATCTCCTGGCAGCCTTGAGTCACATCGACCGCGCAGAAAACAAAGCGGGCCTCGCCGGCACCGCCGCCGCCCCCGTAAATGAAGTTATCACGCAGGTCGATACGATTGACTATCGCCAGCAGACGGAACGGCGCCTTGGCCAGATCGAGCGGCGCGCCTGGTCCGCCGCTCGCATTTTCCCAGGGAATGATGATCTTGTTGCGAATCTGCAGCCTCGCTGCGACTTGCTGGTCGTTCACCTGCTGAGCGGTTTCCCAACGCGCGAGCCATCGGCGCACGAAAAGAGAGGGGTCGATGCCGGTTTGCGGCTGATTCGCCATCTCGGTCATTAAGTGGCCGAAGGACCACTTGCCCATCGGCGCGCCCGTGCCCGTGCAGGGATCGCCTGTGCGAGTGGGATCGTTCACCACAGAGAGGTCGGTGATCATGAGCGACTTTGCTATGTCCAGCGTTGGCAGTGGCGGAGCGAAAGGCGGGAAGCCAGTTCGAGGAATCTTAATCGTCGCTCCCTTTTTGAGAGTGGATGGAGTGATGCGCTCGATCTTTTCTTCGCCCACCTTCACACGGCCCTTAAAGACCGGCAGGGGCTTGTTACTGGGCGATTGGATGCCGTCGGCTTGCGCATCCTTGATGAGTTGATCGAAATCGAGCCGGACAATCGCTGAAAAGACTCCGTCGCCCGCCTTTTCGTCTCCACCCTTCCCATCGTCACGCAACGGCGCTTGAAAGCCATCGAGGGAGAGGCTCTCCGAGCGTTGCAGCCGTTTGGCGTCGGCGGTTTCAAACTCGACGGAAAGCAAAGCGTTTCCGTCCTTATCGTCGCGTTCAAGCCATTTGATCGACACCTGCCTGGCAGTCGGCGGCTCGCGCCTCAGATCATGGGGCGAATACGGCCCCAATCGGGTCGCGGCCTGGGTGGCAGTGTAAGCCTTCTGCGAATCAGGTTCCTGCGCAAGCGAACCGCGGGATGCTAACCAGACAGCCATCCCTGCGGCGAGCAGGCTCGTGGCATACAGATAACTCGGCGTGTTCATTGTCTTGGTCACTTTCATAGTGCATTTACCTCCGATGTTAATCGATCTCTGCCTCGGAACCATACGGATCAAATAGTGACAGATCGCGGTTACCTTGCGGTTCTGTGCTGACGCCGCCCAACAATTAACCGAACGGCGTGCAGCCTAGTACGCCTCGACCACCTGATCTGCTCAGTGGCGAGAGCGGAGCATGCCATTATGGCGCAGGCAAGTCAAGTTCCAATCATTATGTTCGGGTCGGGTGCCCACACTTTGATATCCCGCGCGGGATATCACTCATATGGGGGCGCGCCACCTATTACCGCAATAGATGGCACGCCGGTTGGGGGGAGTCGTCACCTTGGAACTGGCGTGAGACTAGGATGTTCATCCCACCGTCTTTGTCGCCGCTTCCATCAGACGTTGTTCGGTGAACTCGCCGCGCGAGAACTCGCCCGTCAGACGGCCTTCGCAGAGGACGAGGATTCGGTCGCAGACGGCGATCAGTTCGGGCAGTTCGCTCGATGTGATGACGATGGCCAGACCGTCGGCACACAGTTGGTCGATCAGTCGGTAGATCTCGGCCTTCGCGCCGACGTCGATGCCGCGCGTGGGATCGTCGAGCAGCAGCAGCTTCGGCTTCGTGCGGAGTGCCCGCGCAATGATGCACTTCTGCTGGTTGCCGCCGCTCAGGCTGGTGATCGCGGCCGATTGACCGGCGGCCTTCACTCGCAGGGCGGTGATCGATTCATCGGCCGCGGTTCGTTCGGCCGGTTCACTCAAGAAGCCGCAGGTGGCGACCTCGGCCAGCGACGACAGCGTGATGTGTTCGCGGACGTTCATCGGCGAGAACAGGCCGTACCGCTTGCGGTCTTCGGTGACGAGGGCCACCCCCGCGCCAAGGGCCTCCTCGGGGTGAGCGAACGCCACCGCGCGGCCTTCCAATTCGATGCGGCCCTGCGGCGGCTCGGGACTCGCGCCGTACAGGCATTCGAGCAACTCGGTGCGTCCCGCTCCCATCAGCCCCGCAAACCCGACGACTTCGCCGCGACAGACCGAGAACGAAATGTCCTGCAACCGCCACTGCCGCGCGTGACCCGGCCACGGCAGCGCGAGGGCCTCCACACGCAACACGGCCGCGCCCGGCTGGCGGTTCGCGCCGTGGGCGCTCTCGCCGAGGTCGCGGCCAACCATCAGGTGAGTGATCTCGCGCGGAGTCGTCTGCGAGCGGTCCAGCGTCTTCACCACCTTGCCGTCGCGCAGCACGGTGATGCGATCCGCATCGCGGAACACCTCGTCCATCTTGTGCGAGATGTAGATGATCGTCACCCTCTGCTCGCGCAGTCGGCCAATGATGCGGAACAGCCGCTCGACCTCGGATTCGGTCAGCGCGCTGGTCGGCTCATCCATGATCAGCACGCGCGAGCGCGGAGCGCGGAACGTGGAACGCGGAGCTGTCTTCGTCCCCTCGCCCCCGTCTTCGGGGGAGAGGGCTAGGGTGAGGGGGGCCTCTCGCTCCGCGTTCCGCGCTCCGCGTTCCGCGCTCAGCGCCTTCGCGATCTCGACCAACTGCTGATCGCCGATACGCAGCGAGCGAACCGGATCGCGCGGATCGATCCGGCATTCGAGCGACTCGAACAGCGCGGCCGCTTCCCGCTCCATGCGGCGGTCGTCGAGGAAGCCGAGCGGCGTGCGCAGCTCTCGCCCGAGAAAGATGTTCGCCGCGACTGACAGATCGCCGACGAGGTTCAGTTCCTGATGAATGATGCTGATGCCGCGTGCTTCGGCGTCACGAGTCCCCGTCAGCGCGAGCGGTTCACCATCGACGACGATCTGTCCATCGTAGTCGGTGATGACACCCGACAGAATCTTCATCAGCGTGCTCTTGCCCGCCCCGTTCTCGCCGCACAGCGCGAGGAACTCACCCACACGCACGTCGAACGACACGTTTTCCAGCGCTGTCACGGCGTCAAACCGCTTGGTCACCCGGTCGAAGCCGATCAAAACTTCAGTCACGTCCTGTTCTCCAGTTCGTCGACTCGACATCCAGTGTTCACGCTGGCAAGCACATGGTGAGAGAAGACGATGGCTACTCTTTCGCCAGCGAGACGCAGACCAGTTCCTTGTCGTTCCTCGCGAAGCAGCATTTGTTGGCGAAGGCGGGGTGAGACCAGACGACATCGCGGCCGAAGCATTCTCCCGTCGGATCGAGGACGTGGAAGCGGCTGATCTCGTCGTAGCCCTTGGCCGACAACCGGGCGAGGATCAAGTCGCCGGTCTCGCTGAATAGAAAGTATTTGTCACCGCTGCGAACGACGAACGCCGTGCCGTGTCCACCGCGACGCGTGTTGGTTGTCGGCGCAAACGAATCCCAGAGGCGTTCGCCCGTCTCCAACTTCACCGCGCGAAACTGACCGCTCTGGCAGTCGGCCCCGTACAGGATCCCTTCGTCGTCGATGACCGGTGTCGTGTTGGCCGAGTAGAGCGCGGTCTTGTTCGTCCCGCGCCAGGCCAGTTCGGCACCGGGCTTGGTGCTGTCAAGTTTGAACGCGGCACCAACGCCTCCGATTCCGCTGGCAAACAGCAAGTCACCGTGTTTCTGCGGGATCGCGATCGACATCCCATAGCCCGGCTTGAGAGCCTGTGTCCAGTAGACCTTGCCCGTTTCGGGATCGAGGCCATTCAGATCGTCGGCACTCCAGATGATAACTTGCCGCGTGCCACCCGCCTCAATGATCGAGGGGGAACAGTAGCCGGACTCACTTGCCGACAATGCTTTCCACAATTCCTTGCCGGTGTCCTTGTCGAACGCCACCGCGACGCTTCCCTCACCTCCGACCAGACAGATCAACTTCTGACCGTCCACGAGCGGTGCTCCACAGAAGCCCCACTGCGGTGAGTCGGTCTTGTACTCCTTCTTCAGTTCTTTGGACCAAATCACGTGACCCTTGTTGGCGTCGAGGCACAGCAGGTTTCCCTCGGCTCCCAGCGTATAAACCTTGCCGCCCGAGACGGTCGGCGTGCAGCGCGGGCCGGACGGATACGAAATCTTGTAGGTGACGGCGTCACCATGCTCCCACACGATCTTGCCGTCGATCACATTGAGGCAGAGAACTCGCTCTTTGCCAGTCAGCTCGCGCCGCTGGCCCGGATTGTTCGACGTGTCGCCCGATTCTTTGACATAGTCGGTGAGATAAACCTTCCCGTTGACGACCGCCGGGCCGGAGTAACCCAGACTCACCGGGACGCGCCACTTCACCGTCAGCCCCTGCTCGGGGAATTTCTCGACGAGGCCCGTCTCCTTCCAGACACTGTCCCGATTCGGCCCAAGCCACTGCGGCCAGTCTTCGGCCTGGGCGAACGAAACGATTCCGAACGAAGCGGTCAACAATGCCGTCAACGAACCTTTGAGCATCACTTTCACGGTTGAGTCTCCTTCCCCTTCAATGGACTTCACAATCAACGGCAGGATCGTACCTGACGACCATCGCGATCCGCGAGCGATGCGGACTTCATTGCTGCGGCTCCTCCGAAGCGTCGCCCTCCCGCTGCGAGTGCGATGCGTTTAGCTCGTGGCCGGCACACCGAATCACCGGTTGAGGCGGGTACTTGGCAAACCGGGCGTCGTCCGCCGAGAGAGTACACAGCAGAAATCGCGATCCCCTGGGAGTCGTCACGATCCGCACATGGCGACAGGTTTCGCAGAGGCTGAGCGTCACGGGGTTCTCGTCGAAGAGGAGGCTCGCGAGGGCAAGGGACTCGCGATATCGTACCGACCGGTTTCACATGCTCACCGCCGGACAACAGCGTTTCGGCACAGACCAACAAACATCGCGCAGGTCGAAGGATGCCGGAAATGTCCACTGCATGGCAACGCTACTGTCAGTATCTCCTCACCGATCACGATCTCGGGTTCTCACTCGACGTGAGCCGTGTTCGCTTCGCCGATAGTGACCTCGCGCCGCTGCTCCCTCGGATGGCGATGGCTCTCGATGCGATGCAAGCTCTGGAAGAGGGGGCCATCGCCAATGCGGATGAGAAGCGGATGGTCGGACACTACTGGCTGCGAGCCCCCGAACTGGCTCCCTCGCCCGAGATCGCCGCCGAAATTGAAGAGACTCAGGCCGATATCGCCCAGTTCGCGGAAGACGTTCATCAGGGTCGCGTCGAGGGAGGCGCGAGCCGCTTTCAGTTCGTGCTGATTGTGGGCATCGGCGGCTCGGCGCTGGGACCGCAGTTCGTCGCGCAGGCTCTCGGCTCGCCCTACGACGTGATGCTGCCGTTCTTCGTCGATAACACCGATCCCGATGGCATCGACCAGATTCTGGGAGAACTGGAAGGACAACTCGGCAGCACGCTGGTCGTGGTCGTTTCCAAATCGGGAGGAACGCCCGAGACTCGCAATGGCATGCTGGAGATTCAGCGGGCCTATCGAAACGCCGACTTGAAGTTTGCTCAGCACGCGGTGGCCATCACGCAAGAGGGGAGCAAACTGCACAAGACGGCCGTTAGCGAGAACTGGCTGCGCATCTTCCCGATGTGGGACTGGGTGGGCGGTCGGACATCGGTCCTATCGGCTGTCGGATTGCTTCCCGCCGCGCTGCAGGGTCTCGACACGCAGGGGCTGCTCGATGGAGCCGCCGCGATGGACCGGCTCACGCGCGAAGCCGATCCGATGAAGAATCCCGCCGCACTGCTGGCCCTGATGTGGCACCACATCGGCCAGGGACGCGGGGCGAAGGACATGGTCATTCTGCCGTACAAGGACCGGCTCTGTCTGTTCAGCCGGTACCTGCAACAACTGGTGATGGAGTCGCTCGGCAAGGAACTCGATCGCCAGGGGAACAAGGTCCACCAGGGAATCGCTGTTTATGGCAACAAGGGTTCGACCGACCAGCACGCCTACGTGCAGCAGCTTCGCGACGGCATCCCGAACTTCTTCGCGACGTTCATCCAAGTGCTGAAGGACCGAGACGTGGACCTCGACCCGGACCTCGACCCGGACACGGAATTCGTCCGACCGGTTCTGGAAGTCGATCCCGGCATCACGACGGGAGACTATCTGCAAGGTTTTTTGTTAGGCACGCGAGAAGCCCTGTCGGACAGCGGCCGCGATTCGATCGCCATCACGATCAATGACGTGACCGGCGCGAGCGTCGGAGCCTTGATCGCCCTCTATGAACGGGCGGTCGGTCTCTACGCGGAACTGATCGACGTCAACGCCTATCATCAGCCGGGTGTCGAAGCGGGAAAGAAGGCTGCGGTGGAGGTGCTCGATCTGCAACTGAAGATCGTTGCGCAGCTCAAGTCAGTTGCAGTGCCTCAATCCGTCGAACAAGTCGCTGCGGATCTCGGCCAGCCCGAGCGAACGGAGTGGATCTACAAGCTGCTCGAACACCTCGCCGCCAACCCCGGCCGAGGCGTCGAACAAGTCGAAGGCGATTCACCTGCCACGGCGTTGTTTCTCGCATCAACCATCTGAGCGGTGGTCATTCGTTTACGCCGGGCCTTTCGTCTCCAACGCACAGAACGCTCCCACCGACTGTGGTGCTCGGACGAGGTTCGTGCTCTGCATGTCGTTCCACAGCGCGATCCCGCCCAACAGTCCGGCGATGTTCGGCACGATCTTCACGTCGAACGGCATCGCGGCGGGATCGAGAATTCGGGCGTTGCCGCCTCCCAGATAGAGCACGTCGAAGTTGAACGTGTGGCGGATTTGCGAGATGGCCTTGTCGAGCCACCGCTTCCACGCCTCATCGCCCAACCGTTCGAGGGACGCTTGTCCGAGCCACTGCTCGTAGGTCTGACCTTCCGCGAAGGGATGATGGGCCAGTTCCAGATTCGGCACGAGCAGGCCATCGACAAACAGCGCGGACCCCATGCCGGTCCCGAGCGTCAGCACCATCTCCAGCCCCTCGCCCGAGATCGCTCCGAATCCCTGCACATCGGCGTCGTTGGCAACTCGCACCGGCTTGCCGAGCCGCGCGGCCAGCGCCGGTGCGAATGGGAAGTCGTGCCAGTCCGGATGCAGGTTGGGCGCGGTGATCGTGACTCCCAATCGAACCACGCCGGGGAAGCCGACCGCCACGCGATCGAACTGATGCGCCGCGGCCAGTTGCGCGATGGTCTCAATCACGGCGGGTGGGATGGCCGGACGAGGCGTCAGCGCCCGGTCCCGCTCGCCCAACGCTTCGCCCGACTCGTCCAAGACCAGCACTTTGATCCCCGTCCCGCCGACATCGACAGCCAACGTCCGAGGCTCGGCCAACTCGTGAGCCGTCACATTCGATTCGATCATTCCGTAAACCTTTGGGCAGCAGGTGAACCTTCTGAGCGCGGCGGCATTCTATTCAGAGTCGGTTCACGCGGAATAGCCTCGAAATTCGAGACGGAAGACCCCTCACCCTAACCCTCTCCCCGGACCACCGAAGCGGCGGTGCCTGCCGGGGCGAGGGGACCGGAAAAGAGTCGGTTGAAGTTCGAGGAGCCGCTCCCGACAATCGCCGCCCGTTCACGAACACCTTCCGCTGGAAAGCCCGCACACCGATGAGCCTGTTCCGTCCCGAGATCGATCGCATGTCCGGCTACACGCCGGGCGAACAGCCGCAAGAGGGGGGCTGGGTCAAACTCAACACCAACGAGAATCCGTATCCCCCCTCGCCGCGAGTCGTCGAGGCGGTGACGGCGGCCGCTCAGGGGAAATTGAATCTCTACCCCGATCCGCTCGCCACAGCCTTTCGCAAGGCGGCGGCGGCGGCACTGGATCTCGACCCCGATTGGATTCTGCCGGGCAACGGCAGTGATGAAGTTCTGACGATTCTGACCCGATCATTCGCCGGCCCTGCGGATCAGATCGCCTATCCCTACCCGAGCTACATCCTGTACGAGACACTCGCCGACTTGCAGGGCGTTCGTCACGAGAGGCTGCTGCTGGAACCTGACTGGTCGTGGAACTTCGACAAGATCGGACGGACCATCGAACAAAGCAAACTGATCTTCGTCCCGAACCCGAACTCCCCCTCGGGGAACCGCTGGACGTTCGACGATCTGCTGGCGCTGGTCCCTCCGCGCGGGATGCTCATCCTGGATGAAGCCTATGGCGACTTCGCCGATCATCCTCACCGGTGCGAGTTGCTGAACAGCACGGCTGGACGGCAAATCGTCGTCACGCGATCGTTCAGCAAAAGCTACAGCCTTGCCGGCGTGCGGTTTGGTTTCGCGATCGCTCACCCCGACACCATCGCCGGGATGCGCAAGGTCAAGGACAGCTACAACTGCGACTCCCTGTCGCTGGCTGCGGCGACGGCGGGGATCGCCGATCAAAACTGGATGCGCCAGAACACGGCCCGCATCCGAGCAACTCGCCTGCGACTTACCGAGGGGCTCACGTCTCTAGGTTTTGAGGTCGTTCCCAGCCAAACCAACTTCGTCTGGGCCACTCACCCCACCGGCCAGCACAAGTCGCAGTACGAGGCTCTGAAGGCGAAGAAGATTCTCGTCCGCTACATGGCGTTCGGAGACGTCTCGTGGGCGAAGGACCAGCGCCTCGACGGCCTCCGCATCACCATCGGCACCGACACGGAAATCGACTCGCTATTGTCTGCATTACATCAGATCGTCTGAGTCAGGTGTGTCCCGGATGTCGGTATAGTTTGGGCCGGGTCGAATGTGCTAAAGTTTCGGCGGAGGCGACCATGACAGCAATTCTCACGGAAGCGCAGCGACAGATCGTGCAAAGTGGCACTGGTTTCCCGGTGGAGGTGATCGACCAGGAGACTCAACAGGTCTACTACCTCATCACGTCCGCGCAGTTTGAACGGGTTCAGGCCATGCTGGCCGCGGATCCGTACGACCCACGCGAACTCTATCCGTTGATCTCACGCACGGCCGCCGAGGCGGGTTGGAATGACCCCTTGATGGATGACTATGACCGCTATGACGAACTTCGCTCCCAATGTTGAACGTGGCGACGTGGTGCTGTTGCCAATTGCGTTCGTCGGGGCACCGGGCAGCAAGGTTCGTCCGGCAGTCGTCGTTCAGAACGACACCCTGAACGCCAAATTGGGTAGCACGATCGTGGCCATCGTCACGTCCACGAATTCGCGGGCAACCGTCGAGCCCTCGCAACTTTTCGTCGATATCTCCCAACCGGGTGGTTCAACCACCGGCTTGCTCCACAATTCAACGGTCAAGTGCGAGCATCTCGATACCGTGGCCCGAACCGACATCGTGCGCGTGATCGGGCGATTTTCCGACGAGTTGATGGATCGAGTCGATCGCTGCATCCAGTCGGCTCTGGCCTTGATGTGAATCTGCCCCGCCTCTGTAGGACGACGACATGCCCCGCACTGCGAAGATCGAACGGAACACGGCCGAGACTCAGATCGTGCTGTCTCTCAACCTGGACGGGACCGGAGTCGCGAATGTCTCGACCGGCGTGGGGTTTCTCGACCACATGCTGACGCTGTTTGCCAAGCACGGACTGTTCGATCTGGAGGTCACCGCGAAGGGCGACCTGCACATCGACGATCACCACACGACTGAAGACGTCGGCATCTGCCTCGGCAAGACGCTGGCTCAGGCGGTGGGAGACAAGCGCGGACTGACCCGCTACGGCAGCATGACCCTGCCGATGGAAGAGACGCTCGTCACGTCGGCCCTCGATCTGAGCGGCCGTGTGAAGTTTGTCTACAAGGTCGAGTTCCCCACCGAAAAGATCGGCCAGTTCGACACCGAGTTGGTCGAGGAGTTCTGGCAGGCGGTGGCCTCAAACGCACAGATGAACCTGCACCTCGTGCTGCACCACGGCACGAACAGCCACCACATTTCCGAGGGCCTGTTCAAGGCGACGGCCCGGGCCCTGCGGCAGGCCACGACGATCGACCCGCGTCAAACGGGAGTGCCCTCGTCGAAGGGAACGCTGTAAGTCATGCGGGCAATCTCGTCCTACTTACTGTGGATCGGCAACGTCGGCGATGTTCGGCGCGTTGCCGACCTGATCGACCTTGGAATCGTGGCCGTGGTCGATCTGGCGGCGAACGAGCCCGTTGCGACACTGCCGCGTGAGATCGTTTACTGCCGCTTCCCGCTACTGGACGGAGCGGGCAACGAAAGCTGGATGCTTCGTGCGGCCATCGAGACGATTTCGGGCCTGCTGCGCGACAACGTGCCCACGCTCGTGGCGTGCAGTGCGGGGATGAGTCGCTCCCCCGCACTGGTTGCCGCCGCGATCGCACGGTTCAGTGCTCGCGATCCCAACGAGTGCTTGATGGAGTGCGTCGAGGGAGGACCGGCCGATGTCTCACCACTTCTGTGGCACGATGTTGTCGATGCTCTTCGACGTTGAGGTGGATTTCGATCGGGGTCAAAGCGTCACTCGAATGCCAGATTCAACTGCGTGGCTTCCGGGACGCGCGGCGGGCGCTGGCAGCGCGGAGTGCGATGCGGCGCTGCGTCATAGCCGCGGCTCTTCAACGTGGCGACGAACTCGTCGATGTAGCCGTGAGTGACGAGGATTCGTTCGGCTTCCGTCGCGGCGACGGCTTGCAACAGTTCGTCGTGGTCCGCGTGATCCGACAGCGCGAATCCTCGGTGAACGTGACGCTTGGCCGGGCCGTCGGGCAACGTCATCCAGCCCGACGCGAAGGCGGTCGAGTAATTTCCCGCGACGGGAAAGCCCACCTCCCATCTCACCGCCGGCGGCAGCAGGATCATTGCGCGGGCCCAGTCCTCGCGGGTCATGTCGGTGTGAGGCGAACGTGTCTCGGGGAGTGCGACTCCCGACTGGCGATAGAGCGAGTTCATCTCTTCAATCGATGCATGCGCGAAGACCGGTCCCAGCGAGCGATCGAGTCCCGCGACCAGCCGCTGCGCCTTGCCGAGCGAGTACGCGTAGAGGAAGCAGGCCTTGCCACGCGACTGATTCTCCCGCCACCACTCGTGAATCTGTGCGAATGTTTCGGCCTGCGGCTCCCAGTGGTAGTACGGGTGCGCGAAGGTCGACTCGGTGATGAACGTGTGACATTTGACCGGCTCGAACGCGGCACAGGTTGCATCGGGCGCGACCTTGTAGTCGCCCGAGACGACCCACACTTCGTCGCGGTATTCAACCCGAACCTGACTCGACCCGAGGATGTGCCCGGCCGGATGGAGCGACACTTTTACGCCGTTCAGGTCGAGTGTCTGGCCAAACGGAAGCCCTTCAATCTCGGCTCGCGGTCCCATGCGATGCTGCAGGATGAACCGCCCCGATTCCGCCGTCAGATACTTGCGCGATCCCTTCACGGCATGGTCGCCATGCGCGTGAGTAACGACGGCGCACGCGGAGGGGCTCCACGGATCGACGTGGAAACCACCCTGTTCGCAGTACAGGCCGGAGTTGGTGAGTCGGAGGAGGGGAATGCGACTCATGCCGGACGTCCGTCAAGCACGCTCGCCGGGCGAACGCGATCGGGCAGTCGGCCAAGATTTCGGTGAGCAACCAACTCGGCAACGATGCTGATCGCGATCTCGGGGACGGTTTGCGAGCCGATGTCGAACCCGAGCGGTGCGTAGATGCGAGCCAGGGCGTCAGCCGAGACGCCTTCGCGCAGCAGATCGTCGAAAATCAGCTTGATCTTGCGCCGGCTGCCGATCATGCCGACATACCGAGCGGAGGTTTCGGCCAGATGCAGCAGAGCCTGCTCGTCGTGATTGTGGCCTCGCGTCACGATGATGCAGTAGGTGTTCGAGTCGATCTCCAGACCTCGCAGCGCCACGTCGAACGCATCGATGATCAGTCGCTTCGCGTGGGGAAAGCGATCGCTGTTGCAGTACTCCTGGCGATCATCGACCACCCAGACATCGAAACCGACGTCGGCGGACAGTTCCGCCACCTTCTGCCCGACGTGACCCGCCCCCACGACGATCAACCGGCATCGCTTCAGGTGCGGCAGGTACGACACACCGGCTTCGATGTACGGGCGAGGTCGTTCATCGAGCGGTTTCAAGTTCGCCAGCAACTTCGGGGGCAATCCTGTCCCCTCGCCCCGGCTTTGCGGGGAGAGGGCTAGGGTGAGGGGGGCTTTCGTCGCGACAAGACGTTCTGCCACAACATCGCCCTGTTCGTCGAGCAACCACCGATCCGCGTCGCGAGCGTCCGCTTTCTCACCGTCGATCACGACGACTTCCGTCGCACCGCGTCCGGCAGTCAGCATGTCCTGCACGGCGCGATAGTACGACATGTCGTCACCCGGTCGCAGCGGATCGACCAGCATTTTCATGCGGCCCCCGCAAATCAGGCCGTCGTCCCAGCCGTAGTCGTTGTCGAGCTGAAACGAGAGCAACTCAATCGAGCCACTCGCCAGCAACGTCAACGCGCGGCGTTTGACTTCCGCCTCGACGCAACCGCCGCCAAGCGTCCCGACCTGCGAGCCATCGGCAAACACGAGCATCGTCGCGCCCGCCTTTTGCGGCGTGGACCCGCGCGTCTCGACGAGGGCCGTGTAGCAAACAGGCCGCCCGTTCCGCAGCGCGATGTCGAGTTCTTGAAGGAGCGAAAGCATGTCGGTGTGATTCAGGAAACGAAGTTGAGGGACAAGGGGAACGGGAGACAGGGAGAGTGGCAACTGAGGGATGGAGCAGTCGATACCAAACAAGAATCAGATTGTTTTCCCCCGTCCCCTTGTCTCCCCCCCGTGTCTTCTTCACTGGCCCGGCCTCTTCTTCGGATGGAGGATGACCTGCAGACCCTGAGCCTTGGAGGCTCGCATGTATTCGGTGACTCGTTCGGCCTTCGCCTCGAGGCGGCCTCCCGAGAACTTGGACACGATGGCGATCACGTTCTCGTTCGTCTGACGCGATCCCGCCGCCTTCTGAACTTCCGGGCGACCCGTTCG
This sequence comes from Planctomycetota bacterium, assembly GCA_038040225.1. Taxonomy (GTDB): domain Bacteria; phylum Planctomycetota; class Planctomycetia; order Planctomycetales; family Planctomycetaceae; genus Schlesneria. The sequence goes on from JBBPIS010000010.1 coordinate 48,575, forward strand.
ATTGCCAAGCTCCAAAATGCGGAACGTCCCCACGATGTCGCTGTTGGCCGATCCCGAGGTCTGGGGCTGGGGCGGGGGCTGACCTTCTATGGGAGTGGGTGACGGTCCACCCACCGCCGAATTGGGCAGGATGAACGACACTTCGTCGTCCGGGTTGACCCGCATCGAGTTGAACGTCCGGTTGTCGATCGGGATCCAAAGGGCCACCTCGTCCCTGCCGAGTTTGTCGTTCAAGTCCTTCGCCCCCGGTGTGCGGATGTCCTGTTGGAGCACCAGTTCGCCACCGCGGTAGCTGCGGTTGGACGGCCAACCGGCCACCAGCGGAAGATCTTTCCAGTGAGGCGCGACCTGATCCAGATTTCCAACCGCACTGCGCGGGATGTCGACCTTCACCAGATGCGAATCGAGCAGCGTGTCGCCCACGTTGATCTGGGCGTCCGCCCTGATGCCGATGAAGGAGACCTTGGCTTCGCGGCCCGCCAGTCGTTCGAGGTAGAACCAGTTGCAAACCGCGCCGGCCAGTCCCAGCCCGAGCGCCAGCAACAGTCCCTGGATCCCTTTCATTTCGCCTTCTCCTGAGAATTCGCCCGCGTTGACCAGATCACACCCGACAGGGAGCCGTCTCGCTCGCGCCGCATCTGCACGTCGGCCACCATCTCCGCCGCGCGATATTTCAAACTGGCCGACTGGGTGCCGACCGACTTCGACACGACGGCCTTTGTTCCGAACGAGTCGTCGAACTGTTGTACCCAGCCCGCCAGATCGCCGCGACCCTGGAAGACCAGCCACTGACAGCCGTCGGCTCCGCGCATCTGCGTCACCCGCCGTGCGCCGTCCGGTAACACGAGGTCTCGAACCGCCGAAGCCTCCGCCACTCGAGCCGCCTCGGGACGGAACGAATAGATTGTCCACTGGTCCGGTCCGGACGGAAACGCGAGCCCCCAGCCGACGACCCGTTGCGAGAGTCCCTCGCCATCGTTGTCGGCTGGCTCAACGAACCGCGTCGCCACGAACGACGGCAGCGGATCCCGTCGACGATAGACGTTGCCGAGCGTCGAGTCCCACAGGAGCGGCGGAGCCGTTTGCAGTGCGGCGAGCCATTCTCGCTCAGCCTCGGTCGGCGGAGCAGCGGGCGGCTGCGACGAGTCGACAACGGACCGGGCGACCTTCGTCAACTCTTCGTCCAGACGCTTGGGGTCGCCCCGCAGCGGAATCCGCTCGATCGAAGTGGCCGCCTCGCCGAACTGCATCGCGATTGGAGTGCGGTTCCAATCGAGATCCGCTCCCACCAGTCCCGACAAGTCGGGCATCGCCCCCTGCGGATCGGTCCGCCACCATTCGATGAGCTGACTTCCAACAGACAATCCCACAACCGCCACGAACCCAATCACGAACAGGTCGATCGCGCGGCGAGTCAGTTTGGCGGAGAGGCTCGATGGTGGCGGGGAAGGCTTCATGGAAGTGGCGGGCCGCTGCGGCGCCGGTGCCTCGCTCACCGTCCCACGCCAACCGGCGAGGCTGGGCAGGGACAGGTCGTCATCGGCGGACAAACGCAGCGTTGCAGATCGCCCGGGCGCGAACAACCGAGGGAACTGAGCGTTCCCATGAACTGCTGCAGGTCGCCGTAGCGCTGCCTCAGCGGGTCGATGTCGCCGTCGCTCGCACCGCACATCTCCAGTTCACAAATCCAACGTCGATACATTCCGATGAAGTTTCCCGACATCGTGCAGGGCAGGCGGTCAATCCGGCTCAGCAGGGAATTCGGATTCCGATGCCCGTCCTGATCGATTCGAGAGACGCCACTGATGTAGACCGCACTCGGATCGGCCATGCAGAGCCGACTCAACCGGGGGTAAAAGTCGGGAGGACGGACACCGTAATAACGGAGGTGCTCGTCGTCGTTGTCGAGCGGGTAGGTGTTTACTCCGACGACTGCCAGTTGAGGCATGAGGTTTTTTTCGATGTACTGGTACTGTGAATCGATCGCCGGATCGAGCGCCGCCTGGTCCGAGTGCTCGATGTCCCACCAGACGCGCGAACGGGGAGATTCGTTGTAGGGAATGTTCAGCGTGTGGTACTGCCAGTGATTGTCGAACAGATCCTGATTGATGTCGAAACGGAACCGTCCGCCCGTGGCGGGCAGCGCTCCGCCTAACAGTGGGAGATTGCGTTCGAGTCCCGCGTGGCCCTGAATCACGTTGTCGTCCATTTCCAAACGGCCCGGAACATTGATGGCCGCAGTGGCACTGGGCGCGGTCAATTGCTGGCCTCGCGTGCAGGGGCATAACAGGTCTTGCTGCGAGTCCCACTGTTCATTGACGTCCGCCAACTGATTTCCGGACTGAGCCGACAGGCTGGCGGAAGCCGGCCAGTAGGGGGGCGTCGCGTTGGATTCCCCCGAGCGCGAGGTGAGCGTTCGCCAACCGGCATAGCGGGCGTTCGTCTGCGTCCGGATTTTCCAGGCTCCGACAACCCCAAAGTCGATCATCAGCGCCATCATGATCATCAACATCGGCAGCGCGAGAACGAACTCCAGCGGTGCGAGGCCGCGACGCGAGTACGGAACTCGGAGCGCAGAACTCGGAGCGCGGAACTCCTCGTTTGATGCGATTGATGATGTGCGACGGCGAACTTGCATGTTTGTTGAATCGTTCAGGGGGTGTCTTGTTTCAAGCTCCGCGTTCCGAGTTCTCCGCTCCGCGCTTCAGTGTCCGTTCACCAGATGAAAGTCCTGCTGCGACACGTTCTGCAACGGCGGCGGCTGGTAGTTCTGCAAGGCTCCGTCGAGATAGTTGGCCGGATGCTGTGAGACGATCGTGGAGACATTCGCCGCCGTGGCCGGAACGAGTTTGGCCGTCCAGTTCTGGTTGAACATGTCCCATTGGCCGAACCGCTCCCAGCGGGCCTCGTAGGCGAACCACGGCAGGCTGCAGTTGTAAGGCTGCCGAGCCTGCTGATTCACGGGGCAGGCCAGGAGGAGTCCGGGGTCGGTGTTCGACAGCGTGTGGCGGTTCCAATCGCCCGGATATCCGTTGTAGAGGTTTGAGCAACACGTTCCGTTCGGCGGACACGGGTACAGGTGGACCCACGGCGAGTTCTCGAGGGGATGATGGCGCGTGAACAGTCCGCGCGGCAGGAAGATCGAGGTTTGCGCGAACGCGGTGGCGTAGGCACGGCTGTCTCGTTCGAGCGGATTTTTGAACAACCCCGGAAACATCGGCTGTTGGTGCGGCCAGTAGACCGACGACACGAAATTGAAGTTCTTTTCCAAGGTCTGCTGGTCGAGCGGCCGAGGTGGATCACAGGGTCGGTCGGGGTGATCGGGCGTGCGGACGCAACTGTCTGGAAACGTGGGCGGATCGCGCAGCACAAACGGAAGGTTCGTGAAGGGGTACTCCTCCTCGAGCAGTTGATGCAGGTTCGCGCAGGTGAAGACCCGCCACAGATTGATGAAATTCGACATCTTGGCCGAGATGGCGCCGTAGGGCGGCATCCCGTTGTCGGGGTACTCGAAGTACTCGCTCATCCAATGCCGAATCCAGTCTTCGAGGTAGTGCGAGGCCAACTGGTGCCGCTGCGTCCGGCTGATGCACTCGTAGCACGAGTAGCAGGTGGCGCAGTCGGGGACGAGCGTGTTGTCGACCTGCGACAAATCGTTCGCGAACCGCGAGGGGTCGATGGCCGGGAGCGTGCGCGAGTTCGGATTCGACTCGTCCAGCCAGCCGACGACCGACACGTTCGTGGCCCACAGCAGACCGCGCAGCTTTTGGTTGCGGTGTTGCGACTGGACCCGCGTCCCGTAGCGAATGGAGATTTCGTCCGAAGCCACGCTCGACATTTCCGGCACCGACTGCAGGACGGCTCGCTGAAAGCGGGGAATGAAACCGCCGAGCGATTCGTCCGTGCGGCCTTCGTAACTCGTCGCGGTCGGTCCGGCGAGGATGTACTCGAACAGCGGCAGCGTGATGCGCGACTGATGAAACGTCATCTCGCCAAAGGCATCGACCATGTTCTGCTCGATGGGAACCTTGGCGAGGATGGCCTCGCCCATCAGCTTGAATTTCTGGGACAGCGGCGCGGTCCCGGTTCCGTTGGCAAACTGATTGCCGACGGCCGTCCAGGCCTCGAGGATTTCCGGAACGAACTTCTCGGATTTGCGGTCGCGTCCCTCGCGCATGTAGGCGACCAGGGCAAACGTCTCGCACAGCATGTGGTTGCTGAACGCGATGGCGTTCATGCCGCGAGCCAGCACCGTCGCCCCCGAATAGCCCGACGCATCGGCCGCGTTCTGCATCCGCAGCTTGTCATCGATCTGCCGTCCCACGTTGACGACCTGCACCATCAGGATCGTAAACAGGAAGATGGCAAACACCGACAGGGGCGCGATCGCGCCCCGCTGGTCGCGGTGCAGGCGGGCAAGGAAAGGTTGAGGGTTGAGGGTTGAGGGTTGAGGGAAAAACGATGGCCAATTGCGACGGCTTGACCGCCGGAGGGTGGCTGGTCCGCTTTGGCCGCGGTTCCAGGTTGCATTCGTCGACGAACTTGCCGCGAAATCGTGGGCATCCATGAGTTGAGTGTGTGAGTCCATCGTGGCCTTTCTCTGTCCCTCAACCATCAACCCTTGACCCTCAACCATTTCCTCATCGCCCTGGCAAAGCATGCTTCGGCTGCACAAGTGGTTTCACTGACTTGAAACCCTCGCACGCAATCGTGGCGGACGCCTGAATCTGTGTCGTGTAGGCCGAGTTCGAGGCGTCCTGCGCGGGTGGCTTGATTCGGGGACTCACGCGATCGGGCAGTCCGTCGGCACGAATGAGTTTCGCGGCGAGAAACCGACCGGGACCGGGCAGCAAGGCGAACTGATGAATCACGTAGACGGTGATCGGATCCTGCCAGCCGATCTCGCTCTCGCGAAAGCGCGACTGGAACTTGGGATCGGGGCAGGTGTGATTGCGAACGTTGTACGCAATATTGTCGAGTGAGTCGCGACCGCTCCCGCTGCGGCCGTCGCGCCATTCGACGATGACGCGCGTATTGAGATCGCTGTAGTTCAGTTTGTTCGCGATCCGGACCGGAATGCGCGAGTTCGATTGCGAGGCCGACACCAGCGTCGCATAGAGATTCTGATTCGCGGAGATCACATCGCTCAGCCGGGGCATCTGTCCCTGAGCGCCCAGGGAACGCGAGGGGGCCAGCGGCGCGAGGGCCTGCACCACGGCGGCCCTCACTTTCCAAAGCTTCTCGCTGCTGCTGGACGAGTTGACTTCAAAGGTCGTGTAATCGCCGTCGCTGGTGGACGGATGGTCGCTGACGCGGTTCTCGACCTCGGCGTAATCATCCATCTCCATCGAGGGATCATCCACAGCGGCAGGCAGCCAGACCGAGGCGGCTCGCGCCCCGGCGAACGCCGCGTAGTGCAGCACCATTTGCGCGATCATCAACTGGCTGACCTGCACGATCAGCAGGACGACCATGATGAAGACCGGCATCGTCATGACAAACGCCAGCGACTGCACGCCGCCGCGCTGGCAGCGGTGCATCTGAGTCAGCCGTCGCCAGTTCCACGAGGCCGCCCCCACCGCCAGCACTCCGCGCAGCACCAGCATCGCCGCACACAGCACGACGAAACAGGGGAGGCAGGCGATGAGAATTTCTCGATGCACAGCAATGGCCACTCAAGGACATGGAGGATGGGCACTCTTGCCCGTCCGTTTGTTGAAGGGTGAACAATCAGCGTGTTGTGCTGGGGCCGTCGTCACGCGATACGGAGTGACGATACCACTCCTCAAAACTGTGGAACACGAAGCCTTCTTCCTCACATGCCGCGATTGCTTCAGGCACAGTGTGCTCGGGGCCAATGTAATAGATTCGGTACGGGGCCGTGCGGGTGTCGTAAGCGGAATAGTCGCCACAGCCGTTGGATGCGAATGCCACGAGAAATGGAGGCCACGAGTTCCAACGGTCTGCACGGTGCAGAAACTCGTTGACCTCAACCCAGCGTAACAACTCATGGGGCGACTCCGGTATCAAGAAGTCGCACTCCTCCTGGATCGGGTCGGTGGGATCCAGCATCGCTTGCCGATGGCGATCCGGGAGTGTAATTGCGAGTCGCGATTCAGCATCCGAAATCGTCACAACACGCCCTCCACCGACCAATTCAAGATGGAACACAGTCCCGTCATTGGTGCAGAACAGCAAAGTTGCTCCACCGATCCCACGTCACGATCAACGTCGCCAGCAATCCGGCCGGGGCAAGGAACAGTGTCTGTTGGAGCGGCTGGCGGGCTTCAGTGCTGAGGGGCACCCAACCCTTGAACCGCCACAGTCGTGCCAGGTGTCTGCCCACTCCCACGACGATGTTCACGAAGCCCATCTGCCAGACAATCACCGCCCCACCGAGGATGCCTCCCAGAACAAGCGTCCACAGCAGGGCTTCCACACCTCGTTCAAAGCCGAGGAACGCACCCATCATCGCCACCAACTTCAGATCGCCGCCGCCGAGGCCAAACAACACGAAGCACACCAGCATCAGGCCACCACAAACTGCGAAACCCTTCACGGCGTCTTCCAGTCCGGGCTGTCCGCCATCCCACCACCGGAACACAAACCCCACCACGATCCCCGGATACGTGTTCGCGTTGTAAATCATTTGTCGCCGGACATCCGTGATCGACGCGATCAACATCAGCACGATCAACGCGATCAAACTTTCGATGCTCAACGTCACGGCCACCCCGCGTCATGGCGTACCATGCTACTCGAAGCTACTCGAAGCCTTTGTTGGTCGTGTTCTCGCCCTCCTGCTCCAGGTTGTCCATTCCGGTCTTGAAGTAGTCGCGGATTTTCGGCCAGCCAAACTTCAGGATGAAAATCAGGATCGGCAAGGCGATCGCGGCGACAATCAGGATCGTCTCCAGACTGACTGCTCCGCGCTCGTCGCGATGGATTCGGTGCATCAGCTTTCGCCAGAAGGAACCGTGAGACATGATCGTGTGCTCCGAAACGTCTTGACTGCGGAAAGGCTTTGGAGAGGAACGGGCGGACTGCCCGAGACTTTACTGGAACCAGATTTATAGGAACGGCCACGAGACCTGCACGCACAGCAACTCCCAAACCAACGCCATCATCTTCTTACCCCTCGTGATGATGAGGGCCACGATCGGCAACATCGTCGCGAGAATCAGAACATAGTCCAGCGAAGATGCTCCGCACCGTCGGGAGTGGGATCGAGAGACGCCGGTGGCTGAGAGTTTCTGCATGACGGGTGACAGTCTAATCCGCCGTTCGCGACTTCGCCAGAAGAGACGTTGAGTTGGGCGGCAAGGAAGTCGAACACCACCTGCCCGGAAAGGTTTCGGAGACCAATATAGCGGTGTCAGACTACGGAGTAAGAGGTATTTCCGGCAAGAGTCACCGTCTCGGACACCGCCAGCCAAAATCTGTGATGCTGTTCGAGTCTGCCACTTGCCTCGCGTTGGACGTGGCCGATACTTGGACAGTCAGTTGAGTTCGGTTCGCCGACATGATCGACCTGATCCGAAGACCTCGATCGCTGATTTGATCCTGTCTCTTCGCCTCATTCCGACCCGACGAACACGAGTTGATCGCGCCGCCCGACGACGCATGTGTGCCGTGTCACTGTCGAACAGTCAATTCCATCCCGAGGCAGCCCGTTTGCTGTCTCGGACGTGTTCTCCGCCAAAGTTCGCACGCAAGGTTTGGACCCGATGATGCAGCAGCACGATCGTCAACGAGGAGGCAGATCATGTCACTGGCAATCGACGCGAAGCCGTTCGCGGTGGAGGACACCTCCGCCCCCTGGCTGACTCACTATCCGGCCTGCGTGCCGAAGCATCTTGAGTATCCGGACGAACCGGTCTGGTGGCTGATCGATCAGGCCGCCGCCAAGTTCCCGAATCGTGTGGCGGTTCGCTACTTCAATGAGTCACTGACCTACGCCGACCTGTTGGACCAAGTCCGCCGCGCGGCGACACTCTTCCAATCTCTCGGCGTCAAACCCGGTGATCGTGTCGGCCTGTTGTTGCCAAACGTTCCCGAATACCTCATCGCCGCGTATGGCGTGTGGATGGCGGGTGGTCTCGTGGTGTCGCTCAGCCCGCTGTCCGTGGCCGTTGAGATCGATGACCTGCTCCGAGCGACCGACTGCAGGCTCGTCGTGGCCCTCGATCTGCTGGCTCCGCTCGCGACGAAGGGGCCTCATCGCCCGAGCCACCTTCTGACGTGCTCGCTCGATCGCCGGCTGCCGACCGTGAAGAGGTTCTTGTATCGCGCGGCCTGTCTGAAACGGCGCGGCTTTCGGAATGAATCGCACGTCGCGACCAGCGACTTCGTGGAAGAGTTGTCTCGCGTCGAGCCGATTGCCGAGCCGATCGTCGTCGACGCGGACGCGCCGGCGTACATCCTGCCCACGGGTGGCACAACGGGGAGCCCGAAGGCCGTCACACTGTCGCATCGCAATCTGCTGGCGAACGCGCTGCAAATCAAAGCGTGGTGCGGCAACCGAACGGGTCGCAACACGATGCTCGCCGCGATCCCGTTCTTCCATTCCTACGGCCTGTCGACGTGCGTGACGTCGGGCGTGGCGATGGCCGCCACGCTGGTGCTCTATCACCGGTTCGATCCGTTGGCGGTGTTGAACCTCATCGAGACCGAACGGCCCAACGTGTTCCCGGCCGTGCCTGCCATGTTGCATCTGCTCAACCAACGGCTTCGTGAACACAAGGGCCGCTGGAACGTCCAGTCACTGATGTGGGTCATCTCGGGCGGCGCGGCGCTGCCGGCCGAGACCTGCCACGAATTCGCCGAGCATACGGGAGCGCAGGTCGTCGAGGGATACGGCCTGTCGGAGTGCAGTCCCGTGACTCATGCCGGACCGCTCGACGGAACAGCGCGCGTGGGCACGATCGGCCTGCCGCTGCCAGACACCGACGCGCGGATCGTCGATGCGGACACGGGGCACGGCATTCTCGAACCGGGCCAGATCGGCGAACTGATCGTGCGCGGGCCGCAGGTCATGCTGGGCTACTGGAACAATCGCGAGGCCACCGATCTGATTCTGCGCGACGGCTGGCTCTTCACCGGCGATCTGGCCACGCGTGACGAGGACGGCTTCTTCAAAATCGTCGATCGCAAGAAGGATCTGATCATCACGAGCGGCTTCAACGTTTATCCGAGCGACGTCGAATTTGTTGTGAAGCAATTCCCCGGAGTGAAGGACGCCGCGGTGGTCGGTGTCCCCGATCCGCAGCGAGGAGAGATCGTGAGAGCCTTCGTCGCGATCAACCGCAAGACCACATTCGACCATCGCGGCCTGAAACGGTTCCTCCAGGAAAACCTCGCTCATCACAAGGTGCCAAAGGACATTGAATTTATCGAAGGTGACCTGCCCCGCAATTTCCTCGGCAAGGTGTTGCGAAGAAAACTGCGCGAGACACGGTCGCCGACCCCGGAAGGCGGATCGTAAAAGAATCCCATCAACCTGAAACTGACGAAAGCCGCGCGAGACAATTCACACCGAAAACGTATCCTTGAAAAGGCAGGAACGGATGAGAACGCGATTCAAAGGAGGTGATCCCGCGCAGCCCGAATCGTGACTCTCATTCCGTTCCTGCCCGTTGTTTGGCCTTCGTCCCCTGAAGCGGGAGGTCGATCATGTCACTCCAGAACACTTGTCCGGAACCGCTGGCCGTGATGGCCGGAATGCGGACTCCCTTCGCAAAGGCCTTCGGGGCGCTGGCGTCTGTCCCGGCGGACGAACTCGGCCGGGTTGCCCTCACCGCCATGCTGGACCGGGCGGGAATGAAGCCGTCCGACGTGGATGAGGTCATCTTCGGCAACGTCGCTTCGCCGCCGGACACCGCGAACATCTCGCGCGTCATCGCGCTGAAGGCCGGAGTCCCGCAGGATCGCGTGGCGCATACCGTTCATCGCAACTGCGCCTCGGGGATGGAGGCGATTGTTTCCGCGTGGCAGTCGATCCGCGAAGGCCGCGCCGAAGTCGTTGTCGCTGGCGGAACCGAGTCGATGTCCAACGTCCCGCTGTTGTGGGATGCGCGCATGAGAGTGCTGCTGGTCGAACTGGGCCGGCAGCAATCCCTGTTTGGGAAGCTGCGCGTGTTGACTCGGCTCCGCCCTTCGATGTTGCGGCCGATCCCCGCGCTGCAACTCGGCCTGACCGATCCGACGTGCGGACTGAACATGGGTCAGACCGCCGAATTGCTCGCCAAAGATTTCGGCATCTCACGCGACGAGCAGGATCGGTTCGCGCTCCTCAGCCATCAGCGGGCAACCGCAGCCTGGGACCGCTGCTTCTACAAGGGCGAGACGGCACCCGTCTCGCTCGCCAACGGAACACTCGTTGAGAAGGACTCCGGACTGCGAGCCAACCAGACGTTGGAAGCCCTCGCGAAATTGAAGCCGTTGTTTGAGCCTGCCTCCGGCTCGGTCACGGCGGGCAACAGTTGTCCCATTACAGACGGCGCAAGCGCGCTGCTGCTGTTGTCGCCGGGCCGGGCCTCGGGGCTGGGCCTCGCACCGTTGGGGTTCATTCGAGACTACGCCGTGGCCGGGTGTGAGCCGCGCCGCATGGGACTTGGCCCGGTCCATGCCACGCACAAGCTGCTCGCCCGGCACGGCCTGAGACTGTCCGACTTCGACCTGTTCGAGATCAACGAGGCCTTCGCCGCACAGGTCATCGCCTGTCAGCGGGCCTTCGCCTCGGATACGTTTGCCGAGGAACACTTTGGCCGGACGAAGGCCCTCGGCGAGATACCGCCCGACAAATTGAATGTGAACGGCGGCGCGATCGCGCTCGGACATCCCGTCGGCACGACCGGTGCGCGGCTGGTGCTGACATTGCTTCGCGCCCTGAAGGAGAAGGGCCTGAAACGGGGCCTCGCCACACTCTGCATCGGCGGCGGGCAGGGGATGGCGATGTGGGTGGAGACGGGGCCGATGGTCGATGGTTGAAGGTCGATGGCCCCACGCCCCGTTCCTTCTGACCATCCCCCTTCGGCCATCAACGATCAACCAGGGAGAAAAATCATGACCGATCTTCATCTGACCCACTTCGACGTGCATCGCGATCATCGTGGCGTGTTGACAGCGATCCTCAACGTACCGGATCAGCCGATGAACGTGTTCAACGAAAGTGTGCTGCACGATCTCGATGAGTTGCTCGCGACCGTGGAACACGATGAAACCTTGAAGGCCCTCGTGTTTCGCAGCGGCAAGGAAAACGGGTTCCTGGCCGGCGCGGATCTGCATGTGATCGAACGGCTGCGCACCGCTGTCGAAGCGCGCGAAATGTGCTATGCCGGTCAGGAACTCCTTGAGCGTCTCGAACACCTCGCGATCCCGACCATCGCCGTGATCAACGGCGTCTGTCTGGGAGGCGGCCTGGAGTTCGCGCTGGCTTGCAGGCATCGGCTGGTCATCGACGATCCGCGCACGAAACTCGGACTGCCCGAGGTCGAGTTGGGACTGCTGCCGGCATGGGGCGGAACACAGAGACTGCCACGCCTCGTCGGTCTCTCGTCGGCGCTGCCGATGCTCCTGACCGGCAAGAAAATCGGCGCGCTGAAAGCGGTGCAGATCGGTCTCGCCGATCGAGCCGTCTCTCCGGACGAACTCGATCAGAAACTCGAACAGTTCGTGGTCGGTTTGCTGAATGGCGAACAGCGGCGGCGACGAAGCGGCAGCCTGGTGGCCGGCATCTCCAAGTGGTTCCTCGACCGAACCGCGATGGGCCGGTGGCTGGTGATGTGGCAGGCGCGGCGCGAGATCGCGAAAAATGGTGAGCATTACCCGGCGCTCCCTGCCATCCTGCGAGCCGTCTCGGAGGGACTGCGCGTCGGCGCGGGACACGGCTTCGATGTCGAGCGCGATGAGTTCGCCAGCCTGCTCATGACCGAGACGCACCGCAGCCTGCTCGGCCTGTTTTTCCAGCGCGAGCGGGCACGCAAGTCGGAGACGTGGGCCCACGGCTCGACGACCAAGCCGCGCCGTGTGAAGAAGGTCGGCGTGATCGGCGGCGGTGTCATGGGGGCCGGCATCGCGCACTGGGCCGCCTCGCAGGGCTTCGAGGTCGTGCTGAAAGAGGTCAATGCCGATCTGCTCAATGCAGGGCTGAGCCGCATCCGTGACCTGTTCCAGGAATCTGTGCGTAAGCACGCGCTGACCGAGTCCGACGCCGCCAGCAAGATCGGCGCGATTGCGGCCACGACCGAATGGCGGGCCTTCGCCGACGTCGATCTCGCCATCGAGGCGGTCACCGAGCAGCTCGACATCAAGCGTGAGGTCTTCCGCGATCTCGAACTGTATTGCCCGCCGAACGCCGTGTTGGTGTCGAACACGTCGGCGCTGTCGATCAAGGCCATTGCGTCCCCGCTGCACGATGGCGACCGAGTCCTCGGCCTGCACTTCTTCAACCCGGTCCACCGCATGCCGCTGGTCGAGGTCGTGAAGACAGACCACTCGCGCGATGAGGATGTGGCGTTGCTGGTCGAGTTCGTAAGGAAGCTCGGCAAGGTTCCCGTCGTGACCGAAGACAGTCCGGGCTTTGTCGTGAACCGGATTCTGTTTCCGTACCTCGACGAGGCGGTGCGGCTCCACTGTGAAGGCGTTCCCACCGACGAGATCGACCGGTCCCTGAGGCAGTTCGGCATGCCCATGGGACCGCTCGAACTGCTCGATCAGGTGGGCCTCGATGTCGCGGCGCATGTGGCTGATTCTCTCAGCAGCCTCAGCCCGCAACCGAGCCCCACGACCGAGCGGCTTCACAGCATGGTGACCCAGGGCCGACTCGGGAAGAAATCGGGCGAAGGGTTCTACAAGTACTCAAAGGGAAGGAAAGGAAGACCCCTCACCCTAACCCTCTCCCCGCAAAGCCGGGGCGAGGGGACAACGACCATCACGGCCGACGACATTCGCAATCGCATCGTCCTGCGATTGGCGAACGAAGCGGCGAAATGCCTGCGCGAGGGTGTCGTCGCCGAACCGTGGATGGTCGATCTGGCGATGGTCCTGGGGACCGGTTTCGCACCCTTCACCGGCGGACCACTGCGAATGTGCGAGTTGCAGGGCTACGGCGAGACGGTCGCGAAACTTGAATACTTTGAAAAGACGCTCGGACCACGGTTCGCTCCCGCCGCCTGGCTGATCGAACAAATCGAACACCCGCACGAACATCACTTCTCATGAGGAGAGCTTGACCCCGATACGCCACAAGGGACAGATGCCTCCCATCTGTCCCTTGAGACAAACAAGCGAAGTTCACCTGACAACACACGTCCACACAGCGGAGGCCATCATGATCGCGAAAATGAATGAACCGTTGGCGACCGATGAATCCGTCAGCGAGCTGCCCCCCTCGGTCGCGAAGCGGATGTTGGGAACGGAGGCGTCGTTTGCCGAGACCGCTCTGAAACTGGGAGGCAAGAGCGATGAAGAGGTTCGCCGGACCGGGGCCATGGACAAGGCGGACGAACAGGTCGAATCGCTGTTCGCGCGACAGCATCAAACGGCCAGCAGTCCGATCCACCGCGCCGTGTGGGACCGCGCCGTGCCTGTCGAGTTGTTCTCTCCAGTCGTCGTCCCCTCAAAAAGTGAAGGCAGCCCGAATCAAGAAGTTCTGCGCCATGCACCGGCCGTCGTCGAAGATCACCTGATGCGGGGATCGCTGTATGACGCGCGAGGCAAATTCCGGGACGAGGTGTTTCAAAACCTTGCCAACGCCGGTTACTGGGGCCTGCTGGTCGACAAGGCGTATGGCGGCTCGGCGGTCTCGTTCACCGAGTTCGCTCGTTTTCTGACGAGGATGGCTCAGCTCGATCCGACGATTGCCGGACTGGCGTCCGTCCACGGCTGCATCGGAGCGGTCGATCCGCTGCAAACTTTCGGCAACGCCGAGCAGAAGCAACGCTTCCTGCCGAAGCTCGCCAGCGGTGAGCGATTGTCGGCGTTCGCTCTCACCGAGCCCTGTGCCGGGTCAGACTTGACGGCGCTGCGCACGGTGGCCATCCAACGCGGTGACACCTTCTACGTCACGGGTGAGAAGCTCTTCATCACCAACGTCGCGCCGGGGCGCACCATCGGGCTGGTCTGTTTGATCGAACGCAGGCCGGCTGTCCTCATCGTCGATCTCCCACACGAAGAGTCGGACCAGTTTCGTTTGAAATCGTACGGCCTCTACGCGCTGCGACACGCGCACAACATGGGAATCGTCTTCCGGGACTTCCCGGTCCCGGTCGAGAATCTGCTCGACCCCGGCGACGGCGACGGGCTGACGATTGCCTATCACGGCCTGAACCGGGGCCGCGTCGCGCTGTGTGCCAACGCGGCGGGCGTGATGCGGTTGATGCTGGCCAACATGATTCCGTGGGCCAAGTTTCGGAAGACATATGGGCAGGCCATCGAGACGCGCGAGTTGGTCCGCCGCCGGATGGGGCATCTCGCGGGACTGATCGTCGCATGCGACGCACTCACCGAGTGGACGGCGGGCCTGCTCGATCAGGGCTATCGCGGCGAGATGGAATGCATCATCGCGAAGATCTTCGGCAGCGAGGCTCAGAAGGAGGCGGCCATCGAATTGTTCATGAAGACTCACGGCGGCCGGTCGTTCCTGCACGGGCACCTGTTCGGCGACAACGTCCACGATTTCCTCGCCCCGTGCATTTACGAGGGCGAAGGGGAGATGCTCGGCATGGCGTTCTTCAAGTCGCTCGTCAAGCAGCACGGCAAACAGTTCTTCGAGCCGATCGGGCTGGCTCTCGCGGCGAAGGGGATCAAGCAACCGAACCTCGCCAACCCGTCGCACCTGTGGGCGTTGAAGGGGCCGCTGATGAACTACGCGAAATGGCTCGTCGGACGGAAGCTGCACCGGCCGCATGTGGAGTTCCAAAAGTCCGATGGCTACGACACATCCCACCTGGAAGGCCACGCCCGACTGCACGAACACGCCGAGTTCGCCGCACATTGGCTGCAACGGAGTTCACTCGAAATCAGCGGCACGATGCGCAAGTTCCAACTCAAACTGGCCGACCGTCAGTGCCGTATGGCCGAGTTGTCCGGACGGATTCAACTGGCCGTCGTCGTACTCGTGACGAGCCTGTATGCCGCGCGACAAGACAACGAGGTGATCCACGAGGCGGCCGACAGCGTCTGCCATGAGCTGCGTCGCCGTCTAACGGGCGGTCTCCCCACGGATCGCTACTTCAAGCAAGTCACCTCGCTCGGCGACGCGATCGCCCACGGTCACTTCCCCGACTTGGACGAGACTCCCCAGGCGGGACTGCTCATGCCGTATCAGAGCTGCTGAGATGAGGAACCTATTCCGGATCGTCGAACGACCAGCCGCAGTGGGAGCAAATTGATGCCTCCAGTGGAATCAGTTGGCCGCACTTGAGGCAGGACGTCTCTTCCGCTGCTCTCGGGGGTTGGTCCGCATTGACTTGCGGACCGTTCTTCGGCGTCCGAAGCTCATTGGACGGGAGTGGGCGTCTCTGATCCAAGTAGCTCATGGTGGTCTTGTACAGGATCGCGCCGGACAGCAATCCGGTCGCGAGACAAACTACCAGGCCAGCAACGTCTGCGAACCCACCACCAAACCCGCCCCCAGCGACGATCATCCCGCCGAAAATCAAGGAGGAGAGAAACGGCGGCCCAAACATGAGCCAGATGCCGAGGACGACGATTGGCCTTCGCGGTTGCGAAGCCGCCTTTCCCACCATGTATCCTCGCGCGAATACAGACGCGTAGGGATCCGTGACCGCATGCGATGTCAGCGGTGCGCGGCACCGCTCGCAGAAATGTGCATCGGCACGATTCGCCCCGCCGCAGCCACCACAGATGACGGGGAGAGCTTCCGAGGGAGAAGACAATTCGGTCTCCAAACAAAAAGTTGTGCACCGTTACGGGATGATTCCGAACGACGACGTGTGTGCCAACATCAGCAGGAACTCCATCACGATACCGGTGACCATCGCCAACGGCGGTGTCGCTCCCCATGTGAACGCAATCGTCTGCTCTCGTCCATCGCCACGGTTCCCATTCGCGCGGCTCGACGAATAGAATCCCCGCTCGGATTCCGTCACCTCAGAATCGTCACGCCTGTTGAGGAACCGCCGATGTCGTTGTCGCTCTCCCGTCGTCATTTCTTGTCGGCATCGGCCGGGTTGTTGGCTGCGTCCTCACTCGGACGAGGCCTCTTCGCCGCCGATCCTCCCGCGGGGAAGGCTCCGCTGTTCAAGATTTCGCTGGCGCAATGGTCGCTGAACCGGCGGTTCTTCAAGGACAAGGCCGATCCGCTCGACTTCGCCAGGATGGCCAAGACCGAGTTCGGGATCGACGGCATCGAGTACGTCAACCAGTTCTTCATGGACAAGGCCGAGGATGCGGGGTACCTCGGTGAGTTGAAGAAGCGGGCCGATGACAACGGTGTGACGAGCGTCCTGATCATGTGCGACAAAGAAGGGGCGCTCGGTGATGCCGACGAGAAGAAGCGCGCGACGGCTGTCGAGAATCACTTCAAGTGGGTCGAGGCGGCCAAGTTCCTGGGATGCCATTCGATCCGCGTGAACGCCCAATCGAGCGGCCCGTACCGCGAGCAGATCAAGCTGGCGGCAGACGGACTCCGGAAACTGACCGAGTTCGGCGCGACGCACGACATCGGCGTGATCGTCGAGAATCACGGCGGCCTGTCGTCGAATGGCGCGTGGCTGGCCGAGGTCATGCGTACGGTGGACCATCCCGGCTGCGGCACTCTGCCCGACTTCGGCAACTTCAAGGTGGCCGATAAGATCTGGTACGACCTCTACAAGGGGACGGAGGAATTGATGCCGTTCGCCAAGGGAGTCAGCGCCAAGTCATACGACTTCGACGACGACGGCAACGAAACCAAGATCGACTACCGCAAGATGCTCCCCATCGTCCTGTCCTACGGCTACCGCGGCTGGATCGGCGTCGAGTACGAAGGAAAAGTGACCAGCGAACCCGACGGCATCCGGCTGACCAAGAAGTTGCTCGAAACCGTCCGCGCCGAGTTGTCGTGATCGTTTTTTGAATTCACCTGCCAGTCTGAACTGTTTTGATCCTCTAGCCAATTAGGAAGCCTTCCATCGTGAGACGCCTTTGTTTGTTTGCTGCATTGCTCGTCGTCTGGCCCGGCCAGTTGTTGGTTGCTCAGGGAGTCGAAGGAGTGATCGTCGATCCCATCGATTTATCACCGTTGGCCATTGAGCCGGTGGTCGCGTTCGAGAATCTCAAGTGGACCGGATGGGAGTCGGACACGAACGGCGTGCCGACGCCGCTCCGTCCGATCCTGCTCACTCACGCGGGAGACGGCTCGAACCGTCTGTTCGTCCCACAGCAGCAGGGGATCATCCACGTCTTCGCGCCTGACGCGAAGGAGACGAAGGTCTTCCTCGACATGAAGAAGAAGGTCGTCTACATCGACAAGGAAAACGAAGAAGGCTTCCTCGGGATGGCCTTCCACCCGAAGTACAAAACGAACGGCGAGTTCTTCGTCTTCTACACCACGACCAGCCAGCCTCACACGACGGTGGTGTCTCGGTTCAAGGTCTCGAAGAGCGACCCCAACAAGGCCGATCCAAATAGCGAAGAGGAACTGCTGCGAGTCCCTCATCCGTACTGGAACCACAAGGGGGGCACGATCTGTTTCGGCCCGGACGGTTTTCTGTACGTCACGTTCGGTGACGGAGGAGCGGGCAACGATCCTCACGGCAACGGCCAGAACCTGCAGACGCTGCTCGGCAAGATTCTGCGGATCGACGTCGACAAGAAAGACCCCGACAAGAAATACGCCTGCCCCAAGGACAACCCGTTCATCGACAAGACCGCCAACAAGAAGGAGATCGCCCTTCCCGAGATCTACTGCTACGGCCTCAGGAACGTCTGGCGCCACTCGTTCGATCGCCAGACAGGTCAGCTTTGGATTGCCGACGTCGGCCAGAACATTTGGGAGGAGATCAACCTCGGCGTGAAGGGTGGCAACTACGGCTGGAACCTGCGCGAGGCCAAGCATCCGTTCGCTCCGAACAGCACGAGCGACGCTCCCGGCCTGATCGAACCGATCTGGGAGTACCACCACGACATCGGCAAGTCGATCACCGGTGGCTACGTCTATCGCGGGAAGAAGGTTCCGGAACTGACCGGCCACTACCTGTACGCCGATTACGTCTCAGGCAAGATCTGGGCGCTCAAGTACGATGACGCGAAGAAGACCGTCGTCGCCAACCGCTCGATCCCCTACAGCGGAGGTGTCCTGGCCGTCATCAGCTTCGGCGAGGACGAAGCGGGCGAAGTCTACTTCAACATCGTCAGCCCCACCGGCAAGGGAATCTATACGTTCCAGAAGAAGGCGAAGTAACAAATGAACGAGTAGCGAACTCGGTCCCACGCAGCGCGTGGGACCGAGCCGCGCAATCGAGGTGGAATGACGTGACTGAAAGACTGTTTGAATTCACCTTTTGGGTCGCTCCGGAGCCACGTGAGTTGCTCGACTGGTCGAATGCCCTCCACGAGGCCGGAGCAGACGACTGCTCTCCCGGTGAACATTGCGGAGAACCTTACGTGGCCTTTCATCGTGAGGCCGAGTCACTTGAAGAGGCCGTTCGATCCGCTCATCGACACGTTCAAGCGGCAGGCTGTCGAGTCCTGCGCTGCGAGATCACCGAGGAGGAGATGGCGGGTTGGACCGCAAACTGAGATCGATTTCAAATCTGGACCGCGGCACAGCCCGAGTGAACGAAACGAGTAAATTTGGAATCGGTCACAAAGTGAGACCGATAGGACATTGAACGAACTTTCTTGCCCTCAACTTTGGAGATTGCTGCCATGTCATTGCGCCGTGAGTTTGTGGTTGCCGGTTTGATTGCCCTGCTGTCGATCGGCACGGGTTGGTCTCAGGAGAAGAAGGAAGCTCCCGTCGTGCCGCCGCGCGAGGGGAAGCGGGAGGTGGTCGAGATCTTCAACGGGAAAGACCTCAAGGGTTGGGTGGGCAACGAGAAACTCTGGTCGGTCAAGGACGGAGTCATCGTCGGCAAGAACACCGAGGAGGTGAAAGTCAGCACGTATCTGCTGACCGAGAAGAACTACAGCGACTTCCGGCTGACGTTCGACTTCAAACTGGCCGAGTCCGAAATGCACTCGGGCATCGCGCTGTGGGGCCGCATCGCGCCGGACAAGGGCGACCCGCTAACCTACGCCGGACATCTGGTGATGTTTCCGTCGGGCCACGGGTTCTATGACCTCTATGGCCGACAGATGATTCACCAGAACAACGAGATCGCCAAACCGCTCAGCAAGCAGCACGACTGGAACAGTTACGAAATCCTCGCGCAGGGCAACCGCATCCGGTTCGTGCTCAACGGCAAACTGGTCTCGGACTGGCGCGAGCCGGAACCGGACCGGATCAAGGCCGCCCCGATCGGCCTCCAGTTGCACTCGAACAAGATGCCGCAGGAGGTCCAGTGGAAGAACCTCAAGCTGGAAACGTTCCCCGAGGACAAGCTGCTGACGGTGAAGGCCGACGCCGCGAAGTGAACCACCCGATTCCAAAGCGGAAGCCCGGCGTCTCGGAGACGCCGGGCTTCTTTCGTTATCCCTTTCCTGTCCCCTCGCCCGGGCTCGGGCACCGCCGCTTCGGTGGTCGGGAGAGGGTTAGGGTGAGGGGTTCTTTTTTTCCGAGAACGTCACGAGCCGGGGACGCGCATTCCACCAATAGGCATCTGCGGCGGCTTCGACCTCTTCTCGCGAACGCAGACCGGATGCGTAGATCGTTCGGGCCGTCCAACGGTGACGTGGTCCCCAAAGGTACAGGCTGGCCGATCCGAAAGTCTGTCGATTCACGACCGCCATAAATACGCCGAGATGAAAGCGGTTCTGCGGGGAGATGGGAACGTTCAACGTTTCGAGTGACCAGCCACCCAGATCGAGCATCTTAATCCATCCAATTTGGCTGCGGATGACATGATGACGCACGGCAGCGGGGAGGTTGTTCAAGAAGTTTTCGTCGCTGAGCGGCATTTGGGACTGATCAGTTCGCGCCGAATAGACAGCCCATGCCATCCAGTGATCGCAGTAGCCGAATGGTTCCAAGACTGGCCATGCCATCGCGGCGGCGATGGCTCCCAACGCGAGGCGATTCGGGCGCGAACTTGGCCACGTCACCACGTCTCGCAACCACAGCCGAACTTGGGTGAGGACGGTTTCGTCGGAGGATGGATGCGAGGCAGCGGCCTCTCGAAACAGCAGCCAGTCATGGACGATGAAGAACACGTTCCACAGCAGCACGCCGAGCGAATGATTCAGTCCGAACGGGCCGAGTGCGGCGAGGAGTGCGAGGTGCATGATCGTAGCCGCCCACAGGCCAAGCCAGCGGGTGCGAGGCCACGCCAACAGCAGAGCCGCACTCATTTCGCCGAGAGCGATGCCGAGGGAACCGCAGACATCGAGAGCCTCCGTCCAGCGATTCGGGATTCCGCGCAGGCCCATTGCCTGCTTGAGTCCTCCCAGCAAAGCCGGTCCCTGTTCGTGGCAGAACGTGTAGTCGAGCTTCGACACGGCGGACCAGAAGTAAATGCCGATCACCAGCCACCGCCAGCCGCGTCGCGCAGTGGTGTCGTCCGCGAGCGACAGCAACACGGCCAGCAGGAAGAACTGCCACGCCCACGGTTGCAGGCGATGCTGATCGAGAACGAAGAACCCCGCGAGCGAGACGGCCATCGCGATGCAGGAGCCTCGACTCCACCAGCCTCGTTGCCCGACGACAAGCAACGTCAGTGACGACGCCACCAACACGGCGAGGCAGACCCAGTCGAACCAACCCGGCCAGTCACACGCCGCGCGGATCAGGGGCACCTGCGGAAAGACATCTTGCGGTGTCCACAGCTTCCACGTCGCGGCGACCAGTACGAGCAGTCCGGCGGCTAGCAAGCGACTCGGCACGGTGATTCTCGAAAGTAGCCCTCTCGCTCCGCGAGAGGAAAGCCAAACGCAGATGGACGCCGCTTTTCAATCGGCTTACCTCTCGCGGAACGAGAGGGCTGCTTTGCATTACTTCGATTCCGGATTGGATGGTTCGGTCTCGTTCCACGGGGGCGGACCGGGATCGGCCTTGGGATCGGCGAGGCGCTTTCTCGCGAAGGCCACGTGGGCGGAGGCCTCTTCGTTGTCCTCGTACAGCGTCTTGATGCTGGTCCAGATCGCTTCGGCTTCGCTGAGCTTGCCACTTGATTTGGAGGTCTCGGCATTCTTGAGTCGAGTATTGAGGAAGGAGGCCAGTGTGAGATCGCCCCCTTGCGCCATGATCTTGTCGACTTCGTCCTGAGCCAGCAGGACGTAGATGCGGAACTCCTCCTTCGTCTGGAAGAGCTCGACGATGGAGCGGTACTTGCGGAGGGCCGTGACGCGGTCGCCAAACTTCAGGAACTGCTCGGCGTTGAGATACTGAAGTTCGGCCTCGTTGAGCGGAGGCTGTCGGAGTTTGACGCGCGCCCGCATCTTGTTGAGCGTCTCTTCCTTGTCGACATCGACGATCAGCGTCTGTGCCTGATCGGTATGTTTGCCGTTTGGAAATCGCTCCAGGAGCGGTTTGAGTTGGCCGTCGCGTGCCCGGACGTGATCGAGCGTGAACTCGGATTTCATGAGTTGCTCGGCCCGCGCCATCAGGGCGTCTTCACTCGGCCACCAGGCATTCCAGAGAGTCCAGCCGATGCCAACCACGACCAGCGACAGGCACAAACTGAGAAACCACGTTCGTTCGTAGAACTGGCTGTTGTCCTTTTTCTTCTTCTTTTTCCTGGTCTTGGCGAGCGAAGCCTTCAGTTCCTCCGCCGCCTTGATTCCCTCCGGGCTGGCATTCGACATCATGACCGTCGCCTGCTGAATCATGCTCTGCTGTTCGGTGATCTTCCGGCGGACGTTGTCGATCTTCGTCTGGACGTCCAGGGCATCGAACGGGCGTTCCCGCGGATCCTTCTCCAGCAGGTGAAAGATCAACTCTTCGATGAATATCGGGCAGTCGGGGACCAGCGATGTGATGCGGATCGGCTCCTCCTGCAGGTGCATCATCAGCATCTCACCCTGATTTTCGCTCTGGAACGGAGTCTCTCCGGCGATCATCTCGAACAGCACACAGCCGAGTGCATACAGATCGGTCTTCTTGTCGACGGGCGGCTTGCCGCGAATCTGTTCGGGAGCCATGTAGGCATACGTACCGACGGTCTTGCCGGCGGCGGTCAAGGCGGTGGCCGTCGTATCGCGGGCGATGCCGAAGTCGGTCAGTTTGATGATCCGGTCCCTGGTCAGCATCAGGTTGGCCGGCTTCAAATCGCGATGGATGATTCCCGCTTCATGAGCGTGTTCGAGCGCCTTCGCCACCTGCATCGCGATGTCGAGCGCCTCTTCCCACGGCAGCTTCTTTTTTTCCTTGAGCAAATCCTCGACCGAGCCGCCCAACACGAGTTCCATCGCGTAGAAACGTTGCGTGCCGAATTTGCCGCCGCCGTAGTAGCGGACGATGTGCGGGTGCTGCAGTTTCTTGAGGATCGACACCTCGCGTTCAAAGCGGCGCTGCAGCGATTCCGTCTCGGACAACTCGGGCGAGAGAATCTTGAGGGCCACCTGCGCGCCGTTCTTGGTGTACGTCGCACGGTAGACGATCCCCATGCCCCCGACCCCAATGCGGTCTCCGACTTCAAAAGGGCCGATCATCCGTTGGGTCATGCCGTGCGATCCATCTGCAAGTACGGGTTGAAGCGAGGTGAACGAAGTCTTGTGGAATTACGAAGTTCGTATTCTGGAAGCCCTCGCCGACAAGTGCAATCCATTGCTACGCGAAGGATTCGCGGTACCTTCATGCAACCTTCACAGTTGCTCATAAACTGCGGCGCATCGTGCTGGCACATCCTTGCCAATCCATTCGTTTCGTTTACCAGTTAGGAGTCGATCATGCCCTTCGATTTGTCCGGCACTAGGGAATCGCGGACGATGCGCCGTCGAGGCTTCACCCTGATCGAGTTGCTCGTCGTGATCGCCATCATCGCCGTCTTGATTGCGTTGCTGTTGCCCGCTGTGCAACAGGCGCGCGAGTCCGCGCGACGCACGCAGTGCCGGAACAACATGAAGCAGATCGGCCTGGCCATCCACAACTACCACGACACCCACAGCGTGTTCCCATATGCGTGGGGTTCCGTCCAGGAAACGTGGTCGGCGCTGATTCTACCTCAGCTGGATCAAGCGCCGCTCTATAGCACACTGGTCTGGGATCGCACCCCCCTCGACGATTGGACGACGATTACTTCCACGAGTCCCACCTGGCGGAACAAGGTCGCCTGTGGTGTGCAGGTTCCCGCGTTGCGCTGCCCGAGCATGGCGCTGCCGCCATCATTCAGTAATTCGGGCATTCCCGATCGCCGGCCGGCCAGCTACCGCGTGGTGACCGGATCGCTGATTGCCTCGGACGACAACAGCACGCGCCCCGCGCCCTACAAC
Organism: Planctomycetota bacterium; assembly: GCA_038040225.1. Lineage (GTDB taxonomy): Bacteria > Planctomycetota > Planctomycetia > Planctomycetales > Planctomycetaceae > Schlesneria. The sequence goes on from JBBPIS010000010.1 coordinate 72,107, forward strand.
GTTGCCCCGTATACATCGCTGGAGTTTTCGCCCGCCAGGGATCCCGGTGTCAACGGCATCATCGTCGGTGCCGGCAGCACCTGCATCCGCGACATCACGGATGGCACGACCAATACCGTCATGGTCGGTGAGTCCTACACCGATCCCCAGTACTCCAAGGACGGCCAAGGGATGGACTTCTGGAACTTTTTCATTCCCCAGATCTGGGATACCGGTACGAATCGGTGTTGGTCGGCTGGCAACGGCAGCGGCACCGAACACTCCGAAGCCGCAGGTTCCACGCTCGTGCCCATGAACTCGCGGCTGAATCCCGCCACGCACGGCGTGCTGATGGAGATCGGCTTCGGCAGCTATCACGTCGGCGGAGCGTTCTTTACGCTGGGGGACGGTTCCGTGAAATTCCTCTCTGAAAACATTGACGGGACGCTGTATCAGGGGTTGGGGTCGCGCAACGGGGGCGAAGTCGTCGGCGAAATATGAGAATCCGGGAATTGAATCCCGGCATTTTCCTTGAATGCCGGCCTACTGCTCCCATGTCGTCAGAGTGTCTCAGCGTATTTCCAAGGTCTCCCCTATGATGCGGCATCGGCTTCTCTTTCCCATCGCCCTCTTCTCCGTGGCGGCCTTGCTGGGTTGCTCCGGCGCTCCGCGGGCCAATTACGGTCGGCTGAATCTCGTGGACGCCTACGGCACGGTCACCCTCGACGGCAAACCACTGCCGAATGCCGTCGTGACGTTCGACGCCGAGGACGGCCAGTTTTCGTATGGACTGACCGATTCGAGAGGCCGTTACAAGCTGCAGATCGATTCGGTAAAGAGCGGCGTCACGCCGGGCCGGAAAACCGTTCGCATCAGCACCTCACGTAAGATTCTGGGGCTGAACTCATCAGAAGAAGAATCAGGAGGCGGCGAAGGGGCGTCTGAGTCTGGACGCGCGAAGGAACTCGTGCCGGACAAGTATTACAAGAAGTCGGAACTGACGGCGGAGGTCAGTGCTTCGAACACGACGTTCAACTTTGAATTGAAGTCGTCGTCGGCTTCCGGTGGCGGCACCTGACACCAAGGTCGCCAGCAGCTTCGGCTACGGAATGAACCGCGATTCCCACAGAGAGGCCACGGGTTGGCCCGGGCAGCAGCAACTGCCCGAAGTGGGGATTGGGTGCGGTTTGTGCGCGGGGGCCGGAACGGGTCGAATGACTTCCGGAAGGCGCGGTGCCGGGCGAGCCACCGGTTTCGCCACGATGGTGATCGGCGCGCGGGCCTTCGATTCGGCGGACTCGTGCGTCACGACGTGGATTCGGTTGACAGCCTTCCCAGGGGCTTGAGCCAGCAGCCTCAACACCGCCTTGTGAGAACCACGTCGTGCGAGATTGCCGATCTCGTACTCGACTTCCGCCCCCTGGCGATGCTTCAGTTCGGCGGGAACCTCGACCAGAATTCGGACATCGCTCAGCGCGGTGTCGCCGGTGTTCTTGACGACGATCTCCAATTCGACGATCTCATCCACGGCGACTCGATCAACGTGCTTCACGTCACAGGTGATGGCCGGGTGACGTTCGATGGTTTGTTTTGGCATCGGGTCCGGCATTGGCAACCATTTGGGAATCGTCTCGGGTTCCACGCGCGTCGGTGGTTCGACGATGGCTGCCGGTTCGGGTGCGACGACGTTGGTGGTGACTCCCACGGCGGCATGCATGGTCACGGCAGCGCGATGGATCCGCGAGCCTTCTGCGTCCGGCAGCCACGTCAGATCGAGACGGCGCTCGCGGCCGGGGGGCAGTCCGTGAACGTCTCGTTCGAGCGATTCGTGATTGATGCGCGCGGCGGGGTTCGCATCGGTCACCGTTTGCAGTTCGGCGAGCGACTCGCGCACCCGCACGAGTGACACGGGAGTCGGCCCCTCGTTGTGAATCAGCAGTGACGATTCGTGCTGTCGGCCGGCCATCACGGCCTGCGGCGCATACAGTTCGAGCCGCAACGCCACTTCGGCGAATGAGGTGAGGTTCGGATCTTCGTCGTCGGATTCCGAGAAGCCCACCGTTTCGGGGCCTTCCGTGTCTGAGTGGACTCGCGAAATGTAAGCCTCGGGCAGCGGACGATGTTCGGTGTGCGACGTCGATCGAAGCCAGTGGTCGTGGTGACTGGCCAGATGCGGAGAACGGCGGACACGATCCGACGAGTGTGGAAACTCGCTGTGAGCGACCACGCTGGTCGAGCGCGATTTGGGCGGGAACTCACCGACGCCCGGCAGGTACTCGCGCAGCAGTTCCATCTGGAACGAGAGATCTGGATGCCGCTCCTCTCGCAACACGGGAGCCGCCTGCGGTTCGTCCCACTGTGGATCGGGAACGGGGATCACGCGCCGTGCCAACGGCCGGCGCGGAGGCTCGTCGCCGTTGTTGCAGTCTGAATCGAACGACCACTCGGCTTGAACGAGCAGCCGCTTGTCGCGCGGTCGATAGTACGAGGACGTGTGGACCGGATCGAATTCGGCCCCCGGATCCCGCACCAGCTTGTCGTAGACCAGCCGTGGCGTTTGAGCGGCTCGAACGGGAGCCTTCAGTTCGAGTCTCACTTCGGGATCGAGCCTCTTCGAGTGGGCCTCGGAGACCACAGCGATCTCGCGCGACCGGGGCTGAGTCCCTTCAATTTGACGATTGGCGGAGTGACTGCGCGGGGAACGCGAGCCCTCCTCAAAAGGTTCGTCGACGAGTCGGCTGTCGAGCCGAACGGCCGGACGCCGGCGAGGCGGTCGGTGATCGACGAACAGGTGCGCGACACGCCACCGATCCTGAGTGGACCAATCACCGGTCGCTTCCAGGCTGGCGCGAGTGGCTCGCGCTGCGGAACGTCCGTCGATCGCCAACTCACTCAACGTCGGATCGTGACTGGCGATGTACGGGAAGAACAACAGCGCAGTCAGCATCAGCGTGAGGCTTCCCGCCAGCGTCACGAAATACCAGCCGGGTGACTGATGCAGGCCCATCCAAACGCGAGCCGCCGTGTGGTCCAACCAGCGAAGAACGTGAGCGATCTCCATCCCGATCTGTCGGAACGGGAAGGGCAACTCTCTCAGGATTAATGACCACAGCCGAGACCGCACGCTGTCGCCTTCCATTGGCAGGGCCGGCCCCTCAAGGAGATGGGGCGGGCATCGACTCCTTCCGTCACACGGTCTGTGCGACTGGCAAAGTGTCATGCCAGTCGCCGCCGAATCCCGAACGGCTTGTAATTGTTATCAGAATCGCCAAGTCAGCGAAAGAGCGGCTTTTCGGGAAGTCCGGCTTAGCTTTGTCAGCCGGACCTCTCTCCGAGAGGACCGCCTCAAAGCGAAGTCCGGTTTTCGGATAATCCGGACTTCGAGACGATTATCGGCGTCATGCACAAGCGGTCACGCGGAGGCAACCGCTTCCAAGGCGGCGGGGACTTCGCGGCGCGGCATCTCGTCTTGGAGATAGTCTTCCAGCGCTCCGGCCGCCCTGTCCGGAGCCAGCAGTCCCAGCCGAATGACGGCTCCCACCAACTGCTTCGGATTCTCCTGCTGCAACGAGAGCAAATGCACGAGATGCTGCTCGGTGATCCAACCGAGCCTCACGGCCGCGAGACCGAATCGTTCGCCGGTCTGTTCCTGATTGTTGAGGATGTACTTCACCTGATCGTGGTCGAGATAGCCGCATTGCAGCGCGAGATCTCCCACGCGCACCGGTTCGCTCCGGCACTCCAACAGGGCTCGGGAGACGGAGGGAATGTCGAGCAGCCGATTCGCGACGAGCCAGCGACTGAAGCGATGTTGCAGCACCTGATGCAGGAGGACTCGTTCGCGTTCGTCGACGAGCGACCTGATTCGGTAGCGATTGCGTCCGGCCCGCTTCGCTTCGTAGAGGCATTCGTCGGCGGTCGCAATCAATCGGTGACCGAGATCGCGATCGTTGCGACCCGGTACGGCGATCGCCGCGCCCAGACTGACCGTCACCGGCACACGCATGTCACCGAACAGGAAGGTCTCGGACTCGACCCGTTTCCGGATTCGTTCGGCCAGACGCTCGACCCCCTTTTCCGTCGGCTGATTGACCAGAATCACAAACTCCTCGCCGCCAAAGCGAGCCAGCACGTCCGAGTTGCGAATCGTGGTCGCGAACAGCTTTGAAATCTGCTTGAGCACCAGATCGCCGAACTGATGACCGTACGTGTCGTTGACCTGCTTGAAGTGATCGACGTCGGCGAAGATGACTCCCACGGGCGAGGCACAGCGCAGGCACCGCCTCGATTCCGTCTCCAGCATCTCGTCGAAGAACTGCCGGTTGTAGATCTCGGTCAGCGGATCGTGCAGCGCCTGCTTTTGAAGCTGCCGGTTCTGGAATTCCAGATCGCGAGTCTCCTGCTCGGCCACCTGCTGCCGCAGCGTCGCCTGCGTACAAGCGACATGCGCCCGCAGCGTGAGCTGCACCAACTGCTCGTTGGCCTGCAACATCAACGCGGCGGGTTGAGCCACCTCGTCGAGTAGCATCAGGTCGTCATATCCCTGCGCACGCAGTTCGGTCTCGCAGAGAAACTCCTGCGTTTCGTCGAGCGTCCAGTGGAACAGGTCGCAGGCCAGCCGAGACAACCGTTCGCGAGCCGGTTCGCGAGCCGTCGAGCAAACGAAGTCACCGGCGCACGACGCCAAAGCCATCGCCGCCTGCATCGAGAAGTGCGGTTCACCCTTCCGTTCCAACAGACATTCGGGAGCCGCGTGGTGCCAGCGAATCGCCTCGACCACCGACGTCGGCAATCGCCAGTGTTCCATCAGTCGCGAACCGACCTCGGCATGCTGAATGCCCAGCCAGTCCGATTCGAGTCGATCGAGCGGAGTCCCGCGTTCGGCCGCCGTTTCGAGGACCGGACGATACTCGTCCCAAAAGACCGACAGCAGTGCGAGCCGCCCCACGTCGAGCAACAAGCCGCACAGGGTGTACTCATCGGCCGAGACGGGATCGATTCGCTCGGCGATGATTCCGGCCGCGATGCTCTGCACCAGCGACTGCTGCCAGCAACTGCGATAGTGCGTGAACGCGGGTGAATCTGCCGTGGCATCATTGGTGAGGGCAAAACTCAGCGCGAGGGAGTTCGCCACCGTCGGTCCCAACATCGCCACGGCTCGTTCGATCCCGGCCACTTCCGTTCGCACGCCGAAGAACGTCGAGTTGGCGGCCCGCACGATCTTGGCCGAGATCGCCGGATCCGCCTTGATCGCCTGCACGACCTGACTCAATTCGGTTTCGGGATTGCGCGTCAGTTCCAACAACCGCGCTGCGACCGTCGGCAGCGATGGCAACTGGGTCTGAGACCAAATTCTCGTGGGATCAATCATCGCATCCACACCCTCTGACCCGGAGAACCACAGCCGCGATTGTGACCAGGACTCGCGCGTCGACGGCACGATCAGAACGAAACAATCCGGGCGACCGGGCACTCCATGGCTTCCATCGCGAAGGCTAGTTCACGACAACGCGGGACGGCTGAAGAGTGGAGTCAGGCCAACCACAGAATGGGACGATCGCATTCGACTTCAACGGTTGTGCCGGCGGATGCGCGAATCCAGATTGAGGAGGGCACAACGGTCCTGCCGGGTGGGCAGACACTGCGGCCCGGACTTTCTTGCGAGGCCAGAATTCAGAAGCCAGAAGTCGGAAAAGGCATCCTCCTGTTCCGCTGATTCGGACTTCTGAATTCTGGCTTCTGACTTCTGGTGGGCACTCCTGCCCGACCTCCCTCGCAACTCATTTGAGGTGGTCTCAACGCGCGATCAACCGTCCGGATTGTTGATCGTGCGGAGGTACTCAGCCAGTTCCGCCTGAAGAGCCGTCAGCCGCATCCAGGTCAACCAGTCACAGCGAATCAGGCGGCCCTGTGTCGAGTGCAACTCTTCAGTGGTCGCCCGCACAACGGTGCCCAGTTGCTCGTGAATATAAGACAGCAGATCCGAGAACTGAACTCGCTCCAGTCCCGACAGCGTGGCAGGAAGTTCCGGCCGACCGAGGGGAAACAAGACACCCGGCTCGGACCCCAAATCGGGATCGGGTGGCTCGACGAAGTCGATGTCGCCCTCATCCTCTTTCTCTCCGGAGAGGCCTTCAGGGACATAGGCCGTGCGAGTCGGATCGTTTTCCACCCGGTCGTCTGTCAGGGAATCATCGTCCTGCCGTTCACTGAACAACAACACACAGCGACCAACCGTGATGACGTCTCCCTGCTGCAAGACCCGCATCTGAATCGGATGCCCGTTGACACGCGTGCCGTTGGTGCTGTCGAGGTCCGTCAGAATCACGCGGCCGGAATGATCCTGCAATTTCGCATGGAAGCGGCTGATCCGGTCATCGTTGAGCTGGATGGTGTTGTCTTCCTCGCGACCAATGGAGACGGGCAGAGTCGATCGCGAATAGACGCGACCGCGCTCCATGCCTTCCAGCACCCGAACGGTCACTAGCGTCATCTCTCGATTCCTGAAGACTTTCACGATTTCGCCGAATCACCCTGAGAAAGGGGTATTTTCGACCACACGAACTGATACATGCCTTGTTACACGCGATTTCGACGAGCGTCAAGCGGCTTTATCGAGCGTTTCGCAACGTGCGACCGATCGCCGGACCTCAGCCGCACATCAGGCGGTGAGTCAACTCGTGATCGTCATACGCCGTCTCGACTGCACAGGCCACCGAGCCAACGAGATCGCGGCGAGTCACGGGCTTGCGCAGGACGGTAAAGGCGTCCGCCTGTTCGGCATCGTCGCACAGGGCCTCGGTGTAATCCGCCGTCATCAGGATGCAGGGGACGACGAAGTGCAGCGTTCTCAACTGGCGCAGCGTTTCCAGACCGGTCAGTCGTTTCATGTGCATGTCGAACAGCGCCAGATGGACTTCCTCGCGCGCGACCAGTTCCAAGGCATCCTCGCCCGAGTCGGCTTCGATCAGCCGAAAAAAGGGTGCGAAGATTTCGCAGACCGCGCGACGAAAATCCGCGTCATCGTCGGCCACCAATAATTGATACGTTTGCTCGGTCATGAACTTCCCCGCATCGTGCGAGACTCCGCGCCTCATCCGTTCCGCGACATCGGGTAACACAAACGCCATCCAAGGTCAATTCGAGCGGCCTCACGCCAACGACTGCAATTGCCGCACAGCCCCCGTTTTCCTACAACCGGCGGGCTGTTCGAGGCGATTGCCAGGAAGTGCCGTCTGCCAGTGCCGGTTGAATTCAGGGATGAATGCTCATGTCCACGCTCTGGCGTCACCAACTGCTGCTCGGTTTGGTCGCTGTTCTCGTCTTCTTCACGAACCTCGGCGGATACGCCCTGTTTGACGAAGACGAACCGAAGAATGCCGTCTGTGGGCGCGAGATGTTTGAGCGGGGCGACTGGATCGTTCCAACGTTCAACGCGCAACTACGAACCGACAAGCCGATCCTCATTTACTGGTTGATGCAGATCTCGTTTCGGTTGTTCGGTGTCTCCGAATTTGCCGCCCGGTTTGGATCCGCCTTCCTCGCCGTGGGGACGACGCTGCTGACCTACCATCTCGGACGAAAGCTTTACTCGCCCGAGATCGGCCTGTTGGCGGGCGTGATCGTCTGTACGTCGCTGATGTTTTCGGCGGTCGGTCGCTCGGTGACACCCGACTCGGTGTTGATCTTCTGCCTGACGCTCGCTTTCACCGGCTACGTCTGGGCCGTGGCCGCTCGGCGAGGCGGACACTTCAGCGGAGTGGAGACCAGTCGCGCGGAGACACCCTGGATCGAGTTGCTCCCGGCATCGCGCGTGGCATCACTCCCGATGTACGCCGCGATGGGGTTGGCGATCCTGGCCAAAGGCCCGATCGGAGTTCTGTTGCCCTGCATGATCATCGGCCTGCTGCTGCTGGTCACTCTGCGCCGCAACGACCTGACCAGCGGAACACTCTCGCCCCCGAGCGGACCGTGGTGGCGACGCAGCCTCGTGACGCTGGTTCAAGTCATGCGACCGTCTCGCATTCTGGAAGCGAGTTGGAGAATGAGGATCGTGCTGGGTGCAGCCGTCGTGCTGGCGATCGCGCTGCCGTGGTATGTCGCGGTCGGACTGAAGACGGATGGCGCCTGGTTGCGAGGCTTTCTGGGAGATCACAACGTCGGACGATTCCTCGGTGCGAAAGAGAATCACAGCGGACCCATCTTCTATTACGTGATCGCGCTCTTCATGGGCTGCTTCCCCTGGTCGGTCTTCCTGCCGCTGGCCGTCTGGCAACTGAGGACCCGACTGGTGAAAGGGGACTTGGGGGGCGACAGCGACCGGTTCGTGGCGTGCTGGGCGGGCGTGTGGTTCGTGTTTTTCTCGTTCGCCAGCACGAAACTGCCCAACTACGTCCTGCCGATGTATCCGGCGCTCGCCTTGATTTCCGCGCGTTATCTGCACGACTGGCAATTGGCACCGGCAGGCCAGGGCTCCGTTTCATTTCGACATTGTTGCCGCGTCCTTGCTGTCCTTGGCGTCTTGATGATGGTCGGTATCCCGATCGCCATGTCGATCCTGTTGCCCGGTGAAGAGTGGCTGCTGCTGATCGGAGCCATTCCCTTGATGGGAGCCGCCCTCGCATTTGTCGCCTCGCAACGCGAGCAGCGTCCGCGCGCGATTCGGATCCTGTCCGCGAGTGCCATCGCGCTGGCCGTGTTGATGTTGGGAATCGCCCCGACGCGCGTGGGGCTTCATCAGGACTCGCCGAAGTTGGCGGACGCGGCTCGCCAGGCGGCCGGGACATCCGACATCGAGCTGGCCACCATCGACTATTTCTCGCCCAACCTGGTCTTCTACGCCGGGCACCCCGTTCAACTGCTTGTCCAACCGGACGACGTGGCCAGATTTTTTGCAGAACATCCGCGAGGCTTCGTGGTCACTCGATCGGACAAACTCAAACGCCTGACCAAACCGATGCCGCAGATCGTCGAAGTCGCGAGGCACCGACGTTTCCTTCGCAACCACGATCTGGTGCTGCTCGGCCGACCGACGGACATCTCACTGCACAAGGCCCCGCTCGCTCGATAGACTGCGCCCAGAGTCTGTCGTCTCGCCGCTTCCCGTCGGAGGTGCTTCGATGTTCGGAATCCTGTCCGTGCTGTTTGTGGTCGTGTTCGTCTTTGTGTTTGCCACGATTCTGATCGGGGCGTTTCGGACGATGAGCATGTCGGGGAAAGTGTTCCAGGTCGTCGAGCGTCAACTCGACGAGCAGTTGTCTCGATCTCAAAACAGCTCGTCGGACGAAGCGGCCCCACTTCAGTGCGCTCACTGCGGCAGCGCGGTCCGCTCAGACGAAAAGTGCCCGAACTGCGGAGCAAGCCTCGTGTGACGCACCCGGCTCCTCAGACTCGTTGCAGCACGTAGACGATGTCTTCCGTATCCGCCGAGACGTCGATGGGCGATTTGATGTCGTAGCGGAAGTCGTACATGTCGAGCAGCCGCAGTCGAGGCTCCGTCACCAGCAGGTCGAACATTTGCACGGCCGTGTACGTGCGGAAGACGGTTTCGTCCGTGATGCGAAACTGCCTGGTTGGCGTATAGACATCGTAGGTCACGCCGATCCGCTCGGCCCGCTTCTTCGTGTCGGATCCGATCGACCACAGTCTTGAGACGACCGACAGATGTCCGCGCGTGGCCGACCACGTTTCGGTCGTGCACTGTTGCGGATTGATCGGCGTCAGGTGCAGCCCGAGAAAATAGAGGCCCCCCTTGTTGAGCGACTCGGCCACGCAGCGCAGATGCGCCTGAGCGGTCTGCTCGCTGGGGAGGTGGCGCACCGTGTTGATCATGTTGAAGGCGGCGTCGAACTTCTTCCTGACGGTGAAGTCTGCCATGTCTCCCACGACGGCGGTCGGTGCGAAGCCGTGTCGCTCGAGCCGCTCGTTGCAGTACACAATTGCCTTCTCGTTGAGGTCATTTCCCGCGACCTCATATCCCGCCTTGGCGAATTGAATCATCAACCGCCCCGTCCCGCAGGCCGGCTCAAAGATCCGTTGGATGGGACGCTTCGCATACTTCTCAAAGCCCGCTTTGAGGAACTTAAACTCGGCCGCCCAGTCCGATCCGAAAATGAGGTCGTAGTACTTGGGAAAGTCGTACAGATGCCCGGCGATCGTTTCCATGAGTTTCTTTGTTCTGCGAGAGGACCGAGAATGACACCGTTTCCGCAGCACAATGGCTTGGGAAGCGGGATCGAATGGGGCGGAAGTGTAACGGGTGAGTTCGTCGAATGCGCCGCTTCGGTCCGGAGTCATGAAGGCTCAGTGCGGAACCTCCGGCTTACGAACAGACTGACTCGACTGCACGAGTGACTGGAGCGATACAAAGCCTTCTTTGGAAACAGCCTCTGCACCCGACGAGTTCGACGGACAGGCTGAGCATCCTCCCGAGCCGCAACCTTTCGACGGCGACTCGCTCAACAACCGCATCGCGCGACGAACGATGACAGCCACCGCCCATGCCACGCAGGCGGCCACCGCGACAAGTTGCCAGTCGAAAGACATCAGGTCAGTTCCAAAGGCCAAGGCGATTCACCACGGAAAACACGGAATTACACGGAAGGAAAGGAAGGCATTCCGATTCGACTTTCCCCCGATTGTTCAGTTGTCGGCTCACGTCCATCCATTCATCGCCAACTTTTCTTTTTCCGTGTCGTTCCGTGCCTTCCGTGGTTCACTCTTCGGGTGTGCTGAAATTCATTCCTTTTCGGACCACTTCCAATCGGTGACGCCCGCCAGATTGCGAATGCACTCGGCCGGCCAGCCGCCTCGTGACAGGGAGACGATCGTTTCCGCGCACATCGTCAGTGTGTCACGTTGCGATTCGAAGTCGAGTCCCGCCACGTGGCCGCTCAGCAGGACATTGCTCATCGTCAGCAACGGGCTGTCACCCGGAAGCGGCTCGACCTCGAACACGTCCAGCCCCGCACCACGCAGGTGGCCCGACTGCAAGGCCGCGATCAGAGCCTTCTCATCCACCAGCAGTCCGCGGGCCGTGTTGATGAGGACCGAGCCGGACTTCATTTTCGCAAACGTCGCCGCGTTCATGATGTGCTTCGTTTCCGGCCCGACGGGCAAATGGAGCGACACGTAATCCGAACGGCTTAGCAGTTGATCAAGGGTCAGCAATTCGATGCCCCATTTCTCGACGAACTCGCGGTTGGGAAACGGTTCGTACGCGATGACCTTCATCCCCAAGCCAACGGCGCGCGTTGCGACTGCCTGGCCGATGCGCCCGAGCCCCACCAGGCCCAGAGTCGCCCCGAGGATGCGAGGCGTGGCGGGCCGAACCCAGGCACACTTTCTCACCTGCTGGTCCTGGCGCGGGAAGCCGCGTCCCACGCCGAACAGCAGGGCGATGGTGTGTTCGGCGACCGCGTGATGGTTCACGCCGGGAGTCGTCGCCACGATCACCCGGCGACGATCGGCGGCGGCCATGTCGATCGCATCAAACCCAACACCCGTACGCGACAGCACGCGCAGCTGGGGGCAGGCGGCGAGTACCTGGTCCGACCAAGATTCAGACCCGGCGACAACCGCCACACAATCTTGCACAAGCGGAATCAGGTTGGCCGTCTCGTAAAGGTTCACCCCGCGGGGAGACGGAACGATCTCGAAACCGGCGTCTTGCAAAATCTTCAGATGCGGACCTTCATTGGTGTTGAGTGCCGTGCAAGCGACCTTGGGCATGTGTGACAACCTTGATGCGAGTGATGGTTGAGGTGGAGAGTCGGTGGCCGCGTGAAAACTATCGCAACCATTCCATCGCTGCCAGTCACACCGGGTCGCGGGAGCGAGTTGGGAAACGAAGCGTCGGCCGTTAGAATCCCGCTCCGTGTTGAGGTGTCTCCGACAGCGAGTGGGGTCGAACCGTCCGATGCAGGTTGTTCCGCTCGAACTGATGGCGACAGGCGAAGCCGGGCGCGTGTGCGATGTGGACGGATCGCCCGAGTTTGTCGTGCGGCTTCAGGAAATGGGGCTGAACGTCGGGGCCAGCGTGAAGATGGTGAAGGCCGGTTCGCCCTGCATCGTGGCCGTCAACGAACAACGATTCTCGCTGAGGTTCGACGAGTGCGCGACCGTGATGGTGGAAGTGACGCGATGAAAACTCTGAACGACCTGCGCGACGTGGGCCAGTCCGGACGGATCACAGACGTGACGGGAGACGACGCCGTCGCCGTCCGGCTGATGGAAATGGGCCTGACCGATGGCGAGCAGATCCAACTGATCGGCTTCGCTCCGCTGGGCGATCCGGTGGAGTTTCTCGTGCGCGGCTATCGCCTCTCACTCCGCAAGGCCGAGGCGGCACGGGTCGCCATCGAACCGCTCTGACCTTCCTCAACTTTGACGGCGTTTTGTCAGTGGCCTCCCCGCCGGTTCGGCCACCCGTTTCCGAACCACTGGCGTTCTGATTGGCCCTGATTGACGAAAGCTCTTGTTCGCATGACTGCTCCCGCCTTGGCGACCTCCGCCCCGCCGTTGACTGTCGCCGTGATCGGCAACCCCAACACCGGCAAAAGCACGCTCTTCACCGCACTCACAGGAGTTCACTCGCACATCGGGAACTATCCCGGCGTGACGGTCGAGAAAAAGATCGGCCAGTTCCGACACGAGGGTCGCAGGGTCGAACTCGTCGATCTGCCCGGAACGTACAGCCTCTCACCGCGCTCGCTCGATGAAATGGTGTCGGTCGAAGTGTTGCTCGGGCGGCAGGCGGATGTCGGGGCGATCGACGCCGTGGTCTGCATTGCCGATGCGTCGAACCTCGAACGGAACCTGTACCTTGTTAGTCAGGTGCTCGATCTCGGCCTGCCGACCGTGCTGGTCCTCAACATGTGGGACGTGGCGGAGGGACGCGGCATCCGCATCGACGTTGACGAACTCAGCCGCCGACTGAGCCTTCCGGTCATCCCCTGCGAAGCGCATCGACGCCGACATGTCGACGCGGTCAAGAATGCGATCCTCTCCGTCGTGGCGCAGCCTGTCCCCGCTTCGCCGCGCGTCTTTCCAGCCGAGTTCTACGAAGAGGGCCTGCAACTCCAATCGCGACTCACCGCATGGGGCGAAGCCGACGTGCCGTTCTATGTGACCGAGCGGCTGCTGCTCGATGTCGGCGGACACGTCGAAGCCTCGTTCTCGAAGCGGTATCCCGACAAGTTGCCCGCAGCGCTGACGGAGGCTCGCGAACGGCTCAAAGCCGCGGGACTGCGCGTCCCCGCCGCCGAGGCCAAGTCGCGCTATGCGTGGGCCCGGCAAGTCCTCGACGGTGCCATCACGATTCCGACCGAACGGTCTGTCACGCGCAGCGACACGTTGGACCATCTTCTGACTCACAAGGTGGGGGGACTGGTCGCGTTTGCCCTCATCATGTTCGTCATCTTTCAGTCGATCTCGACCGGTGCCGAGCCGCTGATGAAACTGTGCGAGAGCGCGCAGCACTGGGTCGGTTCGCAGGTCGGCTCACTGCTGCCTCCCGGTCCGTTTCGCAGCCTGCTGGTGGACGGAGTCATCGCGGGCGTCGGCGGCATCCTGGTGTTTCTGCCTCAGATTTGCTTCCTGTTTCTGTTCATCGCGCTGCTGGAGGACTGTGGCTACATGGCCCGCGCCGCCTTCCTGATGGACAAGCTGATGGTGAAGGTCGGTCTGTCGGGGAAGTCGTTCGTGCCGCTGATGTCGTCGTTCGCGTGTGCGATCCCCGGCATCATGGCCACGCGCACGATCGAGAACCGCCGCGACCGGATGGTGACGATCCTCGTCGCGCCGCTGATGAGCTGCTCGGCGCGGGCCCCCGTCTACGCCCTGATGATCGCCGCGTTCTTTCCGAGCATCGGCTGGGCCGGAGGCTGGATCACGCTGCACGGCGTGATGATGTTCGTGATGACCTTCTTTGGCGCGGCGGTGGCTATCCCCGTCGCATGGCTCTTCAAAAAGACGCTCTTCCGGGGTGAGACGCCTCCGTTTGTGATGGAACTCCCCAGCTACAAATGGCCGTCACCAAGGATCGTCGCCCATCGAGTCTACGACCGCGCCAAAGCCTTCGTCCTGCGAGCCGGCACGCTGATCTTCGCCACGACGATTCTCATTTGGACCGCCAGCTACTTCCCCGGCGATCACTCGCTCGAACAACAAGCGAGTGTGGAGATCGAACGAGTTGAAACGCGGTTCGAGAGCGCACTGACGGATCGCGCGGAACTGCTTCGCCGTCTGGACGAATTGGATGTCTTGGAGCAATCACCGACTGCGGACGTCAACGCGGAATGGCTCAAGGCCAAACGCGACAAGACTCGAAGTCGGCTCGACGAACTGAATACGTCTCTCCGCCCACTGACCATGCTGATCGAGCGTCGCAACGCGCTCTCCGAGCAACTGCTCGAAACCAGTTTCCTCGGTCGGTTCGGCAAGGCCATTGAACCGGCGGTGCGTCCACTGGGCTGGGACTGGCGGATTGGAGTCGGTGTCCTCGCGTCGTTTCCCGCGCGGGAAGTCATCGTCGCGACGCTCGGCACGATCTACAGCATGGGCGGCGACGTGGATGAGTCCGACACCGGCTTGCAGCAGGCATTGCGAGACTCGAAGTGGGCGGATGGCCGTCCCGTCTACTCGATCCCGGTCGCGCTGTCGATCATGGTCTTCTTCGCCCTCTGCGCGCAGTGTGCCTCGACGCTGTTGGTCATCCGCCGCGAAACCAACTCGTGGGGCTGGTCGATCTTCACGTTCACTTACATGACCACGCTGGCGTATGTCGCCGCACTGGCGGTGTACCAGGTGAGTGGCTGGTGGATGGTGGATGGTGGGTAGGAGGAGCGAGCGAGGACGTTGTCACTTCTCCTTCGGCCAGCGATTTCTCAAAGAACAAGAAAAGGTGCCGGTTCCGCGAAGGGATCCGTCACCTCTCATGTATCGTCAAAGTTGCTTCGACAGTCGTAGGCTTGCGACCGTCGGTGGAGTGATCGTCTTGCGAGCCGTGTGCCGGTCATCGTTCGGAGCTTGCAGGCCGCGAGTTAGATGAATTGCACGTGGCAGGCAGTCTGTGTCGCGAGACATGTCCGGGGGAGGGGTTGCCTCCCCCAGACTTTGCCTCACATTCCCATGGCCCGCCGCGATTCTGTCGACTGTCTTCGGGGTCGGGCTAGGTCACTCGGTCGTCATCGTCGTCGTCAGCACAGCTCAGCGGCAGCAAGCAGCGGGAGCGGCGCAGGTCGGGCCACAAGCGGCCGGAGCGGCACAGGTCGGAGCACAAGCGGCCGGAGCGGCACACGCCGGAGCACAAGCAGCAGGAGCGGCGCAGGTCGGGGCGCAGCCCGTGTTGCAGCAGCTTCGGCGAACCTTGCAGCAACGAACCTTGGGGCAGCGGATCTTCGGCATCTTGAAGCAGCAAGACTTCTTGCAGCAGCTGTTGCAACCGTTGTTGCAGCAGGTCGGGGCCGGAGCACAGCAGGTCGGCGCACAGGCCGCGGGAGCGGCACAAGCGGGCGCACAGACTGGCGCGGCACACGAAGGAGCGCAAGCGGCGGGAGCACAGCAGCTCGGGGCAGGGGCGGCACACGAGGCTGGTGCGCAACCGCAACCGTGACCTCCGTGACCTCCGTGGCGGTGGAACAGGCCGGCGTCGGCACTGTTGATGCTGGCGAAACAAACCAGCGCGGCGGTAATCCATGCGAATTTCATCTTAGACTCTCCTACAGAAGCGGGGCCGTGGAACGTGAGGGACTGTTGAGCACTCTTCCGGACACCTTGTCTGGTGGCCTCGACATGTCCTTGGACGCAAAGTTGCATCGCTGCCCTAAGTTTTCGGACGAGGCAGGCTGTTCCACTCAGCTAAACGATTTCGATTTGAAAAGAGGCGGGGACTGTGCGACAAGGTGACGCCTGTAGCGGTTGTCGGGAGTCTTTTCCTTACGAATCGGCCTGAAAGAGAAGTGATTCCGCCGTGACCGCATCGTGTTCGGTGGAAATCACCTGTTCCGGGCGTGCGATACGCCGTCGAAGGCGGCCTCGACCAAGATCACGCCTTCCATTTCAAGCCGGACAATGTTCGTTGCCGTTCCGCTGACCTCGCCAACCTCTGTCCGTCCCTTCCCCACCCGAACCGGTTCGCGGATCCGAATTGACCCCACCGACTGCGATCATCGGCGTCATCGTTGCACTCGGACTCGCACTGGCGTGGCGAGCGATCCTCAGAGCGCGGCGCGCGGTGAGGGCGACGACGCTCCCTGCGGCGTGGCTCTGGTCCGTGAGTGCCCTCGCACTCTGGACCGTTTCCTGGGTGAGCGACCACGGATTGCGAGTCGCTTCGAGTTCGGTGGCCGATCATTTGTGGTACGCCTCGGCGGTGCTCGCCCTGTGTCCGCCGATTGCCGTGCTCGGTTCGAGACGCCCCGGCACGCGAGTCTGGACGTGGTTCATCCAGTTCCCGCTGCTCCTCGTGCTCGGCTGGCCGGTCCTCTCGCTCTGGCTGCAAGGGAGTGAGGTGAGGGGCCTGCAACTTGAGACTCCACAACTCGTCGCCTTTGTGCTCGTCCTCATCATGGGAGCGGGCAACTACTGCGGGACGCGATTCACACTGCCGATCCTCGGTTACGCGGCGGCGTGCGGAATTTTGGCCGTCTCCTCGTCAGTGTCGTGTCCCGACTGGCTGGCAGACCGCTGGTGGGCGCGGCAGTGGGCGACGGGCCTGTTGGCGATGGCAATGATCCTCGCTGGCCGAACCGGATCTCGGGGCTCGCGAACGACAAGCCGCTTCGACCGGCTGTGGCTCGATTTCTTCGACGCATTCGGGGTTGTCTGGGGTCGGCGCATCCAGGACCGGGTCAACTTCATTGCCCAGAAAGAACAGTGGCCCGCGCGACTCGAACTGCACGGCTTTGTCTGGACCGACACGCCCGCAGACTCTTCGGATCGCGCTGCCATTGAGGCACGGATCGAACACACCTTCCGCTGGCTCCTGCGCCGGTTCGTCGATCCGTCGTGGATCGACGAACGAATTGGACCGCCTCAGACGACTGGCGAGATCCGTTCGCTCGCCGCCGACTCTTAGGGCGAGTCGTCGCGGGACCATTGCACGCAGGCCGGAGTCAGGCATTCCCAACTTCCTGACACTACCGGATTGCATGTGCGACAGCGGAAACGGTTCTTTCAGGCCCAACGGGCCGAGTTACGCAAGCCCAGGGCAAGCGACCATCGGGAGCGCAGCCCTGGGTTCCAGAGACGGGGTTTCACCAAGCCCCAACGGGGCGAATTAGGAACGCGAACGCCACCGGCGTGTCATGCGCCCCGTTGGGGCTATGTCGTTGACTCGATTTGTTTCCCTGGGCGGCGCTTCCGTTGGTCGCTTGCCCAGGGCTGGCATAACCCCGGCCCTTCAGGCCTGAAACAGCGGATCGCACATGCAATCCGATAGGGTCACCAAACTTCAAACGGCAGCGGAACACTTTCTGAACTGATTATCGTTGTCTCTGCCGCTGCCGTTTGAAGTTTGGAGTGCCTGACCCCTGATGTGTGCGTTAGACTTCCTGCGGTCAACGGCACTTTGCGAAGGAACGCACTCGCATGACACTCAAATTTCAGGAACGCTCGCATTCGCTTGCCGCCTCCGACGATCCGCGCGTGGCCGCGCTGTCGCGATTGCTGGACGTGGCTCTGCAACTGGCGATCGAGCAGGATCTGACTCGCATTCTGCAGATCGTCACCAATGGCGTCTGCGATGCCGTCGATTGCGAACGAGCCAGCCTGTTTCTGATCGACGACGCGAAGCAACAGCTCTACACGCGGGTCGTCACGGAACTGGAGATCAGCGAGATTCGTCACGGCATTGAACACGGCATCACCGGCTGGGTGGCTCGGCACCGGCAGATCGCCCACGTGGCGGAACCGCATGACGACGAGCGTTGGGATTCGTCCGTGGACCGCCGCACGGGATTCGTCACCCGCAACATCCTGGCTGCGCCGGTGATCTCGAACGTGGACGAGCGACTGGTGGGCGTGCTGCAACTCCTTAACAAGGCCGAGGCGGGTTTCAGCGACTTTGACCAGCAACTGATCCGCGCGTTTGCCGCTCACGTCGCGACGGCTCTCGAACGACGACGGCTTCAGGAGGAGGCCCTCCACGCTCACGAACTCGAACACGCGATGGAGATGGGCCGCCGCATCCAGCGCGGGTTCCTGCCCGAGACCCTGCCGAGCATCCCCGGTTACGAAGTGGCCGTGTGGTGGCAGCCGGCGGAGTTCGTGAGCGGCGACTACTACGACTGGCTCCCGCTGGCGGACGGTCGCATCGGCTTCGCTCTCGGGGACGTGAGCGGCCACGGTTTGGGACCGTCGCTCATCATGGCGTCCGTTCGCGCGATGCTGCACGTCCTGACGAGGACGGCCTCGGAACCCGACCGCATCGTCGAACTGCTGGCCGAGTCGATCGCGCCCGATCTCAAACAGGGCCAGTTCATCTCGTTCCTGCTCGTCTCACTCGACCCGCAGACGCACGAAGTCCGCTTCGCCAACGCGGGTCATGCACCGGCTCTGCATCTCGATGCGGCAGCGGGTTCGTTTCGACGACTCGATGCCACCCGCCTGCCGCTCGGTTTCCCGAGGCTGTTGTCGGGCGAGACGGACCCGCAACTGAGCCTCGCGCCGGGCGACCTGCTCGTGCTGGGAACCGACGGCTGCATCGAGGTCACCGACGCCGGCGGCACGATGTTCGGCAATAACCGATTACAACAAGTGGTCTTCGCGCATCGAAACCGCCCGGCCACCGAGATCGTGGCCGCCGTCCGCGACACCGTCCAACAATTCCACGGCCGCCCGCTTCCGCCAGACGATTCCACGCTGCTCCTCGTCAAACGGTTGCGCAACCAATGAGACGAGCCAAGGACGTTTAGGCCCGGCGCAGGAATAATTGTCGTGGCCGACGCTGCCAGCGTCGGTTCGGATGCTGGCAGCCTCCACCACGTGAGCGTGCGGGGTCGGGTCTGAATAGAATATCTCAACCGGTTGCGACCGCTCGCGTGGACGGCTAGTTTGCTGTTGTGACGCCTCGATCCTCGGCAAACGGAAGCCACTCGATGAACCAACACGTTTCGTTCGCCTGTCGACTGCTGGTTTGGGCCGTTGCGTGTACCGGCTCGGCAGGACTGCTTGCCGCCGAGCCGAGTGGCCCACGGGTCGAATTCAATCGAGACATCCGGCCGATCCTGTCGGACAAGTGCTTCACCTGCCACGGCCCCGACTCGGCGAAGCGGCAGGCGGGGTTGAGGCTCGACCGGGCCGAAGACGCGACCGCCGAGCGGGACGGCCCCCGCGCAATCGTGCCTCGCGATCTGTCGAAGAGCGAAGTCGTCCGCCGCATCGTGTCGCGCGATCCCGACGAACAGATGCCGCCGCCGAAATCGAATCTGTCACTGACGCCAAAGGAAGTCTCGCTGATCCAACAGTGGATCGAACAGGGTGCCGAGTACCAGCCGCATTGGGCCTTCCTCGCCCCGCGCGCTGTCGTCCCTCCTGCCGCTGACTTTCCGAGCATGACGCCCGCATCTCGACCACTCAGTCCCGTCGACGCCTTCGTCCGCGCGAAGTTGATTGAGCACAACCTCGCCCCGTCCCCCGAAGCCGACAAGTCGACGCTGCTGCGTCGCGCGTCGTTCGATCTCATCGGCCTCCCGCCCACTCCGGACGAGGTTGATGCGTTCCTCGCCGACTTGTCTCCGGATGCGTATGAGAAACAAATCGACCGCCTGCTGGCCTCACCACGCTACGGAGAACGGATGGCGACGCTCTGGCTCGACGCCGCGCGCTATGCCGACACGAACGGCTACCAAACCGACGGGCCTCGCTTCATGTGGCGCTACCGAGACTGGGTGATCGACGCCTTCAACCGCAACCAGCCATTTGATGAGTTCACGATCGATCAGTTGGCGGGAGACTTGCTGGAGAGCGGGGAACTCGGAGCGCGGAGCGGGGGGCTGGAAGGCGGGTTGGCAGTCGTGATGACCAAGCCCGGCGCGCCACCGGCAGAGATCACCGCTCCCAAAC
>JBBPIS010000010.1:92159-99616 GCA_038040225.1 Planctomycetota bacterium
GTAGAGCGGGGAACTCGGAGCGCGGAGTGCGGCGCAGAAAGACGGAGATGCTGGCGTGTTACCCTCGCTCCGCACTCCGCGCTCCGAGTTCCGCGCTCCCTCAGTCGCCAACGACCGCCTGATCGCCACAGGCTTCAACCGGAACCATCGCGGCAACGCCGAAGGAGGCATCATCCCCGAGGAGTTCCGCGTCGAGTACGTCGTCGATCGCGTCGAGACCACCTCGACCGTGTGGCTCGGTCTGACGATCGGCTGCGCCCGCTGTCACGATCACAAGTACGACCCGATCAGCCAGCGCGAGTTCTACCAACTGTTCGCCTTCTTCAATCAGGTCCCCGAACCGGGCAAATACATCCGCAACAGCAACTCGATGCCGTACCTGCCCGCTCCGACGGCCGACCAACAGATCAAGTTGACGGAGCTGGAACGCGAGGCTGATGCGGCGCGGGCCGGCTGGGACGCGATGGCCCCCGCAGTGCGCGACGGCATGTCGCGGCTGGCTGATTCCGTCCGCGCCGGGAACAAGCCGGTCGATTGGCAATACACCGTCGGCCTGGATGCGCACATTCCCTTCGACGGCGACGGGCGGGTGTGGCGGGTCATCGAACAGAAAGGCGGAACGGGTGCGAAGGACGAAGGGACGAAAGCGACGCAAGGGACCGAAGCGAATGCCAAAGCGAACGCCCCTGATCCGACGTTAACGTCCCTTCCGTCCCCTAAGTCCCCTGCGTCCCTTTCTTCAGAGCCAACTGCCAGCAAGTCGCCGGCCACGGTCCACGATGGCCAGGCGGCTTTCGCCAGCGGGCGCGTCGGTCAGGCGGCGGAGTTCGATGGCAAACGCTGGCTCGACGCGGGCGATGTCGGCGACTTCGGCGAGGACGAATCGTTCGCCTTCTCACTTTGGGTGAAGTCTCGTGGAAAGGAGGCGATGACGGTTCTCGCCCGTATGGACCATGAGAACTCATCGCGCGGCTACGAACTGCGCCTCGAAGCGAACGGCCGATTGCAGGCCCTCTTCGCCGGACGCATTCTCGACGACCTGATCCGTGTCGAGTCGCAGGAGCCGCTCCCCGCCGACCGCTGGTCGCACGTGTTCGTCTCCTACGACGGCTCGAGCGCCGCACGAGGCGTCTCGATTCGCGTGAACGGTGAGACGGCGAAGACAACTGTCATCACTGATCTGCTCAGCAATCCGATCCGGGTAAAGCTCCCACTCATCATCGGAGCGGGTGGCAGTGCGCAGCCGTTTGTGGGCTTGATCGACGAACCCCGTTTCTATCGCGGTCGGTTGACCGGTGAAGTCGCGATGTCACTCGCGGCGGGAGAGACGATCTCGCAGATTGCCGCTGGTCCACTCGACGACACCGTGCCGCCAGCGCACCTCGCCAAGCTGCGCGAGTTCTATCTGAGGCACGACGCGCCGGAAGCCGAACGCCGCACGAGGCAGCACGTCCTCGACACCCGCTCGCGCTACGAGGCGTATCTCGCCACGATCCCGACGACGATGGTGATGCAGGACGTGTCGGGGCTGCGTGAGACGCGCATCCTGACGCGCGGCGAATACAACAAGCCGGGTGAGGTTGTTCAGACAGGTTTGCCCGCCGTGTTCGGGAAGGTTGATGGTCGAGGGTTGAGGGTTGAGAGCCAGCAAGCTGCGGTCGCAGGGAACACTGTTGTGCGCGGGTCTCCGGACCCCGCACAGCCCGTGACCAAAGGTCTCCCTTCCTCAACCGTCAACCCTCAACCGTCAACCCGCCTCGACCTCGCACGCTGGTTCGTCTCGCCTGAGAACCCGCTTGCCGCCCGCGTCACTGTGAACCGCCTCTGGCAAATGCTGTTCGGTCTTGGCCTCGTGAAGACCTCGGAGGACTTCGGCACGCAGGGTGAGTTGCCCAGCCATCCCGAGTTGGTCGATTGGCTGGCGGTGGAGTTTGTGGGAGAGGGGAGAGCGGAGAGTCGAGAGTCGAGAGCAGAAAGGAAAGAGTCCGGCTCAACCACGATTTCTTTGTCTGGCTCTCGACTCTCAACTCTCGACTCTCGACTTCGCTTCGACATCAAACGCACCCTCCGCCAACTCGTCACGTCGGCCACGTATCGTCAGTCATCCCGCATCGACGAGGCTTTGGTCACGCGAGATCCCGACAACCGGTGGCTCGCACGCGGGCCGCGCTTCCGGCTGACGGCCGAGATGATTCGCGATGCAGCCCTGGCGTCGAGCGGCCTGCTGGTCGAGTCGCTCGGCGGCCCCAGCGTGAAGCCGTACCAGCCGCCCGGACTGTGGGAGGAACTCAGTGCGGAAGCGGTCCCCGGCCCGTTCTCCGTCTACGTGCAGGAGCACGGCGCGAGCCTCTATCGCCGCAGTCTCTACACGTACCAGAAGCGGACCGTCACCACGCCCGGCATGGCGATCTTCGATGCTTCCAGCCGCGACTTCTGCCGAGTCAAACTCCCCCGCACCAACACGCCGCTGCAAGCCCTCAACCTGATGAACGACATCACCTACCTCGAGGCCGCCCGCGTCCTCGCCGAACACGCGATGCGGGCGGGTGGCGCATCGGCGGAGTCGCGCATCGCGTGGGCCTTCCGCCGCGTGCTGTCTCGTTCGCCAAGCGACACAGAATTGTCGGTGCTCGCGCGCGGCTTTGATCGACGGCTGAACCTGTTCCGCAATCATCCCGAATCAATCCAGAAGCTGCTCGAAGTGGGCGAGTCCCACGTCGATGAGACGCTTCCTGCATTCGAGCTGGCCACTTTCACAACCGTCACCAGTGAGATCTTGAGCCTCGACGAAACCGTGAACAGAAACTGAAAACACGCCAGAACCTCTTCCTTCGTTCGCTTCGTGGCCTTCTGTTCAAATCTGATTCTGGACAGAAGGCCACGAAGCGAACGAAGGAGGAATGAGTCGGAAGGGGAATGAAATGAGTACACCGATGACTAACTTTACCGACTTTTCGCGCCGGGCCTTCCTTGGGGGAGCCGGCGGCGCAATTGGGATGACGGCGCTGAACTCGCTGTTGGCTGACGAGGCCGGTTCGCCGATGAGGCACTTCGCGCCGAAGGCCAAGCGGGTGATCTACCTGTTTCAGTCGGGAGCACCCTCGCAACTCGAACTGTTCGATCACAAGCCCGAGCTGGAGCAGCGGCGCGGGACCGACCTGCCCGAGTCGATTCGGCAGGGGCAACGGCTGACCGGTATGACGGCGGGGCAGGACAAGTTTCCGGTCGTGCCGTCGATGTTCAAGTTCTCGCGGCATGGGCGGAGCGGCGCGACGATCAGCGAATTGCTTCCGCATCTGGCGGGAGTGGCCGACGAGCTGTGCTTCATCAAGTCGCTGTCGACCGAGGCGATCAATCACGATCCCGCCGTGACGTTTCTCACCACGGGGGCACAACTGGCGGGACGGCCCAGCCTCGGAAGTTGGCTGTCGTACGGACTCGGCTCCGAGAACAAAGATCTGCCCGCGTTCGTTGCAATGGTGTCGCGAGGGACCGGCCGGCCGAACGACCAACCGCTGTATGACCGCCTGTGGGGGAGCGGCTTCCTGCCGTCGGTTCATCAGGGCGTGAAGCTGCGCAGCGGCGGAGACCCTGTCCTCTATCTGTCGAATCCGCCGGGGATCGACTCGGCGCTGCGACGCGACATGCTCGACGATCAACGCGAACTGAACCGCCTGCAACTCGCACGGACCGGCGATCCCGAGATCGCCACGCGGATCGCGCAGTACGAGCTGGCCTTTCGGATGCAGACTTCCGTCCCCGAGTTGGCCGACGTGTCGAGCGAACCCGCGCACGTGTTCGATCTGTACGGTCCCGACTCGAAGAAGCCGGGCACCTTCGCGGCGAACTGCCTCCTCGCGCGACGTCTGGCCGAGCGGGGCGTGCGGTTCATCCAGCTCTTCCACATGGGGTGGGATCAGCACACGAACCTTCCCGCGCAGATTCCGAATCAGGCGCGCGACATCGACCAGCCATGTGCGGCCCTGATTCTCGATCTGAAGCGGCGCGGGTTGCTCGACGATACGCTCGTCGTCTGGAGCGGCGAGTTCGGTCGCACGGTCTACTGCCAGGGCAACCTGACCGCCACGAACTACGGCCGCGATCATCACCCCCGCTGCTTCACGATCTGGATGGCCGGAGGCGGCATCAAGCCCGGCATCACCCACGGCGAGACCGACGATTACAGCTACAACGTCGTCCGCGATCCGGTCCACGTCCACGACCTAAACGCGACGATCCTGCACCAGCTCGGCATCGACCACAAACAACTCACGTTCAAGTTCCAGGGCCGCCACTACCGCCTGACCGATGTGCATGGCGAAGTCGTCACAAACGTGCTGGCGTGAGGTGGGTTGGCTGTGATTGCACCCAACGCCGCAGAGCCAATTGATGCGACCTGGCCGATTGGTTACTGTGGCATCGCCTACCTCGACCTCTCTCCGCGACTTGGCGATCCTCCCGATGGTGTCACTCCTTCCCAGAACGATCTTGCTGTCGCTGGCCTTCGTGCTGGTGGAGTTCCACCGCGCAGTGGTCGCAGCCGAGCCAATCGCCTCCACAAAGCCAGCCGCCGCTGAGATGCCGGGCGATGAATTCTTCGAGCGGAAGGTGCGACCGCTCTTCGTGCAGCACTGTTATTCGTGTCATGCGAAGGGCCAGAAGAAGGGGGGCCTCAGCCTGACGGATCGGACGGGGATGCTGGCCGGAGGCGAAAGTGGAGCGGTCGTCGCGCTGGAGAAGCCGGACGAAAGCCTGCTCATCGCGGCGGTCGAGCATCGCGGCGGGATGCAGATGCCGCCCAACGGCAAGTTGTCGGACGGTGAGGTTGCCGCGCTGCGGAAGTGGATTGAACTTGGTGCCCCGTGGCCGGAGTCGGCGGCGAAAAACAGCGGCGGCATTCGGGCGAGTGGTTCGATCACAACGGAGGATCGCCAGTTCTGGTCGTTCCAGCCGGTAAAGGATGTCGCGGCACCCGCAGTCAAGAACGCAGCGTGGTCGCGTCGACCGCTCGATCAGTTTGTGATGGCTCAACTCGAAGCAAACGGCTTGTCGCCGGTGGGCGAGGCCGACAAGCGAACGTTTATTCGCCGGGCGAGCTTCGATCTGATCGGCCTGCCGCCGACACCCGCTGATGTCGCGGCGTTCGTGGCGGACGAGAGTCCCCTCGCCCACGAACGGCTCATCAACCGGCTGCTCGAATCGCCGCACTACGGCGAGCGGTGGGCGAGGCACTGGCTCGATGTGGCGCGTTACGGTGAGGATCAGGCTCATACTTTCCAGGCTCGCATGTATCCCAGCGGCTACCGGTATCGAGACTGGGTCGTGGCGGCCTTCAACTCCGACATGCCATACAACCAGTTCGTCATCGAACAAATCGCAGGCGACCTGCTGCCCGAAGCGAACGGTCGGTTGGAGCGGCTTCCCGCGCTGGGGTATCTCGCGCTCGGACCGATCTACTACAAGGATGCCGGGTGCATGGGGAAGGCGGAGTCGGACGAAGTCGATGACCGGATTGACACGCTCTGCCGCGGGTTCCTCGGCCTGACGGTGTCGTGTGCGCGGTGCCACGATCACAAATTCGATCCAATCCCGACGCAAGACTACTACGCGCTGGCCGGCGTCTTCGCAAGCACTCAATACCGCGAAGCACCTCTCGCGCCGGATGACGTCGTCCAGCAATATGACGCGCGTGCCGAGGTCGTAAAGGGGCAGGAGAAACGACTCACGGAGGCCCAGGCGACAGAAGCCCGCAAGTTGGGGGAGTCGTTTGTCCCGCTGATACCGAAGTACGTCGTCGCGGCTTGGAGACTTCAGCAACGTGGCGAGCAGAACGCGAATGAACTGACGAAGTCGCTCGCCGACGAACTCGGTCTGCAACGGTTCCTGATCGAACGCTGGTCGCAATTTCTGACATCGGACCTCGTTCAAAAGCGAGCCTATCTCGCCGCGTACAAGTCGTTGATGAGTGGGCCGACAGCGGGCGAGCCATCGAAGACCGATTCTCTCCCCGATGCTCCCGCCGATGCCGATGCCGTTGTCTCGATGGAATCGAAGGCCGAACGGTTTGGAGTCGCGCTCCAGCAGCAATTGTTGGCCGCGATCAAGGCTAACGATGAGCTTGAAGCCGCTCATAAGAAGCGTCTGTCGGAAGACGCCGTTGCAGCAAAGCTCAAGCTCGTAAAACCAAAGCTCGACTCGCCGCTGGCCGAACTCATCAAGGATCTCATCACTAATCAAAACGCCCCGTTGGCGATCCCGAAGGACCGCGCGGACAAGCTGCTCACCGAAGCCAGCAAGACCGCGCTGGCCGAGTTTCAGAAGGAACTCGACAACGCGAAGAAGGAGTTGGGTTCGAAGTATCCGATCGCACACAGCCTCGCCGACAGCCAGCCGACGAATGTGAAGGTCCATCTGCGAGGCAACCACAAGGAACTCGGAGACGAAGTCCCGCGACGGTTTCTCGCAATCCTCAGCCCCGCCGAACCGCAGCCATTCCGCGAGGGAAGTGGTCGGCTGGAGTTGGCCCGCGCGATTGCAGATCCCACGAACCCACTGACCGCGCGCGTGATGGTCAACCGCGTCTGGCAGCATCATTTCGGGCGTGGGCTGGTTGGAACGCCGAGCAACTTCGGACTCTTGGGCGAACGACCGACGCATCCCGAGTTGCTCGATCATCTCGCCGCCAAGTTCATCGCGTCCGGCTGGTCGCTCAAGCAACTTCATCGCGAGATCATGCTGTCGGCAACGTACCGGCTGTCGTCGAATGTTGATGGTCGAGGGTTGATGGTTGATGGTCAGAAGCAACATGGTGAAACCGCCACCTCGTCTTCACCATCAACCATCAACCTTCAACCTTCAACCACAATCGATCCCGACAACCGCCTGCTGTGGCGACAGAATCGGAGACGGCTCGACATTGAAGCGTGGCGTGATTCGATGCTGGCGGTGAGCGGAAATCTTGACGCGACGCTGGGCGGAGCGGCGGTGAACCTCAACGATGGAGGCAACCGCCGTCGCACTCTGTACGCCGCCATCAGTCGCCACGAATTGAATGGCACACTGCGGCTGTTCGACTTCCCCGATCCGAATCTCACCAGCGAGCGGCGAGTCAGCACAACTGTGCCGATGCAGCAGTTGTTCGTGTTGAACAGCGACTTCCTCGTGCGCCAGGCCAAGTCGCTTTCGCAACGACTCGCCAACGAAGCGGCCTCCGACGACAAGGGCCGCATCGAACGAGCCTACTCGCTCCTCTTCCAGCGTCCTCCCACTGAGGCCGAAGTGCGCATCGGCCTCAGTTACCTACAAGCCCCATTGCCCGACAACGTCTCCGCGTCCGAGGTGAAGCTCACCGCGTGGGAGCAGTACACTCAGGCGTTGTTGGGGACGAATGAATTCGTGTTTGTTGACTGAGTGAATGCTCATAAGGAAATCTCTGAGGTGAGCCGGGGGGGGGGGGG